>JAXDHJ010000081.1:0-44967 GCA_034664565.1 Solirubrobacteraceae bacterium
GCAGGGCCTGGCCGCGTTCGACGTCGGGATAGACCACCGGTTCGCAGCACCGCTCGCCGGCGGGGCGCTTGCGCTTCGGAGTCAACTCCAGGTCGACGGCCATTCATGCGAATCTATCAATTGAAGCCACGACTGTCAATTGAAGTCCGGGCGAGGCGCCCGGGGTTCGATTGACATCGGCGTGACGCTCGACGAACGTCAGCCGATTGACGGCCTTGACAAGGCTCGCGACGTGACATCGACCAGGCCCTCGGCAACGAGGTGGAGGCGATCAAGTGGTTTCACCGGATCGAGCGCGCGTGGGCTGGCGACGCCTGGCTCCGATCCGACACGCGAGCGGGAAGTGTGCGTAACTATCGCCGCGACTCGACCGTTGGTAGGGCATGAGGCGATCTTGGTGGCCGCGGCTGACTCGGGGGGCGCGGCGGGTTCGGCCGGGGTGGATCGTCCGGGGCCGCGTCGTGAACGGCTCGGGGGCGCGAGGCGCGCGGCGGTCGTCGGATCACGGGGTCCTCGTCGTCCTGCTGGTCGTGGCCGCGAGCATGGCCGCGCCGGGCGGGGCGGCCGCGGCGAGCCTTCAGCAGTATGCGATTCCCGGGGGGGCGACGGCCGCGGCGCTCGTCTACGGGCCGGACGGCGCGCTCTGGTTCACCGAGCCGGCGGCCGATCGGATCGGCCGGGCCACGACCGGGGGGATGTTCAGCGACTACGCGCTGGCGCCGGGCCGCCATCCGGTGGGCATCGCCCTTGGGCCGGACGGGGCGCTCTGGTTCACCGAGGCGGCCGGGAGTCGGATCGGCCGGATCACCACGGCCGGGGTGATCGCCGAGTTCCCGGTCACGCCCGGCAGCCAGCCGGTCGGCATCGCCACCGGGCCGGACGGCGCGCTCTGGTTCACTGAGCTCGCCGGTGATCGGGTAGGGCGCATCGCGGTCGACGGAACCGTCGGGGAGTACGCCCTGCCCACGCCCGGCGCGCACCCCGTGGCGATCACCGCGGGGCCGGGCGGCGCGTTGTGGTTCACCGAGTCCGGCGCCGGGCGGATCGGCCTGATCGACCCGGCGACGCACGCGGTCGCCGAGCTCCCGGGGTATCCGGGGCGGCGCCTGGGCCCGGGATCGGATCCGGAGGGGATCACCGCCGGACCCGATGGGGCGGTGTGGTTCACCGAGCAGGCCGCCAACGTGATCGGCCGGGTGTCGGCCACCGGCGCCGTCACCGAGTTCCAGGCGGCGCCGGGCCCGTTCGGGATCACGCTGGGCGCAGAGGGTGCGCTGTGGTTCACGCAGGCCGGCATGGCCCTGCCGGGCGAGCCGTCGGCCCCGGGCGGGATCGGCCGGTTGGCGACGAGCGGGGTGCTCGACCTGTTCCCGCTGGCCCCGGAGATCGGGGAGAGCCCGAACGACATCACCACTGGCCCCGACGGGGCGATCTGGATCGCCGACGGCGCGACGATCGCCCGGGTCGGCGGCGACCTCTCGGCGACCGTCCCGGTCATCAGCCACCTCTCGATGACCCACCGCTCGTTCCGCGTGCCTGCCGGGCCCCGGCGAACGCGGACGAGCATCGGCTTCGGGCTCTCCGCGCCCGCCGCGGTGACCCTGACGATCCTCCGGCGGGAGCCGGGAAGGCTCCTCGGCCCCGGCGACTGCCGGCCGCCGCGCCCGGCCCTCGTACACCTCCCGCGTTGCACCGCGACCGTCACCCTCGTCGTCCAGCCACGTCAAGCCGCGGCCGGCCGGGTGAGCATCGGCTTCAACGGCTTCGGCGAGAACGGGCGGCCCCTGCCCCCGGGCCGCTACCAGGCCGGCGTGTTCGCCCTCGGCATCAGGGTCACCGCCCGGCCGCGGGCGAAGTCGATCGCCTTCACGATCCTCCGCTGAGCGCCGCCGGTCCTCGCGCGGGCGCCGGATCGCGTGAACGCAGCCGAGCTGCCCGCCCACGGCGAACAGCCCGTAGCGCCGATCCGCAGGAGCCGTCGGAGGAGACCCGACACGCTCTCTGGGTACGGACCAGGCGGACCGCGTCGCCCAGGCCGCGGCCGCGGGGCCGCAGTCGGGGCATCCCCTCCGATTCTCGGTGTCAGGGGAGGCACCGCTCGCGCGTCGGATCGTCTACCTGGAGGGTAGGACGGTCCGTTCGAAGATCAGGTTGCCGTCACTGGCAGGTCTGTAGAGGCCGTATGCCTTGAGGGTGGTGTCGCCGTTGGCGTCAAAGCCGTAGGTACCGAGCACCGAGGCGCGGTTCTTCGTCGCGAACAGCGCGGCGATCACCGCGGACTTGTCGCTGCCGTCGGCGCCGAGCGCGGCGATGGTGTCCAGCCCGAGTTTCATCGCCTCATACCCGTAGACGGCGTAGGGGTCGGGACTGGCGCTCCCGTACTTCGCCCGGTAGGCGGCGAGGAACGCGTTGCCGCCCGGGTACGCGCTCACGTCGAGTGTCGCCACCGTGCATTGGATCCGCTTGGCGATACGCCGCCCAACGCCGCCGAACGCCGCATTCGTCCACGCCGGGACGCACATCCCGTCGGGCCCGTAGATCTTTGCTTTCGGTAGCGCCGCAGCGACGTCCTTGGTGATCTGCACGCCGCCATGGGCCACGATCCCGCTGAAAACGAAGCAGTTGGCGCGCCGGGCCGTGATCTTGCGCGCGTACGCCCGGAAGTCGCCCGCACTCGGGTTGATCCTCGTATTGCTGGAGATCTTGATTTCGTAGGCGCGCTTCTGCGACTCGATCAGCGCGGCCACGCCCCGACCGTAGGTGTCGCCGTCGTTGGCTACGGCGACCCTCGCGCAGTGGTCGGACTTCATCGTGGCAAGCAGCGCGGCGGCCTGGACCTTGTCGTTGGGAATGATCCGCAGGAAGTTGCGCGAGCCAGTCGGGTAGAACTTCTCCGGCTCGCCCGGGGCGCTGCCCGGCCCGCCCGACGTCAGCCCGACATAGGTGTTCGATGGGCTGACCTCCGCGATCCCCGCTTGGTTGAGAATCGGGATGGCGAGCTTGCTGGCCCCCGAGTTGAACTCGCCGATGTAGAGCACCGCCTTGCTGTCCTGCGCGGCGGTGCGCGCGTCGGCCAGCACGGTCGCTGGGTTCCAAGTCCCGGCCCGGGCGGTCGAGTCGTCAAGCGACTGATAGTTCACGGCAAAGTTCCCCGCCACCCCACCGGCGGCGCTGAGCGCCAACTCGATGCCGCTGACCAGCGAACCGGCCTGGGTACGCGCAACACCCCGAAGCGGCAGACTCGAATAGACGTCGACCACCCCCGACGACGTGGCCGCCCTGGCCGGCGGCGCCAGCGCATGGGTCCTCGACAGCCCTGCCAACAGCGAACCCGCGACCAACACCGCGACGAGCAGACGAACCATGGCCAGCATCATGCACCACGTCTGCGCCACAGTAAAACGACAACGAATCCTCGGGGTGTGTGCCGCTAAGTCAGGGGAGCACTTCCCGATGCGAACGGAACCGGCGACTGGCGACAGTGCAACTGGTCGCCAACCGGCGCGACGCGGATGACAGGGCAAGACGATTGGAGGAGGGTCCATGCGCAGCGATATCCCGCGACTGATGCGGCGCCGTTCATGGGCCGCCGTGCTCGACTGTAGAACGTCGGTCAATTGAAAGCTGTGGGCCGCTCGATCCCATCCCGCCAGGCGCGATCCTCGGCGGAGCGGCCTGCGGCGTCAGGTCGCCGGGGTCGAACTGGGGGAGCGGGTCGTCTCGGTAGCGCTCCGAGCGACCGGCTGGGTCCGGCTTCGGTGAATGAGAATCGCTTCGGCGATCTCGCTCGGTCGCTCTTCCGGGGCGAGGTGGCCGAGTCCGGAGAGGACCGCGGCGCTGCCACCCGGGATCGCCTTGGCGAGCTCGGTCACGAGTGCCCGGCCGATCATGCCCGGGCTCTCGGTTCCGGCGAGCAGGACAGTCCGGGCGGTGATCGACGAGAACCGCTCGGCAGTAGGCGCGTCGAGAGCGGCTTGGATGCGATGCTCCACGAGATTGGCCTCCAGCAGTCGGTCCATCGTCGTCCACCGGCGGGGGCCGATAGCCAGGCGCAGCACTGCTCGGACGTACCACAGCGGCATGATGCCAAGCGGTCGGGGGGCGAAGCCGGCGTGCTTGACCATCCAGGCAAAGGCGCCCCGGCGGTCGCCGTGTTCCAGGCGTTGCTGGTACGCGTCAAGCCAGCTGAGGTCGAACTGCCCGCGGATCGGCACGCCAGGTTCGTATACGAAGAGCCGATCGAAGACGGGGTGCCGGCGGGCTGTCTCGAGCGCGACGAGGCCACCGAAGCTGTGGCCGAACACGGCGGTGGCGCCGGTGGCCGCAGCGACGGCCAGCAGGTCAGCGCATTCATCGTCGATGGAGTGCCCCCCGCGCATCGGTCCGCTGCCCTGCCGGCCTCTGCGGTCCATGACGTGGACCTCGAAGCTGCCAGCGAGGGCGTCGGCCAGCGCGATGTAGTTGGCGCTGGCGCTCAGGACGCCGCCGACGATGATCAAGCCCGGACCTTCACCGACAGAGGAGTAGCTGATCGGCGTGGCGTCGGCGGAGATCGCCGACGCCACGCGCAGACGTGCCTTGCCGCGCGTCGTCATGCTGCGCCCCCGCCGCTCGACGGGGCGTCCTGCTCGGCAGCGAGCTGATCGAGCAGTCGCCGCGTGTCGCGCTGATAGGTCGTGTATGGGACGCCGCTGCGGCGCACCAACTCTTCGAAACGACCTTCGAGTAGCCGGCAACAACGCTCGACCAGGTCGGCGCCTTCCTCGGTGAGCCGCAGCCGTCGACGGTTGCCCATCCCGGCGACCGCGGTCACCTCGAGCAATCCTTCCGCGGCGAGTATGCCCGCCATCCGACTCGTCGACGGTTCCGTCTGGCCCCGCCATCTGGCCAGCTCGCGCTGGCTGGTTGCCCCCTCCCGGACGGCGAACAAGGAAAGGAACCGCGAGTAGGAGACCCCCTCGTGCCCGCGGAGCAGGCCGTCGGCCGCTCGATCGAGCCGGGCCGTCAACTTGTGCAGGTCGTGGCTCAGCGCGCTCGACACGAGGACTATATTAGCATCCTAACTTAGCAGTCTAAGCTATCGAGGCCGGTAGCTCTCGCGCCGGTGGCCCACTCTCAGGACGAGGACGAGGAGTTCCCGGTCGTCGATCTCGTAGATGATGCGGTAGTCCCCGGTCCGGACTCGCCACTCGCCCGCACCCCCGACAAGCCGAGTCGCCGCTGGCGGCCGTGGCTCGTCGGCGAGAAGCTCGAGCACCCCCTGGATCCGCCGCCGCACCTGCGGATCGAACTTGCGCAGCTGGCGCGCCGCCGCCGGCGACAGGCTGATGCGGTAGCTCACGTCAGGCCGAGATCGGCCTTGACCTGCTCCCACGGGATCGGCGCCGCTCCGGTCGCCCGCATCTCCTCGCGGGCCGCTTCGGCCGCCCGGATGTCCGTCATGTCCTCCGCCAACTCGAGAAGCTCGTCCAAGTCGTCCGCGTCGATCAACGCCGCCACTCTTCGACCCCGCCGGGCCAGATAGATCGGCTCGTGTTCGGAGCGGGCGCGGTCGATCATCGCGGCCAAGCGACTTCGCGCCGCGGAGACGGTGACCGTCGGCTTGTCGGACATGCTGACGATGTACCGTACCAGGCTTAGACGTACAAGCAATACTCTGTCTGTACGCTTCGGAGTCCGTCACCGTGGGCCCGCCCGACGCGGCCCTGAGCGGCGCCGCGGGGAACCGCTCCGCTGACGCACCGGTGACCATTTCCGCTCACAGACAGCGAGCCGGCCTCGCACGGCCCGGCCACCAGGCCCGTCGATACCGGCGACACCTGGGTCGGCCCCACCCCGAGGCCTACAGCCGGCAACCCGAGCTCGACGGCCGCAGACGCCACACCGCCACGTGGCTGCGGCGCGTCAGCCGGCCAAGCCCGGCGAGACCAGCAGCCGGGCAGGATTCGCTGCCACGCCGCGAACGACCTCACTGCCACCTGGATGAACGATCCCACTGCCAAGCCGCGACCGATCCACTGCCATCCAGGTGAGGCACGACACACCGGCGCCTCCTCGCCGCCCCGGTCGAGAGGATACTTGCGCCCGCAACCATCCCTGGTATAGTTCCTTACGTTTGGTAAGCAAGACTTGGGCCTGGAGCGCGGAGCGCGGCGACCCGGCGCAGATTGGAGTGATGCAGGTGAGCTCGTTGAGATTGATTCCGCTCGAAGACACCGTCGTGTTCCCCGGGATGGGCATCACCCTGACCGTCGCCGTCGGTTCCGACGAACGCGTGGTCCTCGTCCCCCGCCACGACGGCGAGTTCGCCGACGTCGGCATCGTCGCCGAGGTCTCCGAACGCGTCCGCCTCCCCGTCGGCGCCCACGGGGTGACCCTCACCGGTCTCCACCGCGGGCTGATCGGCGCCGCCGTGACCGGCCCCGACGGCGAGCTGCGCGCCGAGGTCGACGAGCGTCCGGACCCGGTCCCGGTCGACGGGCGCACCCGCGAGCTCTCGCGGGAGTACCGCGCCGTGGTCGAGGAGATCCTCGAGCTCCGCGGCGACGACGGCCGGGTGGCCGCCTTCCTGCGCGCCATCGTCGAGCCCGGCCCCCTGGCCGACTCGGCCGGCTACTCGCCGGACCTGAGCTACGCCCAGAAGGTCGAGCTCCTCCAGAAAGTCGACGTGACCGAGCGCCTCGAGCTGGCCATCGCCCTCCAGGGCGAGCGTCTGACCGAGCTCTCGGTGCGGAAGCGCATCCGCGAGGACATGGAGGGCGGGGCCCAGAAGCAGCAGCGGGAGTACTTCCTGCGCCAGCAGATGGACTCGATCCGCAAGGAGCTCGGCGACGACGAGAGCTCGATCGCCGAGGAGTACCGGGCGAAGATCGACGCCGCCGAGATGCCCGAGGCTCCGCGCGAGCAGGCGCTCAAGGAGCTCGGCCGCCTCGAGCGGATGGGCGAGCAGTCGGGCGAGGCGAGCATGATTCGCAGCTACCTCGACTGGCTGATCGCCGTGCCGTGGGGCAAGCGCTCGGACGAGCGCCTCGACCCGGTCGCGGCCCGCGCCCATCTCGACGCCGACCACTACGGTCTCGAGGACGTCAAGGACCGGATCACCGAGTACCTGGCCGTGCGCAAGCTCCGCCAGGACCGCGGGATCGAGGTCGACCGGCGCTCGGGGGCGATCCTCACCCTCGTCGGCCCTCCCGGCACCGGCAAGACGTCGATCGGCGAGTCGATCGCCGGGGCCACCGGCCGCGAGTTCGTCCGCATGTCGCTCGGCGGCGTCCGCGACGAGGCGGAGATCCGCGGTCACCGGCGGACCTACATCGGCGCCCTCCCCGGACGCCTGGTCCGGGCCCTGCGGGACGCCGGGACGATGAACCCGGTGATCCTCCTCGACGAGGTCGACAAGGTCGGCGCCGACTGGCGCGGCGATCCCTCCGCCGCACTCCTCGAGGTGCTCGACCCGGCGCAGAACCACAGCTTCCGCGACCACTACCTCGATGTCGAGCTCGACCTCAGCCAGGTGATCTTCATCGCCACCGCCAACCAGGTCGACACCATCCCCGGGCCGCTGCTCGATCGGATGGAGGTCATCCGCTTCGACGGGTACACCAACCAGGAGAAGCTGGCCATCGCCCGGACCTACCTGTGGCCGCGCCAGCGCGACCGCAACGGCCTGCTCGAGGAGGAGACGACGATCTCCGACGACGTGCTCGGGACGATCGTCAGTGAGTACACCCGCGAGGCCGGGGTCCGCAACCTCGAGCGCGAGCTGGGCACCGTGCTGCGAAAGACGGCGACCCGGATCGCCTCGGGCGCCGCGCAGGCCCCGGTGGCCATCGAGCTGGACACCGTCCGTGACGCCCTCGGCAGGCAGAAGTTCTTCCAGGAGTCCGCGGTCCGCACCGCGATCCCCGGGGTGGCCACCGGATTGGCGGTGACCGGAGCCGGCGGCGACGTCCTCTTCGTCGAGGCGACGCGGATGAAGGGCAAGGGCGGACTCGTCCTCACCGGGCAGCTCGGCGACGTGATGAAGGAGTCGGCGCGGATCGCCCTCTCCTACGTCCGCGGCCACAGCGACCGGCTCGGGCTCGACGAGACCGCCTTCGAGGACCAGGAATTCCACATCCACGTCCCGGCCGGCGCCATTCCCAAGGACGGTCCGAGCGCCGGGGTGACCATGGTCACCGCCCTCGCCTCGCTGCTCAGCGGCCGTCCCGTCCGCCACACGGTGGGGATGACCGGCGAGGTCACCCTCCAGGGCCGGGTCCTGCCCATCGGCGGGCTCAAGCAGAAGGTGCTGGCCGCCCACGCGGCCGGGCTGACCGACGTGATCATGCCCGAGCGCAACCGCGGCGACATCGACGAGATTCCCGAGGATGTCCGCTCCCAGATGACCTTCCACCCGGTGATGACCGTCGATGAGGTTCTCGACCGGGCGCTCGAGCCGGCGCGGGAGGCCGTCGCCTCCTGACCCGCCCCGACCGGCCGGCACCCCCCCTCGCCGGCCGGTTCGGGTGACGCCCGCATCAGGCGGTCGCGTCGTAGCTGACGCGACCGCCATGCGGGTGATCGGTCCTCCACCTCCGCCCCGCAACCCCGGTCTGGCGGTGGTCATCCCGGTTTGGGAGGGCCTACGCCGTCCCCGACCTCGCGCGCGACGTCGCGTCGGTCCGCGACCAGAAGATCGCCAGCCCGGTGATCGCCGCCCTCCAGTGGCGGCGGCCATCCCGCGGTGGTCGGCGCGCGCGGGCGGCGACGGACGGGCGGCGGCGCTCCGACTCACCGGTAGGGCGCCGCCTGGCGGGCGAACAGGTCGGCGTAGAGGCCGGCGGCGGCGATCAGCTCCGCGTGCGTCCCCTCCTCGACGACGCTCCCGCCCCCGAGGACGTAGATGCGGTCGGCGGTGCGCACGGTCGAGAAGCGATGGCTGATGAGGAGGGCCGAGCGTCCGCCGAGGAGCTCGCGGATACCGGCGAAGAGCTCCTGCTCGGCCCGGGCGTCGAGCGAGGCGGTCGGCTCGTCGAGGATGACGAACGGCGCGTCGCGGAACACCATCCGGGCCAGGGCCACCCGCTGCCACTGGCCGAGGGAGAGGTCGGCGCCGCCGTCGAAGATCGGCACCAGCGGCGTCTCGTAGCCCTGGTCGAGCCCGGCGATCACCTCGTCGGCTCCGGCCCTCACCGCCGCCGCCCGGATCGCCGCGAGATCGTCGGCGCACTCGTGGCGGCCGAGGCCGATGTTCTCCCGCGCCGAGAGGGCGTAGCGCAGGAAGTCCTGGAAGATCACCGCCGTCTGCCCCACCAGGGCGCTCGCCGGCCAGGCGGCGAGGTCCTCCCCCGCCCAGCGCACCACCCCGTCCGTCGGGCGGTAGAGGCCGGCCAGGACCTTGGCCAGGGTCGTCTTGCCCGAGCCGTTGGCTCCGACCAGGGCGACGATCTCCCCGGGGGCGATGCGGAGGCTGACCATCGAGAGGGCGGGGCCGCAGGCGCCCGGATAGCGGAAGGAGACCGCCTCGGCGGCGATCGGGCCCGGCAGCCGCGGCGGTCCACCTGCCCCCGCGCCGGCGCCCGCTCGAGCTCCGGCGCCGGCACCGGCGGCCGCGACGTGGGCGGGCGCCGGGCGGGGCGGCGGCGGCGAGAGGGCGAGGAGGTCGCCGAGGAACAGGGCCGCCTCCGAGAGCCCGGCGGCACTGCCCCCGGCCGAGGCGATCCCCCGCCCGAGGAAGAGCACGGTCGCCCCGGCGGCCGCCGCCGTGGGCAGGCTGTGGTGGTGGCCGAGGGTGGCCACCAGGAGCAGCGTGACGGCGAGCGCGGCCAGGGCGCTCCCGGCGAGATCGGCGACCAGGGTCAGGCGCAGGATGCGCCGGGCCACGACGCGGAGCCCGTCGATCCGCTCGGTGCAGAGGCGGCGGTGGCGGCGGCGCAGGAAGGCGGCGAGGTCGAAGGCGCGCACCTCCTGCGCCGCCTCGCGCTCGGTGAGGAGCCGCTCGAGGTAGCCCCGCTCGCGGTCACGCGGCGTCTGGTCGTAGGCGTGTCGGTAGAAGAGGCGGCTCCGGCGCGAGGCGGCGTACATGGCCGGGGCGAGCACGAGGAGGACCACCGGGGCGAGGACGGGGGCGAGGATGAGCAGGGCGACCAGCGCCCCGCCGGTGGTCGCCGCCGAGCGCAGGAGCCCGGAGAGCGAGGTGATCACCGCCGGGATGCGCTGGGCCCCGGCCTGGGCCCGGGCCACCCGGTCGTAGAAGTCGGGGTCCTCGAACTCGATCAGCTCGACCGCCTCGGTCACGTCGAGCACCCGGTCCTGGGCGTGGCGGGTGGTCAGCTCGGCGAGCAGCCGCTGGTAGTAGGCGGCGCCGGCGCCGGCCGCCGCCACGGCCGCGGTGGCGGCGGCCAGGAGCAGCGCCCCCGGGAGCACGTGGCCGGCTCCGGCCCCGGCGCGGTCGGCGGCCAGGAGCTGGACGAGGAGGTGGCGGCCGAGGAGGACCTCGACGACGACGAGGGCGGCCCCGAGGAGATCGAGGCCGACGAGGGTGGTCAGCTCGTGGCGTCCGGCCTGCCAGGCCACCCGCAGCGCCTCGGCGACGAGGCGGGGCAGGCGCGCCGGATGGGGTGCCCCGCGGCCGATGCCTCGGCGAGAGAACCGCCTGCCCGGCTCGACGGGTTCGCCGCTGCCCACCCGTGGATCATCGCGGAGTGCCGCCGGCCGGCCGCGCCCCGGCCCGCCGCGGCTCCCGCCCGGCCAGGCCCCGGGCCCATCTAGACTGCGGGGATGCCGGCGTCCCGGGACGATGCCATCGTCGGTCTGGCGGTGGAGGCGGCCCTGGCCGAGGTGGTGGCGGCGATGGGGGCGGACGGCGTGGCACCGCTCCTGTTCAAGGGGCCGGTGATAGCCCGCTGGCTCTACGACGATCCGGCCGAGCGGCAGTTCGTGGACATCGACCTCCTCGTCGCCCCCCACCATCACGCGCAGGCCCGCCGGGTCCTGGCCCGGGCGGGATTCCGCGAGCTCCAGGACGGCGCCCGGGACGGCGAGTTCTCGCGCCACGCCGCCCTCTGGGTCCGGCCGGGCCCGCCCGTGGTCGAGATCGACCTCCACCGCGCGCCGTTCATGCTCGTCGACCGCGACCACGACGCCGTCTGGAAGGCCCTGACCGCCGCCACCGAGGGCTTCGACCTCGGTGGCGGGGTGACGGTGGCCACGCCGGGGGTGGCGGCCCACGCCGCGATCGTCGTGCTCCACGCTGCCCAGCACGGCCTCCGCTCGGGCAAGTCGCTCGAGGACCTCCGGCGGGCGCTCTCGCGGATCGGCGACGACGACTGGCGCGCCGCCCTGGCCCTCGTCCGCGTCCTCGACGCCGAGGCGCCGTTCGCCGCCGGCCTGCGGATGCTCGAGCCGGGAATCGAGCTCGCCGACCGGCTGGGGGTCGCCGACGGCCTGAGCGCGCGGCTGCGCCTCTTCCGTGAGAACGGGCCGACGACCTGGCAGGCCTTCGATCGACTGGCCGAGCTTCCGACCGGTGGCGCCCGGGCGCGCAGGCTCCTCGGCATCGCCTTCCCGTCGGCGAACTACCTGCGCATCGTCGACCCCCTGGCCCGGCGCGGCCCGCCCGGGCTGGTCCTCGCCCAGCTCAGGCGGCTGATCCGCCTCACCCTCGAGGCACCGGCCGGCTACCGGGCCTGGCGCCAGGTGGCGCAGGACGAGCGCCCGTCCCGCCCGCCGCCGCCGGGCCCGCCCCGCCCGCCGGGCCCGCCCCGCCTGCCGGGCTGGCCCCGCCTGCCGGGCCCGAGGCAGCCGGCCGGCCGGTGGAGAGCGCTGGGGGACGCCGCCCGGCGCGGACTATGGGCCGTGCGGGCCGTGCGGGCGTGCCGGGCCGCGCTCACCGAGGGGACCGGACTCGATCGGATCCGCCTGCCCCCGCCGCCGCCGTGCCTGACCGGGGAGGAGCGGGGAATCGGACGGGCCCTGCGCGCCGCCCGGGCCACCTGCCTCGAGCGGGCCCTGGTCCGCCAGCGGTGGCATCGCAGCCGGGGCGAGGATCGCGAGCTGGTGCTCGGGGTCACCGCCCCCGGTGCTGGCTTCAGCGCCCACGCGTGGCTCGACGGGGACCGGGAGGACGCCTCGGGCTTCACCGAGATCCTCCGCCGCCCGGCGGGCCCGGACGACCCGGCTGCTGGGGGAGCCTAGGGCCCACCGCCGAGCAGCGACCGGGCGGCGAGCTCGGCGATCAGGGCGTCGACGTCGCCGGCGGCCTGGGCCGCCTCGATCGGGTAGGCCCGGGTCAGGGCCCCGGCCAGCTCCTCGCGGGTGGCGCCCTCGACGAGCAGGGGCCAGAGCAGGGCACCGGACCGGTTGAGGGTGAGGTAGCGCTGGGCGCGGCCGTCGAGGATCACCACCTCGTCCTCGATCGCCCGCCAGTGGACGCCGTCGGCGCGGAGGCGCAGGGGCCCGCCCATCAGGCGGCGGAGCGGCGGGTGTCCGGGGTCGGGACCACCACGGGCAGCCTAGTCGACGCCCCTCGGCCACCGGGACCGCCGGCAGGCCCACCGGCCGGCGCACCGGCCGAGACCGCGGGTCGGGTAGAACTCCGGGTGTCGATGGACCTACGGGTAGCGAAGATCACGGCAAAGCGACGGCCCCGCCTGGGGACGGCGCTCCTGCGGGGGGCGATCGAGCGGGCCCTGCCGGAGCGGCCGTTCCACCTGCGGCTGTGGGACGGGAGCTTCCTCGCCGCCACCTCGGAGTCGGCCCCCGAGTTCCGGGCGACCAGCCCGGCGGCGGTCGCCCACTTCCTGCGCTCCCCCGACCAGCTCGGCCTCGGCCGGGCCTACGTCGAGGGCAACCTGGTGGTCGACGACCTCGATGCCGCCTTCGTCGTCGTCGACACCTGGGAGCCGCCGCCGATCGGCCCGGCCGACCGCCTGCGGCTCATGGCCGGAGCGCTGAGCGCCTGCCGCCCGTGGGCGCTCCCAAGGACACCCGAGCTAGAGCTGATCCTCGACGGTCAGCGCCACACCGTCGATCGCGACAAGGCGGCGATCCGCTACCACTACGACGTCGGCAACGACTTCTTCGCCCTGTTCCTCGACGAGTCGATGACCTACAGCTGCGCCATCTTCTCCCGCGGGGCGCGGACCCTGCTCGAGGCCCAGCGGACGAAGCTCGACCTGGTGGCCACCAAGCTCGGGCTGGAACCCGGCGACCGGGTGCTCGACGTCGGTTGCGGCTGGGGGAGCTTCGCCATCCACGCGGCCGGGGAGTACGGGGCGAGCGTGGTGGCGATCACCATCTCCGACGAGCAGGCCGTCCTCGCCCGCGAGCGGGTGGCGGCGGCCGGCCTGAGCGACCGGATCGAGATCCGGGTGGCCGACTACCGGGAGCTCGACGACGAGCCGTTCGACGCGATCTCGAGCATCGGCATGGTCGAGCACGTCGGCGAGAACCAGATCGACCGCTACGCCGCGGCCCTGGCCAGGATGCTCAAGCCCGACGGCGTGCTCCTCAACCACGGGATCGCCGTCCTCAGCCCGGACGACGACCCGCTGGAGGACATCTTCTCCACCCGCTACGTCTTCCCCGACGGCGAGCCCCTCCCCCTCTCCCGGGTCCAGCTCGCCCTCGAGCGGGCCGGTCTCGAGACCCACCACGTCGAGGGCTTCGGCCGCGACTACGCCCGGACCCTGCGCGAGTGGCACGACCGGCTCGACAGCCGCCTCGAGGAGGCCGAGCGGATCGCCGGGGAGCAGCGGACCCGGATCTGGCGGCTCTACCTGCGGGCCGCGCGCCACGGGTTCGAGGTCGGCTTCACCAACGTCTACCAGGTGCTGGCCCGACCGCGGAGCTAGGGCGTGGGCAACGAGCTCGACCCGCTCGTCCTGCTCGACTGGCGCCGCCGGGTGGCCGAGCTCTACGCCGCCGTCCGCCGGGCCGAGGACCCCCGCCGCGGGTGGGAGCGGTGGCGGGCCGTCCGCGACGAGCTCTTCGCCTCCCACCCGGCCTCGCCCCTCCCCGCCGAGGCGCGCCCGGCCTTCCGGGGCCTTGACCTGTTCGACTACGACCCGGCGGCCCGGGTCGCGGCCGAGGTCCGCCGAGCCGAGGCCCGCGAGGTCGAGCTGGCGGCCGGGGACGGCGCCCGCTACCGCTTCACCCGCTTCGCCCGGGCCGGCTTCGAGCTGGCCGGCGCGGGGCGCGAGCTCGACCTCCACTGGCTCCACGGCTACGCCGGCGGGGTGTTCCTCTCCTTCACCGACGCCACCACCGGCGAGGCCACCTACGGCGGGGGGCGCTACCTCCTCGACACCGTCAAGAGCGCCGACCTCGGCGGGACCGACGGCCGGCTGACCCTCGACTTCAACTTCGCCTACAACCCGTCCTGCTCCTATGACCCGGCCTGGAGCTGTCCCCTCCCGTCGGGGGAGAACCGCCTCGCCTGCCCGGTGGCCGCGGGCGAGCGGGCGCCGTCCCTTACCGGCGGCGGCGGCGGATGACGAGGATGATCTGGAGCGGCCCCGGGCGGGAGGACGCGTCGGATGGCCGGCGGTCGGGTAGGCGGTCGGCCGGGGCTCGCCGAGAGCCGGATTCGCGGGAGAGGAGGACGGCGCCATGAGCACCGAGGACGAGCGGCCCAAGCGGTCGGACCAGCTGCCGGAGGACGGACCCGAGTCGGTGGTGGCCGACGACGTGCCCGCCGCCGATTCCCGGTCGGCCGAGGCCGACGTCCGCCAAGGGGATGGAGACCCGGGGGGGAGCGGCGGCGGGGCCGGGACTGGGCCCGGCGGCGCGGCCGGGTCCGGCGACGGGGACGGCGATCGCCTCGACGGGACGCCGTGAGATCATTCCCGGGGTGGAGGCCGAGGCACACCGTGAGCTGATGGCGGCGGCGATCGCCCGGGAGGAGATCGCCCACCGGGCGGCCCTGGCCGGGGAGCTCGAGGCGAGCCGGGCCGCCTTCCGCGACGCGGCGGCCAGCTACCGGGCCTCGTGGGAGAGCGCGTCGCCGACCAGCTTCGGCCGCCTGGTCGGGATGCTCAAGGCGGCCATCCTCGCCGGGGACGCGGCCGACGAGGCCGCCTACGTCGAGCGCACCCTGGCCGGCGGCGACGCCACCTCGCCGACCGCGGCCTACGCCCAGGCCATCGCCGGCCTCGTCCTCGGCGACGACCGCCGGGCGGCGGAGTGGGCCCGCTCCATGCGGGGGGCCTCCCCCGCCTTCGAGCGCACCGCCACCGCCATCCTCGCCCTGGCCGCCGCCGACGCCGCCGCCTACCGGACGGCGGTCGAGGAGATCGTCGGGGACTTCGCCTCCCGGGAGAGCCACCTCACCGGGGTGCCGATTGCCGACACCGCGCTCATGCTCGAGGAACTCGCCCGGCCGCGGGGCCTTGCCGTCGGGCTCGACGGCCCCCTGACCCCGCGGCTGACCCCGTCCCCAGGCCACCCCGGGCCGGCGCCCGGCCAACGGTAGGAGCTTCGATGCCGAGTCTGACCATCACCGATTTCACCGACCCCGGCTGCCCGTTCGCCTTCTCCTCCGAGCCCATCCGCCTGCGCCTGCGCTGGATCTACGGCGAGCAGATCGACTGGCGGCTGCGGATGGTCGGGCTCGCCGAGACGGCGGAGGAGTACGAGGCCAAGGGCTTCGACGTCGAGAAGCAGTCCCAGGCGTTCGCCAAGCTGTCCAGCGAGCACCACATGCCGATCGACACCTCGGTGCGCCCCCGCATGGCCGCCACGCTTCCCGCCTGCCGGGCGGTGGTCGCCGCCCGCCTCAACGCCCCCGAGGGCGAGGAGGGCATCCTGCGACATCTGCGGGTCCGCCACTTCTCCGGCGAGCTCCTCGACGTGCCGGAGACCATCGCCGGGGCCGCGGTCGACGCCGGGATCGACCCGGCCGAGCTCGGCCAGTGGATGGAGTCGGCCGAGGTCGACGCCGCCCTCGCCGAGGACATGCGCGCGGCCCGCCATCCGACGCCGGCCGCCCTGGCCCAGGACGACAAGCTGGCCGGCTGGTCGGGGGGACGGCGCTATACCTGCCCGTCCTATCTGATCGAGGGCCCCGGCGACCCGGTCGCCGTGCCCGGCTTCCAGCCGGCGCCGGTCTACGACGTCGTCCTCGCCAACCTCATGCCCGAGGCCGACCGGCGGGAGCCGCCGCAGGAGGTCGAGGAGGTCCTGCGCTGGGCGGCCACCCCTCTGGCCACCCAGGAGGTGGCGACGATCTGCGGGCTGTCGTTCAACCCCACCCGCGAGGCCCTCGGACGGGTGGCCGTCGAGCGCCACGTCGGCTGGGACGGGTTCTGGACCCTGGCCTGATCCGACGGTGGGGAGCCCGGGGAGCCTGGGGGCTCAGCGGCGGGGCGGGGGCGGCGGCGGCGGCGGGCCGTAGCCCCGCTCGTCCTCGTAGGGAACGCGGGCCGCGTCGGGCGGGCGCTCGCCGACACCGGCCGGACTGCGGCGGGTGCCGGCCACGGGGACGTCGGCCGGTACGCCGCGCGGCGGACGGCGCCAGCCACCGGTGCGGGGGGCGCGGCCGCCGGGAGCGCCGGCGTTGAAGGACAGGGTGACCCGGGACTCGGCCATCACCGCGCCCACCGCCATCAGGGCGGCGCCGACCAGGGCGAGCCAGCCGCCGTCCCCGGTCCCGCTGTGGAGGAGGGTGGGCGGGGGATCGAGGAGCTGGGAGACGACGATGACGAGGGCGGCCACCCCGAGGAGGAGCAGCCCGAGGCCGTGGGACGGCCCACGCCACCAGCCCATGTCGCTGGCTGCCGAGACGATCACCGCGACGGCGAGGGCGGCGAGGACGAGATCCCACACCTCGAAGGCGGTCCAGGCGGTGACGGTGAACGTCGGCAGGCGGTACCAATCGAGGAACAGGCTGACCAGGAGGAGGAGGCCACCGAGGGCGGCGACCAGGCTCCCCGTCTCTCCCCGCCCGCGATTCATGCCCCCGGTATGCCCGCAACCACCGGGCCCAAACCCCGACTTGTGCGCTCGGTTACGAGGGGGGCCGGGGGCGCACCGCGCTCGTCGCCGGCGGCCACCTCCATGTCGATCCACAGGTCGGCGGCCCGGGCTGGGACCCGGGCCCCGTGCTGAGGGCTCAGCCGAGTTCGCGGGGAACGACGCGCAGGGTGAGGCTGCCCTCGTCGCGCCAGACCTCGAGGGTCACCGCCGCCCCGATGAGCTCGTCGCGCAGGGTCCGCTGGATGTCGCTCACCCCGGCCACCGGCCGGCCCTCGAGGCGGTAGATGAGGTCGCCGGCGCGGAGCCCGCCGCCGGCGGCCGGGCTCTCGGGCGAGACCTCGACCACCTCGACGCACGAGGCCAGGCCGAGGGCCCGGCGGGCGTGGGGCGGCAGCGGCCGCGGGCCGCCGGCGATGCCGAGATAGGCCCGCCGGACCCGGCCGTCCCGCATCAGGGCGCCGATCACCTCGCGGGTGGCGGCGTTGATCGGCACCGCCAGCCCGAGGCCGATCCCGGCCAGGGCGGTGTTGATCCCCACCACCCGGCCCCGGCTGTCGGCCAGGGCCCCGCCCGAGTTGCCGGGGTTGAGGGCGGCGTCGGTCTGGATCACGTCGTCGATCACCCGCACCGTCGCGCCCGACCGGGCGGGCAGGGAGCGGCCGAGGGCGGAGACGACCCCGGCGGTGACCGAGCCGGCGTAGCCGTGGGGGTTGCCGATGGCCACCACCAGCTGCCCGACCCGCAGGCGCTCGGCCTCGCCGAGCACGGCGGGGACGAGGTCGCTCCCGTCGGCCCGGACCACGGCGAGATCGGAGAGGGGATCGCTACCGACCACGCTGAAGCGCAGCTCCCGGCCGTCCACGAACGACGCCTCCCCGTGGGAGCCGGGGCGGGCGACGACATGGGCGCAGGTGAGGAGGAAGCCGTCGGGGGTGAGAACGACGGCGCTCCCGGCGCCGGCGGTCGCCTCGCCGCCGGTACGGGTGCGGCGGGTCAGCCGGAGGTTGGCCACCGAGGGCGAGAGGGTCTCGGCCACGCCCGAGACCACCCGGGAGTAGGCGTCGAGCGCCTCGGCCTCGTCGGCCAGCCGCAGGCCGGTCATGGCCCGGCTCCGAGGCTCACCGCCACCGCGAGCTCGTCGCTCCCCCGCACCAGGCGCAATTCGATCGTTCCGTCCGGGGCGGCCCGGTCGAGGGCGGCGTAGAGGGCGTCGACCCCGTCGACCGGGGTCGACCCGGCGGCGACGATGAGGTCGCCCTCCCGGATCAGGGCGCCCTCGGCCGGCGAGCCGGCGGCCACCGCGTGGACGAGGACGCCGTCGCGGTCGGGCAGGCCGACGCTCCGTCGCAGGCGGCGGGCGACCGCGGCCGAGACCACGGCCACGCCGAGCGCCGGTGTCCCCCCCGGCTCGCCGGCGCGCAGGACGCGGACCCGCTCGGCCACCGCCCGGCCGGGGAGGCTGAGGATGAGCCCGCCGGGCACCCGCACGGCGTTGAGGCCGAGGACCCGGCCGTCCACGTCGAGCAGGGGACCGCCGGCCGATCCACGCGGGAGGGCGGCGGTGTGCTCGAGCGCCTCCTCGACCACCCGCCCCCGCGGCCCGCGATAGCTCCGCCCGGTGGCGGCGACGAAGCCGAGCGTCGCCCGCAGCCCCTGTCCGCCGGGGTTGGCCAGGGCGATCACCGCCTGGCCCAGGGCGGGCGCCCGCGGGGCCCAGGCCAGGGGCTCGACCTCGCCGGTGGGCGCGGCGATGAGGGCGAGGTCGAGGGCGGCGTCGGTGCCGAGGACCCGGCCGGCCAGGCTCGGGCCTCCCCCGGCGGGGACGATGCCGACCTCGCCCGCCGGATCGCGGAGGTTGGCGGCGAGGGTGAGGATCTCCCGCGGGCCGACGACGATCCCGCTCCCCCGCCCGGTGCGACGGTCGATGCCGACCACCGCCGGCCCCCACCGGGCGGCGACCCGCTCGACGGCCGCCTGCACGGCGTCGAGGAGACCCTCGCTCGGCTCTCGTTGGTCACTTGTCATATGCAAGTGACAACCCTAGCAGCCGTCGGGCATGGTGTCGGAGGGCCGGGACCTAGACTCCGTGGGGTGAGTCCGTCGCCCGAGGAGCCCGCCGGCCCCCCCGAGCCGCCCGCCCTGACCGAGGCCCTGGCCCGGGTCGGCGACCGGTGGAAGCTGACCATCGTGGCCGCGCTGCTCGACGGTCCTCGCCGCTTCGGCGAGCTGTCGGAGGCGATCGACGGAATCGCCCCCAACGTCCTCAGCCAGCGCCTGCGCCAGCTCGAGGAGTCCGGGCTCGTCCTCGCCGTCCCCTACTGCCGCCGTCCGGCCCGCTTCCTCTACGAGCTGACCGCGGCCGGCCACGACCTCGCCGGGGTGCTCCGCCTCCTCACCGGCTGGGGTGCCCGCCACGCGGGGGGCGAGCCGTTGCGGCACGCGAGCTGCGGCAGCCCCCTCGAGGCCCGCTGGTACTGTCCGACCTGCCGCGAGCCGGCCGACGACGGCGGGAGCCGCGACCAGGTGTTCTACGCCTGAATCGGCCGCGTTGGATAGCCTGTCGCCCGATGCCGACCCCCCGCCTGATCCTCTCCTCCGCGGCGACCCTGACCGTCGCCCTGCTCCTCGGCGGGTGCGGCTCGTCGAGCTCGTCCTCGGGCGACAGCGCCATCCAACCGGCACCCTCCGGGGGCGCGACGACGCCGGCGACGACGGCCTCCACGCCGACCACCCCGGCCAACCCGGCCCTGGCCAAGAAGCCGACAGTGGCCAAGGGGAGCGGCCCGCCTCCGACCAAGCTCGTGGTCCGCGACCTGGTCACCGGCACCGGGCCGGCGGCCAAGGCGGGCCAGATGCTCACCGTCCAGTACGTCGGGGTGCTGTTCAGGACGGGCAAGCAGTTCGACGCCTCCTGGGACAGCGGCCAGCCCTTCAACTTCACCCTGGGCACCGGCAGCGTCATCAAGGGTTGGGATCAGGGCATCGTCGGGATGCATGTCGGCGGGCGCCGCCAGCTGATCATTCCCGCCGGGCTCGCCTATGCCGCCACCGCCCGGCCGGGGATCCCGGCCAACTCGCCCCTCATCTTCGACGTCGACCTCCTCGCCGCGCAGTAGCGGCGGGGGCGGCAGCGGCGGGTCCAGGCGGTCGACCCCCATGCTCCTCTACGACTCGCCGGTCTCGGGGAACTGCTACAAGGTCCGGCTCCTGCTCGCCCACCTCGGTCAGGACTACCAGCGCCGCGAGGTCGACGTGGTCGACCGTTCGGGCCGAGCCGAGCTCCTCGGCGGGTTGAACCCGGCGCTCCGGGTGCCGATCCTCGTCCTCGACGACGGCCGGCCCCTGGCCGAGTCCAACGCGATCCTCTGCTACCTGGCCGGGGACACCCCCTACCTTCCGGGCGACCGCTACGCCTGGGCCCAGGTCCTCCAGTGGCTGTTCTTCGAGCAGTACAGCCACGAGCCCAACATCGCCGTGGTCCGCTTCTGGGTGGCCTTCGCCGCCGAGAAGCCACCGGAGGCGGCCATCGCCTCCCGCCGGCGGGCCGGCTACGCCGCGCTCGACGCCATGGAGGCACACCTCGGCGATCGGCGCTTCCTCGTCGGCGACGACTACACGGTGGCCGACATCGCCCTCTTCGCCTACACCCACCTCGCCGGAGAGGGCGGGTTCGATCTCGGCGCCTACCCGGCGATCGGCGCCTGGCTCCAACGGGTGGCCGGCCGGCCCGACCACGTGTCGATCTCCGACTAGCGGTGGCCGGCGAGACGGGCGGAGCGGGTCGGGCGCCGAGGCAGCCGCCCGCGCGCCGCTCGTCCCTCCACCCCCCCTCGCCCCGGCGGAGCGTTCGCGTCCCCGGCGGGTGGCGGGCGACGGCGGTGCTGGCCGTGCTCCTGGCCAGCTTCGTCCCCGCCTCCCGGGCCACCGACCTGCGGCCCCTGGCCCGGACGGTGGGCCTCCACCTCGTGGTCGGCTTCGACGGCACCGCTCCGCCCGCCGGGCTCCTGCGCTCGGTGGCCCGGGGTGAGGTGGCTGGGGTGATCCTCTTCGCCCGCAACGTGCGCTCCCCGACCCAGGTGCGGGGGCTGACCCGCCGCCTCCAGGCGGTCCGGCCGATCGGCGATCCGCCCCTCCTGGTGATGATCGACCAGGAGGGCGGCCTGGTCAAGCGCCTGCCCGGCCCCCCGGACCACTCGCCGGCCGAGCTCGGACGGATCGCCGACCCCGGCCTGGCCGGGCGCGAGGGGCTGGCCACCGGCCGCAGCCTGGCCAGCGCCGGGATCAACGTCGACCTGGCGCCGGTGGTCGACGTCGGGCGGCCGGGCACGGTGATGGCCCGCCTCGGGCGCTCGTACTCGTCCGACCCGGCACTGGTCTCGCGCCTGGCGGTGTCGTTCACCGGCGGGCTGGTCGCGGGCGGGGTGGCGGCCACCGCCAAGCACTATCCCGGCCTCGGGCTGGCCCGGGGCGACGAGGACGCCCAGATCAACCGGATCACCGCCCCGGTCGACGTCCTGCGCGCCGTCGACGAGGCGCCCTTCGCCGCCCTGGCCCGGTCGGGCATCGGCCTGATCATGGTCTCGACCGCCCGCTACCCGGGGCTCGACCGCTCGGCCGCCCTGTTCTCACGGCGGATCGCCACCGGCGAACTGCGGGGGCGCAGCGGCTTCACCGGGGTCTCGATCAGCGACGACCTCGACACCCCGGCGGCCGCCCGCCTGGGCACGGCCGCGGCCCGGGGCCTGGCGGCGACCCGGGCCGGAGTTGACCTCCTCCTCTTCGCCCAGAGCCAGGGCGACGGCGCCCGGGCCGGCAGGCGACTGACCGACGCCGCCCGGACGGGCGGTCTCGACCGCCCCGAGCTCGAGCAGGCCGCCGATCGGGTGCTCGCCCTGCGCCACCGCCTCGGACCCGACCGCCGGCGTTAGTGGCGGGGGTGCCCGGCCGACTGGTGGGCCTGGAGCGTCTCCTCGCCGAGCTCACCGGTGCGGATGCGGTAGGCCTGCTCGACCGGGAGCACGAACAGCTTGCCGTCGCCGACCGCCCCGGTGCGGGCGTGCTTGAGCACGGCCTCGACGATGGTGTCGACGTCGCCGTCGGCCACCACGCACTCGAGCTTGACCTTCGGCCGCAGGTAGTTGGTCAGGGTGGCGCCGCGGTACTTCTCGGTGATGCCCTGCTGGCGCCCGGAGCCCTTGACCTCGGTGATGGTCAGCGACGGGAAGCCGCGCTCGAGCAGCTCGGTGCGAATCGGCTCGAACGTCTCGTGGCGGATGTAGGCGACGACCATCTTCATGTCGCGCCGGCGCCGATCAGGGCTTGGGGTTGCCCGTGGTGCTGCTGGGGATGGGAGCCGCCGCCTGCCATGGATGCTTGAGCAGGAGGATGGTGTTGGCCACGAAGAGCACGGCGAAGGCGATCGTCCAGCGGTTGAGGTTGCGCTCGACCAGCGAGCCGCCGCCGAGGGGCCCGGTGCCGGAACCGACCCCGAAGGCCCCGGAGAGCCCGGCGTCCTTGCCCGAGTGCATGAGCACGAGAAAGACGAGGACGAGCGAGATGATGACCTGGATGACCGAGAAGATGGTGTCCATAGTCCTTCAGCTTAGAGGCTGGCCGTGCCGGGCGGGGATCGGCGCGGCTCGGGGCCGAGCTCGTCGAGCCGGCGCAGGATTTCCACCGCCTCGGTGCGCAGCTGGCGATCGAGCCGGCCATAGTCCTCGGGCGAGAGCTTGCCGGTGCGGTGATCCATCTCGGCGTCCCGGATCTCCCGGTACTTGGCCTCCTTGGCCGCCTCCAGTCCGGGCCGACCGTCATCAGCGGCCTCCGGGTCGCGGCCGGCGGCGGCGCGGAGGGGCTCGCCGACCAGCCAGACCACGCCGGCGAGCAGGAGGATGACGATGACCGCGCCGACCACCACGACGATCGACTAGACCGGGGTCGGCGCCTCTTTGAGCTCACGCCCGACCCGCGCGAGGTAGCGCGCCCGCACGCGGCGGCCCGGGGCCGGCCACATGGCGATCAGGCCGCCGCCGAAGACGAGCAGGCCGCCGAGCCAGATCCAGGTGACCAGCGGGGAGACGATGAGGCGGAACTGGGCGGGCGGCGGGGCCGCGCGGTAGTGGTCGGCGATCGCCGCCAGGACGACGAAGGCGAGATCGGGGCGGGTGGCCGGGACGACCTTGTTGCCACGGTCGATCAGCGGCTGCAGGGAGGCGATGTCGGGCTCGATGGCCGACCAGACGTCGCGGCGCAGGCCGGCCTTGAGGCCGACGTGGCTGGTCGCCTCGCCGCCGATCAGGCTCCCCACCGGGCCCTGACTGGTGTCGGGCGCCGGGTAGTAGCCGCGGCTCGGATAGAGGGTGACCGCCTGGTGGCCGCCCCGGGTGACGAGGACCTCGGCGCCGAGGTCGAGCAGCGACCCCGTCCGCTTGGGGTCGTTGACCACCGAGGCGGTGGGGCGGACGTAGGTGTAGCGGTAGCCGCCGACGGTGGCGGACTGGCCGGGGGCCAGGCGGACGTCGCGGGCATCCTGGAAGGCCGACGAGGCGGCGACCCCGACGAAGAGCACCGCCATCCCGAGGTGGACGGTGTACCCGCCGTAGCGGCGGCGGTTGCGGCGCACCAGGGAGCCGGCGGCGACCAGCAGCGACTCCCCGGACATGGCCCGGCGGGCGGCGATCCCGCGGTAGAACTCCTGACCGACGCTGCCCAGGACGAAGGCGGCACAGCAGAACATGGCCAGGGCGACGGGCTCTCGGGCGGCGGTGGTGGTGGCCAGGAGCAGGCCGAGGGCGAGCATGGCGGCCAGGGTGGGCACGCGGAAGTTGCGCCGGGCGTTGGCCGGGGTGGCCCGGCGCCAGGCGATCACCGGGCCGATGCCGGAGAGGAGGACGAGGACGAGGGCCAGGGGCACGGTGTAGCGGTCGAACCACGGCGGCCCGACCGAGGACTTGGCGCCGGTCACCGCCTCGGAGATGAGGGGGAAGAAGGTGCCCCAGAAGATGACGAAGCACAGCCCGACGAGCACGAGGTTGTTGAGCACGAAGATCGCCTCCCGCGAGAGCAGGGAGTCGAGATGGTGCTCGGTGCGCAGGGCGTCCCGGCGGGTGACCACCAGGTAGATCGATCCGGCGACGAGGAGGGCGATGAGGACGACGAACGGCACCCCGAGCGTCGAGGCGCCGAAGGCGTGGATCGACTGGAGGATGCCCGAGCGTACGAGGAAGGTGCCGAGGATGGCCAGCGTCCCGGTGGCGAGGACGAGCGAGGCGTTCCAGATCTTCAGCATCCCCCGCTTCTCCTGGATCATGATCGAGTGGATGAACGCGGTGCCGATGAGCCACGGCATGAGCGAGGCGTTCTCCACCGGGTCCCAGGCCCAGTAGCCGCCCCAGCCGAGCTCGGCGTAGGACCACCGGGCCCCGAGCAGGACACCGATGCCGAGGAAGAACCAGGCGGCCAGAGCGAAGCGGCGGATGGCCCGGATCCACTCGGCGTCGACCCGGCGTACCACCAGGGCGCCGACGGCGAAGGCGAAGGGGATGGTGAACAGGGTGTAGCCGGAATAGAGCATCGGCGGGTGGATCATCATGCTCGGGTGGCGCAGGAGCGGGTTGAGGCCGACGCCCTCGAGGGGGACCGGGTGGGTGGTGGCGAAGGGGGTGGCCAGGAAGGCGAGGAGGCCGGTGAAGAAGGCCCCGAAGCCGAGGAGGACGGCCGTGGCGTAGGGCACCACGTCGCGCAGGGCGTGGCGGGTCAGGAAGATGGCGGCGCTCGACCACAGCGAGAGCAGCCAGACCCAGAGGAGGAGGGAGCCCTCCTGGGAGGACCAGACCGCGGCGGCCTTGTAGAAGGTCGGAGTGGTGGTGCTCGAATGGCCGGCCACCGTGTCGAAGCTGAAGTCCGAGCGCAGGAAGGCGATCTCGAGCACGGCGAAGCAGACGGTGAGGATCAGAGCGAGGGCGTAGACCGCCCGGCGGCCGGAGTCGACCCACTCCCGGCGGCCGCTGCGGGCGCCGTAGAGGGCGGCGCCGATCCCGTAGAGGCAGACGCCGAGCGCGAGGATGAGAGCTGCGCGCCCGACCGAGGCGCCCATCAGCGGAACGGCGGCGGCCGCGCCACCACTAGTAGGGCTTGCTCCCGGTCTTGGCCGGCGCGAACTTGGACGGGCACTTGGTGATCAGGGAGCCGTTCTCCCCGACGAAGCCGGCTCCCTGACGGTGGACGCTGACGATCACCTCACGGCCCTCGCGGAAGGCGTCGGGCACCGCGCCGGTGTACCGGACCGGGACCGAGACGCCGCGGCCGGTGCGGTCGATGACGCTGAAGTCGAGGGTGTCGGCCGCCCGGCGGATCGAGTTGGCGACCACCTTGCCCGTCAGCTGGTAGGTCCGACCGGGCTGGGCCTGGGCCAGCAGCTGGCTCGGGGTGACCGCCGGGCTGGCGGCGGTGAAGCTGGTGTAGACGAGCGCGCTGGCCAGGACGACGGCACAGCTGAGGGCGGTGACCAGCCGGATCTTGCGCTTGCGGGGCGGGCTCATCGCTTGAGGAAGTATCTCAAAGACGGGCCGAGGCCCCGCCGGGGAGCGGTCGGCTCGCGGGGACGCCGGCGAGGAGTCTGGAGCTCTGCGGTGAAACCTTTTACCGGCGGCGGCGTCCTAGGAGGCATGACGATGCGGGCAAGACTGCGCTCGGTGACCGGCGCTCGCCCCGGCCGGACCCCGGCCGGCGATGGGGAGCCAGAGGTCGGGGACGCCGGCTCGCACCCGGGTGAGGAGCGGGTGGGGACCGACGGCTTCGAGCGGCGGATGCGGGAGAGCGACGGCCCACTGGACCTCGAGCACTACGCCTGCGGGTGCGGCTTCCAGTTCACCGCCCCGGTGGCCACCGGCGTGCGCTGCCCCCACTGCCGGGCCGGGCAGGCCTGGTAAGCCCCGACCTCGGCGGCCGCGGTCAGCTCGCCGGCTTGGGATCGGGCGGGGGCTCGACGAAGTCCTTGGGCTGGGGGTTCGAGTCGACGAAGTCCTCGGGCTTGCGTCCGAGGAGGATCGGCTCGTGCTGCTTGGGATCCTTGTCCTCGCCGTAGACCAGCGGGTTGAGCTTGTCGGCCTTGAGCTGGCGGCGGATCTCGGCGAGCTCCTCGGTGTTGGCGGCCAGTTGCTCCTCCAGCGTGTCGATCCTGGCCTCGACCGCTTCGCGCGGGAGCGCGGTCGGTCTTTCCTGGTCCTCGGTCATCCGGTCCTCCGTGTCATCGGGTTCGCCCGGATTGTTAGCACGATCGCCGCGGACCCCCCGGCCGCGAGACTCCTCGGCGCCGGCCGGCCCGCCCCGGGGCCTGGTCGCCAGCGGCCGGGAGGTGGGTAGGGCGGCGCGAGCGGCGCCGCCCGGGCTTCTCGGCGCCGGCCCGACCGTCGCGGGCGTTGATCGTTTCCATGTCCGCATGCGTACTTGCCGGCAGGCCCCAGCGGCCTAGAATGGCGGGCGGCGGCGCGAGCGCCAAGCCGCCGGTTCGGACGCCGCCCGCCGGCAGCGCCTACGAAAGCCAGGTCCCCGATGAAGCCACTGCTCAACATCGCCACCGTACCCCGCGACGGAGCCGTCCACGTGGTCGCCGAGGGCGAGCTCGACCTGTCCACCGCGCCCCGGCTCGACGCGGCCCTGGTCGCCGCCGAGGCGACCGACGCGCCGATGATCGTGGTCGACATCGATGCCGTGTCGTTCATCGATTCGAGCGGTCTGCGCATGCTGCTCGCGGCCAACACCCGCTCGCAGCGGGACGGCAACCGCCTGCGGCTGACGCGGGGCACCGACGAGGTGCGGCGGCTCTTCGCCCTCGTGGACGTCGGCAACCGCCTGCCCTTCATCGACCGCCCGGCGAGCCCGGGCCCCCGATCGGCCGCCGGGAGTCGGCCGGACGCCTAGGCGTCGGAGAGCTCGCCCGCGGCGGGGCGGCCGGGGTCGGGCGTCGCGGCCACCGGCCCGCCGGCTCCGTCCACGGGGATCTCGAACCAGACGTGGGCGGTGCCGTCGCGGATTCCCCAGCTCTGGGCGAGCTGGGCGACGATGAAGAGGCCGAGGCCGCCGACCCCATCGACCCGTCCGCTCTCGCGAATCGGCCGCTCGAAGCTCCCGGCGTCGATGACCTCGCCCTTGACGCTCAGACCGTCGACCTCGAGGCGCAGGCCGATCTCCCCGGCGCCGTGCATAACGGCGTTGGCCACCAGTTCGCTGACCACGAGGGTGACGTCGGCCAGGGTGGCGGCCGGAACGGCCTCCCCCAGCCGGTCGCGGACCGCCTGACGCGCCAGCGACCCGGCGCCGGGATCCCGGGGTAGGGCCATGGAGAAGGTGACCGGCATGTGCACCTGGCGCTCGACCCGAGCCAGGCGAAGGAGCTGCTCGTCAGCGCCCGCATCGTCGGTCGGTGGGGCTGCATGCCGAGCGATGAAGCCGGCCCATGGGTGTCCTGCCGACATTGACGCCTCCTGGTCCGAAACCACGACTGGAATTCGGCTTGCGCGGCTCCGGTCAGTCGGAGCATCGCAGGTCGCCTTGGCCAGCCCCTCGCGACCGCTTGCCCGTCAGGCGTCCGGCCGTCCGTGGGGTATACCGCGGCCGGGACCATTGCTAACCGTCGATCTCGGCTTCCGTTGCGCCGAGACCCGCGCCGGTGCCGCTCGGAAGCGGCGGCGGGGAACCGAGGCGAGCCGAGACCCACCGGCCGAAAGCGGGATACGGGAATCGAACCCGTCTCTCGAGCTTGGGAAGCTCGCGTTCTACCAATGAACTAATCCCGCGTGGCTGGCGGCAATCCTATTCCGTCTACCCTTCGGCCGGTGAAGCGCATCCTCGGCCCAGCCCTGGCCGCGGCCGTCGCCGCCGCGGCGGTTGCCCTGCTCGTTTTCGGGCTCGGCACCCAGGGCGCGAGCCGCACGCTCGACAACGCCGTCGATCAGGGCCGCCTCCCCGTGGCTCCCGACCGCACCCTCCCGGTGCTCGGCGCTCCCGGCTCGCGTTCACTGGCCAGCTACCGCGGTCAGGTGGTGGTGCTCAACTTCTGGGCCTCCTGGTGCGATCCCTGCGCCGCCGAGGCGCCGCTCCTCGAGGCGGCCCAGCGTCAGCTCGTCGCGAGCCGGGGCGGGACGGTGCTCGGTGTGGCCTACAAGGACCTCACCCCCGACTCGCTCGGCTTCGTGCGCACCCACCGCCTGACCTACCCGAGCCTCCGCGACAGCGACGGCAAGCTCGCCGGGGCCTACGGGACCGACGCCCTCCCCGAGACCTTCGTCCTCGACCGCCAGTCGCGGGTGGTGGCCATCAGCCGCGGCCAGATCAGCCGGCCCGCGTTCCTCGCCGCGGCCATCGCCAAGGCCGCGCGCGGATGACCGCCCGCCGCCCCCCCGCCGTCGTCCGGCCGCTCCGACTCGGCCTCGCCCTCGCCCTGCTGATCCTCGCCACCGCCGGCACCGCCGGCACCGCCGCCGCCGCGGCCGCGGTCGCCCCCCGGGCGTCTCTCCCCCAGATCGAGTCCGAGGTGATGTGCGTCACCTGCGGCGTGCCCCTCAGCATCGCCGAATCGCCCCAGGCCGACCACGAGCGCGCCTTCATCCTCGGGCGGATCGCCCGCGGCGAGAACTCGACCCAGATCAAGCGCGACCTGGTCGCCCAACTCGGGCCCGGCGTGCTCGCCCTGCCCGACCGCCATGGCTTCAACCTCGTGGTGTACATCGTCCCCGTGGCCCTGTTCGCCGTCCTCGCCGGCGGGCTGGCCGTCGCCCTTCCCCGCTGGCGCCGGCGCGGCGGCGGCGGCGCCGACGGGTCACCGCTCGATCTCCTCGAGCTCGATCCCGCCGAGAGCGCCCGCCTCGACGACGAACTCGCCCGCTTCCACGGCTAGTTCCGACCGACTGGCCGCCGTTGCTCAGGGGTCGAGCGCCGGGTCGCTCAGTGGAGACCGGGGAGCTTCGAGGTGACCTCGTGGATCGGCGCCGTCACCGGCTGGGACGCCGACCCCTCGGACTCGACGGCGCCCGCCGCCTGGGTGACCGCGGCCACGGCGCCGGAGATCACCGGGGCCGCCTGCGCCGCCGCCGTCTCTGCCGCCGTCCTGACCGGGCCGACCGCCGCCGAAGCCCCGGCGGCGCTCGTCGGCGACCCCGAGCCCGTCGACCCGGCGCCCGCCGCCAGGCCGGCCGCGGCTGTGGTCACCCCGGCCGCCGCCGAGGCCGCGTCGCCGCCGGCTGGCCCGGCGCCTGCCTGGCCGGGAGCCGCCGCCGGGCTGCCGCTCGGCGCCGCCTGGCCCGCGGGCTGGGGCGCCGCCAGCCCAGGTGCCCCCGGGCCGGGCGCCGGCGCCGCGCCACCCGGCCTCGCGGCCCCGGTAAGGCCGGCCGCCCCGGGGGCAGGCCGCCCAGGCGGCGTCGCCGGCCCCGACCCTCCGGTCGCTCCCGGCCCGTGCCCGCCGGCGCTCGGCGCCGGCCCGACCGTCCCCGGCGCCCCGCGCGCGGCGCCGGCATGATGGGCGACCGGCGCCCGCGACCCCGGCGCCCTTCCGCCCAGCACCCGGTTGCCCTCGAGCACGGCGCCGGTAGCGGCGACGCTCACCGCACCCAGGACGGCGGCCAGCTTGCCCGCCCCGGCGACCGCCGCCCCGCCCGATCCGGCCATGGCGCCGGTGGCCGCCGGCGCCTCGCCGTGACCGGCCGCGCCTCCCAGGAGGCGTCCGAGCGCCGCCAGGGGAAATAGGGCAGGACCCGGGACCAGGGCCCCCAGCCGGCGGCTCGTCCGCCGGAGCTCGGCCCGGTAGGACCGGCAGGCCGAGCACTCGCGCAGGTGGCGGGCGGCCCGGGCGCCGGTCTTGACCTGCCGGTCCTGGGCGGCGGCGAGGTCGTCGCGAACCGCCGCGCACGGGAGTTGGCGGGCCTCCTCGGCATCGACGAGCCCTACCCGTGCCCGGACGAGCAGCGACTTGACCGCCGGGATGCTCGCGTCGAGCACCTCGGCCAGCTCGGCGTGGGAGAGGCCTTGGAGCTCGCGCATGAGCAGTGCTGAGCGTTGCTGCTCGGGCAGGGCCCGCAGGTCGGCGAACAGCCGCTCGACGTCGGCCCGTCGCTCGGCCACCGCGCCGGTATCGGCGGCCGGCAGGCGGGCGGCGGCGAAGACGTCGGGCGCGGACGGCGGGCGACGGCGGATCTCGTCGATGCAGCGGTTGCGGGCAACGCTGTAGAGCCACGCCCGCAGGCCGATGGGCGCCCCCTCCCCGCGCAGGGTCCGCGCCGCCCGCTCGAAGACGTCCTGGAGCACGTCCTCGACGTCCTCCTTCGGGCGGTCGCCGAGCATCTGGCGGACGTAGGCGCGCAGGCGCGCCCGGTAGCGATCGTGGATCACCGGGAACGCCTCGTCGCGACCGGCGCGAAAGCGCTCGACCAGCTGGTCGTCGGTGCACAGGCGAAGGCGCGACGAAGCGACCGGGGGCGACCGGTAGAAGAGTGCCGGAACGGACGAGGCCTCCACTCTACGGGCGATGGTAGCGCGGGCCTCGGCAGGTCAGACGGCGGAATCGCACCAATCAGCGCAACCTTCGCCGCCATCGTCCGTCTTGACTTCTTACGGCAGGGGAGCCGTTCCAGAGGCAAGACGCCTCACCAGGTCGGCCAACGGCCGCGGCGGGACCGGATGCAGTGCCGGTTTCGCCGTGGCCGCGCCTCCCTGCGCCGGTCCTGCGCCCACCTCCCCGCCTCGCGGCTGGGCCTCCGCCGTCCCGCCCTGCGAAGATCGCCCGGTGGACAGTCTTACCCGCCTGCACTTCACCGGCGGAACCAGCCTGGCCCTCGAGGACTCACTCGAGGAGACCGCGGCCGCCATCCAGGAGGCCCGCCAGGTCGGGGCGCTGGCCCGCCTGCACGCCCGCGGCGAGGACGAGCCGGTGGTGGTCTACGTGATCCCCGAGAACGTCCTCTACATCGAGTAGCCGCTCGCCCGGGCCGGCCGGCCGGCCCGGGCGAGCTACATCTCCTGCGGCGCGCCGACCCCGAGCAGATCGAGCGAGCGGGCGATCGTCCGCTGGGTGGCGACGGAGAGGGCGATGCGGAACGACTCGGTCTCGGCCGGCTCGGCCCCGACCACCCGGCAGTCGCGGTAGAAGGCGGTGAAGTCCTGGGCCAGCTCCAGGGCGTAGGCGGCGATCCGGTGGGGAGCCAGCCGCTCGGCCGCCTCGGCCACCTCGGCGCCGAAGGCGAGCAGGCGCTTGAGCAGGGCCCGCTCCGAAGGGTGGAGCGCGGCGGCGGCCCGCGGCGCCGCCAGCGCCGCCTCCACCCGCGCGGAGCCGGCCTTGGCCAGGACGCCGGCGATCCGGGCATGGGCGTACTGGATGTAGTAGACCGGGTTCTCGTTGGTCCGGCGCACGGCGAGAGCCAGGTCGATGTCGACCGTGGTGTCGTGGGAGCGCTGGACGAGGAAGTAGCGCGCCGCGTCCACCCCGATCTCGTCGACCAGGGCGTCGAGGGTGACGAAGTCGCCGCTGCGCTTGGACATCGCCGCCCGGGCCCCGGCGTCGATCAGGTGGACGAACTGGAGGATGGCGATGTCGAGCACACCGGGCCGGGCTCCGAGCGCGGTGAGGGCGGCCTGCATCCGCCGCATGTAGCCATGGTGGTCGGCTCCCCACACGTCGATCAGCCGGTCGTATCCGCGGGCGAGCTTGTCCTCGTGGTAGGCGATGTCCGAGGTGAAGTAGGTGTGCTCGCCGCCGCTGCGCTCGACCACCCGGTCCTTGTCGTCCCCGTAGTCGGTGGTGCGCACCCAGAGGGCGCCGTCGTGGGTGTAGGTATCCCCCTGGTCGTCCAGGCGGGCCAGCGCCCGGGCCACCAGGCCGTCGTCGTGGAGCGAGCGCTCCGAGAACCAGACGTCGAAGCTGACCCCGAAGCGCTCGAGCGTCCCCCGTACCATGGCCAGGCAGGCGGCCACCGCCTCGGCGCAGAGCGCGTCGAGCTCGAGGGAGGCAGCTCGCTCGCGCGGCACCAGCTGGGCGACGTAGGACCCGCGATAGCCGTCCTCGGGGACCGGCTCGTCCCGGGCCCACGCCCGGACCGACTCGCCGAGCCGCCGCACCTGGCTGCCGAAGTCGTTGATGTAGAACTCGCGCGTCACCGCGTGACCGTGGAACTCGAGGATTCGAGCCAGGGCGTCGCCGAAGGCGGCGTGGCGGCCGTGGGCCACGGTCAGCGGGCCGGTCGGGTTGGCCGAGACGAACTCGATGTCGATCCGCTGGGCTTCCGCGGCACCGCCGCCGCCGAATCCGTCGCCCGCCTCGAGGGCCGCGGTCAGCGCCCGCTCGAACCAGGCGTCGGCGATGAACAGGTTGAGAAAGCCCGGTCCCGCCACCTCGACCCGCTGGAGGCCGTCCCCGAGCTCGCGGGCGAGCTCTTCCCCGAGGGCGGCGGCGACCTCCCGCGGCGGGCGGCCGAGACGCGGTGCCAGCAGGAGCGCCGCGTTGGTCGAGTAGTCGCCGAACTGGGCCTTCGGCGGCCGCTCGAGCTTGGCCGCCGCGGCGACCGCGAGGTCGCCGGCGGCGAGCGTCCCCGCGGCGCCGCGCACCGCGTCGTGGAGCTGGTCGAGGGGGGTCACGAGACGCTCGTGCGTCGGTCCTTGGCCGGCAGGAAGAGCTTCTCCAGCCGGTCCAGGGTGCGCGGGGTCCCGAGCGCCAGCAGCGCGTCGCCGGCCGAGAGGACGGTCTCGGCCGGCGGCTGGGGCTGAAAGGTCCCGTCCCGCCGCTTGAGTCCGACGATGATCGAGCCGCCGCGGATGTCGCCGAGCATCTTCGCCTCACCCTCGCACCCCGCCGAGACGACGATCTCCTCGAAGCGATAGTCGGTGTCCACCGCCACCACCCCGGCCAGCTGGGGATGGAGGGCGAGGCGGGCCATCTCGCTCCCGCTCGCCTTGTAGGGCGAGATCACCCGGTCGGCTCCGGCCCGCTTGAGCTTCTTCTCCGAATCCTCGACGCTCGCCCGGGCCACGATGGCGATGTCGGCCCGCATCTCCCGGGCGGTCAGGGTGATGAAGATGTTGGCGGCATCCGAATCCGCGCAGGCGACGATCCCCCGCGCCCGCTCGATCCCGGCGCTGCGAAGCACCTGGTCGTCGGCGGCGTCACCCTCGATGAAGCGCACGCCGATGCCCTGGGCCAGGTCCCGGTTGGCCGGGTCGCCGTCGATGACCACGTACTTCGCCTGGGCCGCCCGAAAATCGCGCGCCACCTGCCGCCCGACTCGGCCGAAGCCGCAGATGATGTAGTGGTCGGTCAGGGAGTCGATCATCTTCTGCGCCCGGCGCTCCTCCATGAGCTCGCCGACATGCCCGGCGACGAAGAACTCGGTGACGGTCACCAGCGCGTAGAAGAGCGTACCTACGCCGAAGACGATGAGCAGGACCCGCACGATCTGCCCCCCGGTGTCGCGCGGGCGCCCGAACGAGCCCACGGTGGCCACCGTGTCGAGCGCCCACTGGAAGGCGAACCAGACGCTGACGCCCTCGGTCACCGCGAGGCCGGCGGTCCCGGCGGCGAGGACGCCGACGATGGCGACGCCGAGCATCGCCATGCGCCGGCCGAACTGGAGCAGGTCGGCCCGGTCGGGGCTCGCCGGCCGCGCCGAGCCGACCTTCCGGGGCGCTCCGGCGGCCTCCTCAGCCATGCGTGCGTCCCTGGCGCGCGGCCATCAGTGGTGGTAGGGCTCGCCGGCGAGGATCTTGTGGGCCCGGTAGAGCTGCTCTAGCAGGACCACCCGGGCCAGCTGGTGGGGCAGCGTCATCGGCCCTAGCGACAGCCGGTGATCCGGACGCTCGAGCTCGAGCTCGAGGCCGAAGGCCCCGCCGACGACGAAGGTGAGGTCCCGCCCCGAAGCCCGCCGCTCCTCGATGAAGCGCGCGAAGCCCGGCGAGTCGTAGCTGCGCCCGCCGGCGGCGAGCAGCGAGGTGAAGGACGCCGGCGGGAGGCGGCCGGCCACCCGCTCGGAGTCGCGCAGCTCGACCAGCTCGAGCCGCACGTGGCGGGAGAGGAGCTTCGCGTAGTGGGCGACGTCATCGGCATAGGGCGCTCGCAGTCGACCGACGGAGACCACCACGCACCGCACGGTGCGATACTAGAGGCACATGACCGAAGAGAACCAAGGCGAAGACCGCCATATCAACATACATCTCTCGCCCGAGATCATGGCCGGCGTCTACTCGAATTTCGCCAACGTCAGCCACTCGGACTACGAGTTCACCGTCACCTTCGCCCGCGTCGACCACGAGGTCGAGGCCGGCGAGATCCCCGGAGTCGTCGTCTCCCGCGTCAACATCTCGCCCCGCTTCATGCGCGAGCTGATCGACGCCATGGAGGACAACTACTCCCGCTGGAAGGCCCGCGAGGGGATCAAGAACCTGCCCGAGTACGGCGGGTCCAACCCCGAGTGACCCGCCGGTCGCCGGCGCCGGTCGCCGTGGCCACCCCTTCCGAGCACCGGCCGTGAAACCCGGCTCCGCCCGCCGCCACCCCGACGCCGGGCCGGCGTCGGCGGCTCACCTGGCGGCCGCGCGGCGCTCGGCGTAGGCGCGGGCGATGCCGATCCGCTCCACCACCGGCGGGTGGCTGGCCAGGAGGGCGGTCACCCAGCGGGGCGGATCGGGGTCGGCGAGGTTGGCCACGACGATCCGCCGCTCGAACGACGTGAACGCCTCCGGGGCATCGGCGAGCTCGAGGGCGAAGGTGTCGGCCCGGCGCTCGACCGCCCGCGAGAGCCGGTTGCCGCTGGCCACCAGCGCCGCCCCGATCAGCCCGAGGGCGAGCGCCAGGGCCGCCACGCTCGGCGGCGGCGCGGCAGTCGGCGGCGGCGACGTCCTCGGGATCGACCTGGCCGCCGACGCCATCCCGTCGAGGTGGCGGGCCAGGCGGTCGACCGCCCGCAGCGCGGCCGGGGCGGTCAACGCCAGGTGCAGGAGGCTGCGGGGGACGTCGCGGTGGCGGACGTGAGCCAGCTCGTGCGCCACGACGAGACGCGTCTCCGCCCGGGTGAACTGGTCGAGCAGGGTGTCGAAGAGAACCACCCGCCTGGTCGCCCCGAGGCCGTTGACGTAGGCGTTGGCCGCCGTCGTGCGCCGACTCGCATCCACCTGGAGGACCTGGCCGACACGGACACCGGCCGCCTCGGCGAGGGCGAGCAGGTCCTCGCGGACGTCGGCGTCGGCCAGCGGGGTGAAGCGGTTGAACAGGGGGTCGAGAACGACCGGGCCGGCGAAGGTCAGCCCGCAGACCACGGCCGAGCCGGCGACACTGCCCCAGATCCACCAACACTCCCCGTGGCGACGCATCAGCGCCAGGGCCAGCGCCGCTCCCGCCGCCGCGAGCGGGGCGCCGATCGCCGTGGCCTTGAGCACGTCGAGCGCCCAGCCGCGCCAGGACTGGGTGATCAGGCCGACGGCGAGCGCCCGCCTGCGCATGAGGGCCGAGACCGGAAGAGTGGCCGCGGCCAGGATCACCGAGAGGCAGGCGCCGGTGAGCGCCGCGCCGGCGAGCGGACGGTCCCCGACCCGGTCGGGCAGCCGGGGCGGACGGCGTACCAGCCAGCCCAGGAGCCCAGCCTGCACCACCGCCCCCAGCCCGGCCAGGACGAGCTGCGGGCGGCCGAAGCGGCGCGCCCGGGCCACCTCGGCCGCGGTGAAGTGCTCCTCGACCGCCACCGCGCTCGCCGCCGGGACGCCCCGGGGTCGGAGCGCCTCGGTGGCCGCCTCACCGCAGACCAGCGCGAGGGCGAGGGCCGCCGGCCAGCCGGAGCGCCGCAGGGCCGGTTGCATGCCCGCCAGCCTAGCCGCTGCTCGTGTGACGCCCGAGCTGGAACGGTGCAAGACTGCGTGTTGGGGTGCCTGCGCCGGGTCCCGGGGCTTAGATGAAGGTCGCGATCCTCTCTGACATCCACGGCAACCGGCAGGCCTTCGAGGCCGTGCTGGCCGACGTCGGCGGCCACGAGGCCCACGAGATCTGGTGCCTCGGAGATCTCGTCGGCTACGGCGCCGATCCCGACGCCTGCGTCGAGCTCGCCCGGGACCACACCGACGTCTGCCTGGCCGGCAACCACGATCTCGCGGTGATCGGCCAGATCCCCCTCGACGAGTTCTCCCGCGGGGCTGGGCTCGCCGCCCGCTGGACGCAGGAGGTGATGGCCGGGGAGAACCTCGATTACCTGGCGGCGCTCCGCCCGCAGGGGGCGGAGGACGGGATCGGCCTCTACCACGCGAGCCCGCGCGACCCGATCTGGGAGTACGTGCTCTCGGCTCTCCTGGCCGAGCTCTGCCTCGACGAGCAGGACCACCGCGTCTGCCTGGTCGGCCACTCCCACGTCGCCCTGTCCTTCGACCGCCCCGAGGGCCTGCCGGCCACCGGCGAGCCCCGCCGCGCCAACAGCGAGCTCGACATCTCCCGCGGCGAGTGGATCCTCAACCCGGGCAGCGTCGGGCAGCCCCGCGACGGGGACCCCCGGGCGGCGTGGATGCTGCTCGACACCAACGCCTGGACGGCGACCTACCGCCGCGTCGAGTACGACATTCCCGGCGCGGCTGCCGCCATCCGCGCGGCGCGGCTCCCCGACTCGCTCGCCGAGCGCCTGGAGTACGGCCAGTGACCGGCCGCCGCCGCCCTCCCGCCCCGCTGCGGCTCGGGCTGGCCGGGTTGCTCGGCGCCGGCGCCGCCCTCCTCGTGGCCTGCGGCGCCGGGAGCGGCGCCGGGTCGGCGGCGCTGATCCCGGCCAGCAACGCCGGCCAGCTCAAGTCGGACTTCGCCGCCGTCGCCTCGGCCTCGAGCAGCGGCAGCTGCTTTCAGGTCATCAAGAACGTGGTCCGGGCCCGCTCCGACCTCGCCGCCCTTCCCGCCACCCTCGACGCCCGTCTGCGCAGCACCCTGAAGAACGGGGTCGACGCCCTCTCCCAGCGCGCCCAGGTCGAGTGCAAGCAGCAGTCCACCACCACCACGCCGACGACCACCGCCACCACCCCGACGACCCCCACCACCACGACGTCCACCAACACCAACCCGACCACCACGACGAACACCAATACCAACACCACGACGACCAACACGACGACCACCGACACCCAGTCCACGCCCACCGACACCACCGGGACGGGCACCTCCACCGGCCCCGGAACGACGCCGACGGGGACGACGACGAGCCCTCCCGACAACGGCGGCGGCACCCCGGCGCCCAACGGACAGCTCGGGCAGGTAGTCCCGAGTGACGGGGCGGCGGGCGCCGGCGGGACGACCGGCTCCGGCGGTGGCCGGTGACCGAGCCCGAGTTCGCCGGGCGCTACCGCCTCGAGCGGCGGCTCGGATCCGGCGGCATGTCGACGGTCCAGCTCGCCTTCGACACCCGCCTCGAGCGGTACGTCGCGGTCAAGCTGCTCGCCGAGCACCTCGCCGAGGATCCGACCTTCGTGTCGCGCTTCCAGCGCGAAGCGATGGCCGCGGCCCGTCTGATCCACCCCAACATCGTCCAGGTCTTCGACTCCGGCCTCGACCAGCGCAGCGGCCAGCATTACATCGTCATGGAGTACATCGAGGGCCAGTCGTGCGCCGAGATCCTCCGCGAGCACGGCTGGCTCGGGGTCGAGGACACCATGGGGATCATCCTCGGCAGCTGCGAGGGCCTCGACTACGCCCATCGCAAGGGCGTCGTCCACCGCGACGTCAAGCCCGGCAATCTCCTCCGGGCCGATGACGGCCGGGTCAAGCTCGCCGACTTCGGGATCGCCAAGGCGACCGAGCAGTCGAGCATCACCCAGACCGGCTCGGTCCTCGGGACCGCCGCCTACCTCGCGCCCGAGCAGGGGCGGGGCGAGGAGGCCGGGCCGCCGGCCGACATCTACGCCCTCGGCGTGGTCACCTACCAGCTCCTCTCCGGTCGCCTGCCCTTCGAGGGCGCCTCCCTGACCGAGCTCGCCCTCAAGCAGCAGCAGGAGCGCCCGCCCCGCCTCGACGAGCTGGTCGCCGGCGTGACCCCGGAGTTGGCCGACGCGGTCGGCATCGCCCTCCGCCTCGACCCCGGGCAGCGCTTCAAGACGGCGCTGGAGATGGCCCACGCCCTCGAGAACGGCGTCGCCGGCATCGCCCCGGGCAGCGTCAGCCCGGCGGTCGCCGCCGCGGCCGAAGGCGCATCGACCTCGGCCACCTCGGTCCTCGGCGGCGACGAGTCCGCCACCCGGGTGGTCCGGGCCACCCCGGCCCCGGCGGTCGCCCCGCCCCGCCAGCCCCGCCCCGGCCCGCCGCGACGGGCCGCCCCGGCCGCTGCCCCGGCCGCCCGCCCCCGGCCGCCGAGCCGGGCCGGGCGGACGCTCGCCCTGCTGGTGGCCCTCGCCGCGGTCGGCGCCCTCATCGCCGCCCTCGTCCTCTCGGGCGGCGGGCCGAAGAAGACGGTGACGGTGACCACCATCGGCAAGAGCGACGTCTCCACCATCGTCAACGACCTCTCCTCGCTGGTCGACTCCAACACCCAGTAACCGAGGGCGCGGGACGGGAGCGTGGCGACTCATGCTCCGTGGCTTTGATCCCGGCCGCTCGGTGACCACTTCAGGCGGCGCGGTGGGCGCTGACCCACTCGCTCGGCGCGAGTCCGGTGAGGACGCGGCACTCGCGTGTGAGGTGCGCGGCGGCTACGGCGACGAGCCGCCGCGCGAGAAGGTGGGGATCATCCGACCCGCCCAGGTTTCGTGCCAGAGCGGGGTTGAGATCCTCAAGCGCGACGCGGCGGTCGCGGATCTCGGAGAGCGGCAGCCCGAGCGCCGGACCGCCGGCGCCCGGACGGAACCTGATGCCGACCATCGCCTCATCCGTGCCCGGCGCCGAGAACCAGTGCCTGCTGTCCGGTCCGGCAACGATCGCGCCGACCGCCGGCCGCCAGACGATGTCGACGCACCCGTCCGGAATGACCCGGACCGGCGTGTCGGTTCCCCGTCGCAGCCACAGACAGGCGATCGCGTGACGCAGGTGTGGCGAAGGAAGGAGCTCTCGATACACGTCCGATTCGTTCAAGACGCGACCGTCCGGCACTGCTTGGATGCTCGCACAGCCTCGACCGAAGGAGCCTAAGTGAACGTGCAATTCGTCGCCAGCGTCGCCCCGATCACCCCCGATCCCGTCGCCAGCCGGCGACTGTACGTCGAGGTGTTCGGGCTCCCGCTCGCCGGCGACGACTACATACACAGCGAGAACGTGCCCGGGAGCCGGCACTTCGGCGTCTGGCCACTCGCCCAAGCCGCCGAAGCGTGCTTCGGCCCATCCGAGTGGCCGGCCGACCGCCCGGTTCCTCAGGCGTCGATCGAGTTCGAGGTGGAGGACGACGCCGCGGTCCGCGCCGCCGAGGCGGAACTGCGCGACGCGGGATACGAGGTCCTGCACCCAACCCGAACCGAGCCGTGGGGCCAGACGGTCGTACGCGTTCTCTCGCCCGAGGGGTTGATCGTCGGAATCTCCTACGCGCCGTCGATGCACTCCTAATCTGAGGCGTGCTCGGGTTGGGCCAGCGCGGCCGGCGATCGGGGCTCGACCCCGTCGGGTGACAGCGCCGCGTTCGTGCTTTGGCGCCCTGGTCCCGGCGCCAAAACCGAGACCGCCGTCAGCGGCGCAGAGATGCCCGTCGGAGCTCAGGAGGTCGCCGTAGCGGCGAGCACGGTGCGGCGAGGAAGCCTGCCTACCCGGTCCGGCGAGGCGCTGATGACTCGGACGGCGGTGTCAGTCCGACTCATCGGGGACGCGCCGGTAGCGCTCGTAGATCACGCGCGAGCCGAACGTCCTCGTCTCCATCAGGTCCAGCCGAACGTCTGCGGTGACCGGCGGCAGGAACGGCGTGCCGCCACCGACGACAACCGGATTGCGAAACATCCGCAGCTCGTCGACGAGACCGAGCTCGATCGCCGCCGCGGCCAGGCCGGCGCCGCCGATCGAGACGTCCTTGTCGATCGCGTCAAGCGCCCGGGCGGCCTCCTCGGCCACCGACGCCTCGGCGAGCCGGGCGTTGCCGTGAACGCGATCGAGCGTGCGGCTGAAGACGACCTTCGGGATCGCGCACCACACGTCGGCGAACGCGGCCCCGAGCTCGTTCTCGCGCATCGACGGATCGGTCTCCCACACCAGCATGGTCTCGTAGAGCCTGCGGCCGCACAGATAGCCGCCGAGCTCGCCTACCTGCGCGGTGTGAAACCGAAACTGCTCCTCGTTCGGGACCGTCCACCCGAACGCGCCGTCGCGGTCGGCGATAAAGCCGTCCACCGAGACGCCCATCGAGTAGATCAGCATGACTTCGAGCCCATCGCACCAGAGCGACCGACGATGATCGCCATGAAGTTCACCGTTGACATCGGGCTCTCCTTCCTCCTCCCGGCTGCTCTGTCACCGCTAGTGACCGATCGCGAGACGAAACTCATCCGTCGTGAACCGTGCCAGCGATCGTAGGGCCATTTGCCCGAGGCCGCACTGAGATCCCGGAAGGGAAAACCCGAGCTGGCGGCCTCGGAGACCCCGTGACCCATCGAGGCCTGGGAGCAGGTGGTTTGCGAGGCCGCGCGAGCTGCCGCGTCCCGTCGCCGGTATGCCTTTCGTCCGCGGCAGGAGCCGGAGCAGCCGGGCTGCAGACGCCTCGCTTCGGGCGGGGAGGATAGGCCGGGTTTCGTGGCGGATGCTCCGAGTTGAGGCCTCTAGTAGCTGGCGCCTGCCTTCGAGCGCCGGCGGCGCGCTGCCAGGTGCTGGAGCTGGATGCCGACCCTCTCGGTGAGGCTCCCGGGCTCGGGAGCCGCGCCGAGTTGGCGCATCAGGCCGAGCGTGTCCCAGTTGGACCAGCTCTCGACGGTTTTGCCGTCCTGGAAGCGGTCAATCGTGATGCCGGTGGTCGTGATCCGCGCACCGGTCGGGGCGAGCCCGGTCAGCTCGCCGAGATGCGTGCCGGTGGCCGTCCAGCGCATGACCACCTTGTCGCCGGTCTCGATCATCTCGTCGATGGTCAAGTGGAGATCAGGAAACGCCGTCCTGAATGTCAGGCTCTGCTGCTTCGCGCCCTCCCGGCCGACGAACTCTCCGCCGTCGGACGGGTCGTGGTTGGCAAACCCCTCGCTCGCGAGCTCGTCGATAACCGACAGGTTGCCCTGATTGAAACCCTCGTCGATCGCCCGTCGCGAGATCGCGCCGTTGCCCTCAGACATCTGTGCCTCCTTCGAATTGCGAATCGCCGTCGGCCCTGAAAGCGGGGAACGGTCCAGTCGACGCAACGGGAGCCGGCGAGCGAACGCACAACCATCGTCTTCCACGTTACGCCTCTCCTTGGGTTCTTGCCTGCCGGCCTCGTCAACGCTCTCGACACTCCGGGGAGTTCCGGCCCGAGCTGCCGAGCGTCTCGCCGCGGACGCTCAGGGCTCTCGGCGCGCTCGATCCAGCGCCTGAATCAGGAGCGGCATGCCGTCATGGCTTTCTGGACGAATGTTGCTCTCGTGGGTGCCCGGGAAAGGGAGTACCGTGGCATCGCTTTAACCAATTCGAGGCACATCGTTCTTGGGGTTCGCGAAGCTGAGCACTCTGCTGCTCGGGTGGCTCGGACTCTTGTATTGGATCAACCTGCTCTCCCTGGGCATCGGCCAAATCTGGGTCTTGGAGATCACTTGTGTTTGACTGGTCGTGGCGAAACCTTGTCGGTGACCGCCGCCAGATCATGGGGGCTCGCCAAGTGAGTCACTCAGCGCACCCGAAGGTCGCCTCGGCCATTGCGGACTGACAGTCGGCCGGCGTAGACGTCTCGCGTGTCGGGCGGTTGCGAACCACGGCGGCGTGTGGAGGCGTGCGGCACCATTCCCGAGGATCTACCCGGGACCGTTGTCGAGTCCGGTCGTCGCCCAGCGGACCCTCTCGGTGAGCGGAAGCGTCGCGGCCTCCGGTGAGTGAGCAGCCGGTTCGGCTGCACGTCGGATCAGGGCTTGAGTTGGTGCGCTCAGCGTCGGAGCGTTCGGGCCAACCTGGCGAGCTGCCCGAGCTGGTCTTCGGTGCGGTGGTCGACCGGCAGACCCGTCCGTCGTTCGAGGGTGGTGAGCATCGCGGCGGCCGCATCCTGGCTGAGCGTGAGCTCGACTTGCTGGTCGCCATCGTCCAGCTCCAGGCGCGTCACGGTCAGCACCTGACCTCCCTCACCTTGGATGCCACGTCGGTGCTGCTGAGGGTCCGTAGGTGCTTGTACTCGATGCTCTTCACGATGCGAACCGGCTTGTCGCCGCGGTTGGGCTCGACCAGCAGTAGCCGGCGGTCGGTGGCGAGCCACACGGGCGGACGCACCGGGTGTCGCAGGCTGGACTCCAAATGCCAATGCAGGAGCCGCTCTTCTGGCGCGACGCTCGCGCGCAGCGCCTCCACGTGCGCGAGTTCGCTCGGGTCCGACCTCCTCAAGAGGTACCACAGGGCTGGAAACGCCATCACGGCGAGCACGGTCACTCCGTTGAGAAGCGAGGGGCCGGACTCGATCGAACCGAGCGCCACGCTGCCCGCGATCAGGGCGACCGCGGGAACTGCCGCAACTGCGATCGCCAAGCCGCTGCTGATCGTATGGCCGTGACCTCGTGAACGCATAGGCCCCGCGACCCGAAACAGGCGCCGTAACCGCCGGAGGATCTTCCTCAGCGCCCGCGCTGTCCGCGGCGTCAAGTCGACCTTCAGAAGGTCCTCGGCACGTCTACAGTGCGAGAGCGCCGCGAGGAACGCTTTCGCGGAGATGCCAATCTCTGCGGGGCCACTGTCCCGGAGCGCCGTGTCGAGATCGACAAGGCAGGCGCGTAGCTCCCCCGATCTAGGCTCCCCCTGCTCGAGCGCGGACTCCATTTCAACGAGCCGCGTCAACAGGTGCCCGGCGTCCAGCGGCTCCACGCTCGTTTCGCGAGGCGCGTGTGGGCCCGATTCGGTCGCGACGCTTGGCGAGTAGCTTCCGGCGGCTTGGACGTGATCGAAAGCATTCCCGCATCGCCAGCACACGAGGGTATGGTCGATGGCCGCGTTCCCGCACGCCGGACACTTCTTCATCACAAAAGTCGGCATCGAAGTCTTCTCCTGTGGCGAGCGTGGCAAGATCAAGCCAGGTTCCGCTTCGCGCGGGATGTGCGCCGAGTAGCTCGGGCTCAACCCGACGGTACTGCTCTCCGGAACGCTGACTGGGACAACATTCGTCCACTTGAGGCCACACGGGCTCTAACGCCCGTTGAGGTGCAACGAAGGTTTGAACGAAGCAACCGAGACCGGGCCGCAGCACGGGCGACTGCAGTTGGCCCGAGGCGCCACCGTTGTCGGCGCTGGCCGTCAGTCCTGCATGGCGGTGGCGGTGGCGGTGGCGGAAAGCGGCGGCGGGCATGGAACCGCAAGCGCGACTGACGAACATCGAGACCCCTGGGGGCGGAGTCGCCACGCTTTCCCGCGCGCTCCGGCACATCCGGGAGAGGTGTGAACCGCACACCCTAGGGGCCGTTCCCGGCCCGGTCGAGGGTGAGTAGCTTACTTCTCATCCCTACTGGCCATGCCCGCCTGTCGAGGGCAGGCAAGCTCTCATGGAGGATGCCTCATGCCCCCGGATGCTCTGGTTGAGATTCCTACGACAGCACCGCGCACCTATGTCGCCGCTACCCCGATCGCTGCCAATGAGCCTGCCCAAGATCGGACAGCTGACGCATGCGGACAGGCGGCTGCGGACACGATGCACAAGTGCGCCGCGTGTGGACTAGAGAGCACCCAGAATGCTGGTGCCTGCCCGAGGTGCTGGGAGGCCTTGGGCGATGGGCGGACATCAGCGGATGCGCAGCCGATGATCACTCTCACCCCGAACCTGAACGCTTTTGGCCATGAGCTCCCGGCGAGGAGGCAAACAACTTTCGGTCGGGACCCCGGCCTCCAGGCCCGGATGCTGCTGACCATGTTCCTGCTCGGTCTGGTCTACGCCGTGCTGATCGGCGCGTTGATCGCCTCGGGCGCCCGGGGCTGGCTGATTGCCGTGGTCGGCGGCGGCCTCTTCGTCTTCCAGCTCTTGGCGTCCGACAAGCTCGCCCTGCGCGCGGCCGGGGCCCGGGTGGTGAGCGCCCAGGAGTACCCGCTCCTCCACGCGACGATCGAGCGGCTCTGCGTCCAGGCCGACGTGCCCAAGCCGCGGATCGCCGTGGTCGCCACCTCGATGCCGAATGCCTTTGCGATGGGCCTGTCGCGGAAGGCGGCGACCGTGTGCGTGACGACCGGCATCGTGGGGATGCTCGAGCCGGCCGAGCTCGAGGGGGTGATGGCCCACGAGCTGGCCCACGTGATCAACCGCGACGTGGTGATCATGACCGTCGCCGCCTTCTTCGCCTCGATCGCCTCGATGATCGTCCAGTGGGGGGGCTTCTTCGGCGGGGGCGACGAGGACGACGACAGCTCCTTCGGGCTATTGATCCTCATCCTTGTCTTGGTCGCCGTCCCAGTGTCGTTCGTGCTCATGCAGACGCTCTCCCGCTACCGGGAGTTCGCCGCCGACCGGGGTGCGGCCGTGATCACCGGCCGGCCGAGCGCCCTCGCCTCAGCGCTGCGGAAGATCAGCGCCACGATGAACTCGGTCCCGACCGGGGACCTCCGGGCCGCCCAGACGGAGTTCGCCGCCTTCTACATCGTCTCGCCGCGGGTGAAGACGAAGGTCGGCAACCTCTTCTCGACCCACCCGCCACTCGATCAGCGCCTGGCCGCGCTCTCCCAGCTCGAGGCCCAACTCCAGAACGGCCGATGAGCCTGCACGACACCCTGACCGGACGGTCGAAGCTGAACGGGGCCGATTCCCGACCGCCTGATCGCCCGGTCGCCGGCCCACGCGACCCTCGCCAGCTGAATCGCTCACCACCGACGAGCAACGCATCGCTCCCATGGCCGCCGCCAACATGACCAACCGCCCCGAGCCGAACGATGGGCAAGCGCGCCCGCGGCTCTCGAACGACACCCGCTTCCGCCGG
>JAXDHJ010000082.1:0-32073 GCA_034664565.1 Solirubrobacteraceae bacterium
TACCACGGCCCGGGAGCACGAATGCGCCCGACCGCGGGTCGAACCTGGACGCACACCGAAACGGCCGGGTGGCCGGATCTCGGTGCGCATGCTGTTGAGTTTTCAAAGACCGTCGCGCCCCTGCCCGGGGTCATCCCGGGCGAGTCGCGGTTCCGGGCACCAAGCAGGGCCCGGACACCGGACGCGGAAGTATAGCGCTTCCCCCGGGACCCGTCAGGCTTCGCTCCAGAGCCCGTCCGTCGCGGCGACCGGCCTCGCGCCCAGGCCCGCCGCGCCCGGCTCAGGCGAGGATCTGAACCACGACCGTCCGCTCGCGCGGGCGGTCGTCGAAGTCGATCAGGGCGATCTCCTGCCAGGTGCCCAGGGCCAGAGCGCCGCCCACCACCGGGACGGTCACCCCCGGCCCGATGATCGCCGCCCGGGCGTGGGCGTGGGCGTTGGTGTCGTGGTTGCGCCGGTTGTGCTCGTAGTCGGCCGACCCCGGGATCAGCCGGTCGAGCAGCTCGATGAGATCGAGCACCGTCCCCGGCTCGTACTCCATCGTCGTCACCGCCGCCGTCGAGCCCTGGACGAAGACGGTGACCGCCCCGAGGTCGACCTCCGAGGTCCTGACCACCGAGGCGACCCCGGCGGTGATGTTGACGATCTCCCCGTTGCCCTCGGTGCTCAGGCGCAGCATCCCGCTGTGGACGCTCACCCGCGCCTCACCAGCCGCCGGAACCGCCGCTTGCCCACCCGCAGCACCCGGCCGTCGAGCCGCTCGGCCGGGACGTCGGTCTCCTCCACCGGGCGCCCGTCGAGGTGGACCCCGCCCTGGGCGATCAGCCGGCGCGCGTCCGACCGCGACAGGCCGAACGCCTCGGCGATCAGCCCCGGCAGGTGGACGACGCCGCCGTCCACCGCGGCGAACGGCGCCTCGCCGATCTCCTCCGGCTCGCCCCGGTCCACGTGGATCCGGTCGAACTCGGCCTCGGCCCGGGCGGCGTCCGGCGCCGAGTGGAAGCGCTCGACCAGCTCCCGGGCCAGCAGCCGCTTGGCGTCCCGCGGTCCGAGACCGGGTGGCGGGCGGCGGCCGAGGAGCAGGCGGAAGTAGTCCTCGAGGACGGCGTCGGGAACGCTCAGGGTCTTGCCGTAGATCTCCCCCGCCGGCTCGCTGACCCCGATCTGGTTGCCCAGCGACTTCGACATCTTGCGCTCCCCGTCGGTTCCGACCAGGATCGGCATGGTGAGGATCGCCTGCTCGGGCACCCCGTAGGCCCGCTGGATGTCGCGTCCGAGCAGGAGGTTGAACTTCTGGTCGGTCCCCCCGAGCTCGACGTCGGCCCGCACGGCGACCGAGTCGTAGCCCTGCATCAGCGGATAGAGGAGCTCGAGCATGGAGATCGGCGCCTGGGCCGCCCGCCGCCTGGCGAAGTCGTCGCGCTCGAGCAGGCCCCCGACGGTGGTCGTCCGCAGCAGGGCGAACACCTCGTGCATCGGCATGTCCAGCCACTCGCTGTTGCGACGGACCTCGACCCGCTCGGGGTCGAGGACCTTGAACGCCTGGTCCTGGAACGTCCGGGCGTTCGTCTCGATCTCGGCGTCGGTGAGGGTCGGGCGCGTGCTCGACCGTCCGCTCGGATCCCCGACCCTGGCGGTGAAGTCCCCGATGATCAGGACCACCACATGACCGGCATCCTGAAACGCCGCCAGCTTGGCCAGGACCACCGTGTGCCCGAGATGGATGTCCGCGGCCGTCGGATCGATGCCCAGCTTCACCCGCAGCGGCCGCCCCAGGGCCAGCTTGCGAGCCAGCTCGCCAGCCGGCAGGCAGTCGACCGCGTCGCGCGCGAGATCCTCAGCTTGGTCGATGGCCAGGGCGATGTTGCTGATGCTAGAGTCTCGGCCCGGGTGGGGGCGCATGCCGCCGTGTCGCCACTCCCTGGTCCGGCCGCCCAGCGGCCGTCAACATCGGCCCCGCCCGGGGCCGCCAGTGCCCGTAGGGGGTACGCCTGCCGATGAGCGAGGACGACCGCCGCCACACCTACGAGGACGCGCCGCCCGACGGTGGCGCCTCCCACGCCGACTCCCCGCCCAAGGCCTTTGGCACCCGCGGCGACCACCCGCCGCCGACCGTCCCCCACCCGCTCGATCAGCTCCCCCTCGACCCGAGCCCGGCCGAGCACCCGACCCGGGAGATCCCCCCCGGCCTGGCTGACGGCGAGCCCGCTCCCCAGGAGAACGGTCACGGCGCCGAGGAGTCCTCCTACGCCGAGGCCCTGGCGGCTCTCGCCCATTTCGAGGTCGACGCGAGCTGGCCCGGCGGCCCTGACCGCGTCGCCGTGCCGAGCGCCGACCTCCTCGAGACGCCCCCTGTCGAGGACCTCCCCGCCCTCGACCCCGCCGCCGGCGGCGACCACGGGGCCCCACCCGGCGACGCCCCGGTCGCCCACCTCCCGGGCGGTGGCGACGGAGGCCGCCGGCGCAAGCCGCGCCTGAAGAAGCTCCGCCTGCTCATCGTCCTCGTCCCCCTCGGCCTCCTCGCCGTCGTCTCAGCCGTGTTCGGGATGATCATGGCCATCGCCTCCGACCTCCCGGCGCTCGAGAACCGCGCCGAGTACAAGTCGGCCAAGAACTCCATCCTCCTCGACATCAACGGAACCCAGATCGGCGTTCTCACCGGCCGCGACAACCGCATCCTCGTGGCCAGCAGGGACATCCCGTTCGTGATGAAGCGGGCGATCATCTCCGTCGAGGACAGGCGCTTCTACAGCAACTCGGGAATCGACCTCAAGGGCATCGCCCGGGCCCTGGTGGCCGACGTGTTCAAGCAGCGCGCCGCCCAGGGCGCCTCGACCATCACCCAGCAGTTCGTCAAGAACGCCCTCCGCGCCCAGAACCGGCGCACCGTGTTCGAGAAGGCCCGCGAGGCCGCCCTCGCCTACCACCTGACCCGCAAGTGGTCGAAGGACAAGATCCTCACCGAGTACCTCAACTCGATCTACTTCGGCAACGGCGCCTACGGGATCGAGTCCGCCGCCCGCACCTACTTCGGCCACGATCCCAGCTCGCGCCAGTTCAACTGCGGGACCACCGGCCAGCCGCCGTGCGTCCACGGCCTCGCCGAGCACCCCGAGGAGGCCGCCCTCCTCGCCGGCGTCGTCGCCTCCCCGAGCACCTTCGACCCCGTCGTCCACCAGCGCGCCGCCTACCTCCGGCGAAACCTCGTGCTCAAGGACATGTACGCCCAGGGCTACCTGACCAACAGCCAGTACCAGGTCGCCATCAACACGGCGCTCCCGGCCCGCCAGTACATCATCCCCCCCCAGGAGAAGGTGATCGAGCCCGGCGTCGCCTACTTCACCACCTGGGTCAAGCAGCAGCTCGTCGACCGCTACCACGTGCCCGAGGCCTTCGACGGCGGCCTCGTCGTCCACACCACCCTCGATCTCGAGCTCCAGCGCCAGGCCGAGAAGGCGATCAACAACTACCTCGCCGATCCCTCCGGACCCTCCGCCGCCATGGTGGCCATCGACAACGCCAGCGGCGAGGTTCGCGCCCTGGTCGGCGGTCGGGACTTCAACCAGGAGCCGTTCAACCTGGCCACCCAGGGCCAGCGCCAGCCCGGCTCGGCGTTCAAGCCCTTCGTCCTCGCCCAGGCCCTCAAGGAGGGGATCTCCCCCGACTCGGTCTGGACCTCCCAGAAGAAGAGCTTCGTCGTCCCCCACACCCGCGGCCGCGAGCACTTCATCGTCAACAACTACGAGGGCGCCTACGCCGGGTCGCGGACCCTGGCCGACGCCACCCGCGTCTCCGACAACTCGGTCTTCGCCGAGGTCGGCATCAAGGCCGGCACCACGGCGATCGCCAAGCTGGCCCGGGCGGCCGGCATCCGCACCCCGGTCTCCACCAACCCCGCCATCACCCTCGGCGGCCTCCACCGCGGGGTCACCGTGCTCGACATGGCCCACGCCTACGAGACCTTCGCCCACGACGGCCAGCGGGTCTACGGCACTCTCGGCGCCCCCAACGACGGCCCGGTCGGAATCCACTCGGTGACCATCCCCGGGAGCCAGCCCGACCGCAACAAGCTCATCCTCCGCCGCGTCATCCCCTCCGACGTCGACCAGACCGAGCAGGGCATCCTCAACACCGTGGTCACCTCCGGGACCGGCAAGGCCGCCGCCTTCGGCATGTGGGCGGCCGGCAAGACCGGGACCACCGAGAACTACGGCGACGCCTGGTTCGTCGGGTTCACCCGGCGCATGACCGTCGCCGTCTGGGTCGGCTACCCCGACCGGCTGCGCTCGATGAAGACCGAGTTCGGCGGCTCCCCGGTCGCCGGGGGCACCTTCCCCGCCGAGATCTGGCACGACTTCATGGTCAACGCCGAGACCATCTACGCCCAGCGCGCCGCCGACAAGGCGGCCAAGACCGGGCAGACCCAGACCACCACCGACACGACGACGACCGACACCACCGCCGGCCCCAACGGCCCCCTCCCCAGCTCGTCCGCGACCACCCCGTCGACCACCCCCTCCGGCGCCGGCAACGGTCCCGCCACCCCGACCGGGACCGGCGGGCCCACCCGCGCCGTCACCCCCACCGCCCCGGCTCAGGGCAACCCCGCCCCCACCCAGGCCACCCAGGCTCCGGCCAACCCCGCCCCCACCCCGGCCACCCCGCCAGCCAGCGCCCCGGCCCCGGCCGGGGCTCCCGCCAACCCCGGGGCCACCGGGGGCGCCGGCGCGGCCGGCGGGGCGCAGGGACCGCCCAGCGGGTAGACGAGCACGAATCGGAGTCGTCCCCGCGGGGCCGGCTGGCGCCGTCCCGGCCCGCCCGATCCGATTCCTGCTCGTCTACCGCCTTCACTCCCGCTGACTCGCGCCGGGGTTCCGTCACCGGCCGCCGTCGGTTTGCCCTTCGGTCGGGCCGCCCGCTCTTTGAGCTGTCACTGGGAGGTCGGCTTGCGCTTCGGTCGGACCGCCCGGTCTGCGGTCGGTCTTGGCGGAGGCGGGGAGGGGCGGGAGACGCAGGAGTGGCCCTCCACGCAGAAGCGCCACGGCAGGTCGACGGCCTTGGTGATGCCGATCCGCGGGCTCGCGGTGATGTTCGCGGCCCGCCACCCGGGGGGCGGAGGCTCGATGGTAACCGCGCCGTGCTCGAGGTCGACGCCGTTCTCGGCCAGGCCGATGCCCAGGGCCTGGGTCAGCTTGCCCGGTCCCGAGCACAGCTCACGGGGCCGCTCGAGGCCCCGCCGCTCGCGCATCAGGTCGATCCCCTCGAGCGGCTCGAGACCCCGGATCAGCGCCGCCGCCCCCACCCCCTCGGCCTCGGCCACCGCGTTCAGGAGGAAGTGGATCCCGTAGGACCGGTAGACGTAGGCCCGGCCCGGCGGCCCGAACAAGGTAGCCGTGCGCGGCGTCAGGCCGGCGAAGGCGTGGCACGCCGGCTCGGAGTCGTGGTAGGCCTCGGTCTCGACGATCACTCCGGCGCACGGCCCCCGCCGCACCACGCAGCCGATCAGCGCCCGGGCCACCTCGAGCACCGGCCGGTCGTAGAAGCCGCGCCTCAGAGCGCCTCCGCCGCCAGGGCCGTCCGTGCCGCCTCGAGCTGCTCGCGCACCCGGACCAGGGCCGTCCCGCCCTCGGACACCTTCGACTCGAGCCACGAGCTCTCGGCCAGCACCGCGTAGTACTCCTCGTCCAGGAGCTCCGACTGCTCGGCCAGCTCCGCCCGGGTCAGCTGCGACAGCGTCCGGCCCGAGTCCTCGGCCGCCCGTACCAGGCCCCCGACGATGCCGTGGGCCCGGCGAAACGGCATGCCCCGCCGCACGAGGAGATCGGCCACGTCGACGGCGGCGATCATCTCGTCCGACGCCGCCGCCGCCAGCCGCCCCCGGTCGAAGGACAACCCGGTGAGCATGCCCCTGGCCGCCGCCAGGCTCAGCCCGAGGGTGTCGGCCGCGTCGAAGAGGTGCTCCTTGTCCTCCTGGAGGTCCTTGTTGTAGGTCAGGGGCAGGCCGTGGAGGACGCCGTACATCGCCGCCAGGTGGCCGACCACCCGCGGCGCCTTGGCCCGCAGCAGCTCGGCCGCGTCGGGGTTGCGCTTCTGCGGCATGATCGACGACCCCGAGCTCCAGGCGTCGGGCAGCTCGCAGAAGGCGAACTCCTGGCTCGACCAGATCACCAGCTCCGCCCCCAGCCGCGACAGATGGGTCGCCGCGGTCGCCGCCGCCGCCAGGAAGTCGAGCACGAAGTCCCGGTCGGCCACCGCGTCGATCGAGTTCGCCGCCACCCCGGCGAAGCCGAGCTCCTCCGCCACCAACCGGCGGTCGGTCGCGAAGTTCACCCCGGCCAGGGCGCCCGCCCCCAGCGGGAGCAGGCCGCACGCCTCCACCACCCGCTCGAACCGGCGCCGGTCGCGCTCGGCCATCCAGAAGTAGGCCAGCAAGTGGTGGCCGAGGTAAACCGGCTGGGCCCGCTGCAGGTGGGTGTAGCCCGGCATCGGCCAGTCGAGGTGACGCTCGGCCAGCTCGAGGAGAGTCGCCATCAGCCGGTGGAGACCCTCCCGGGCCAGGCCGGCCTGCTCGCGGGTGTAGAGGATCACGTCGGTCGCCACCTGGTCGTTGCGCGAGCGGGCGGTGTGCAGCCGCCCCCCCACCTCGCCGACCAGCTCGGTCAGGCGCCGCTCGATCGCCATGTGGATGTCCTCGTCGTCGGCGGCGAACGGGAAGCTGTCGCTCTCGAGCTCGGCGACGACCGCGTCGAGGCCCCGGACCAGCTCGTCGCGGTCACCCTCGCCGATGATCCCGCATTCCGCCAGCATCCTCGCGTGGGCCCGCGACTGGGCCACGTCGTGGCGCCACAGGCGTCGATCGAAGCCGAGCGAGGTGTTCATGGCCTGGAAGTCCGGATCTTGAGGCTGGCGGAAGCGGCTCATCCTGCCGCCAGTCTAGGAGCTGTGACGCCCGGCGCCAGCGGCGGCTCGGTCCGCCGCCGGCGCCGGCCCAGCCCGGCGACCTACCTGGGGGGCGGCGTGGTCGCCGCCGTCGACTGGGTGTCGAGCAGGTTGCCGCTCGTGTCGGTCGCCCGGTAGGTGACCGTGTAGTTGGTGTCGAACGGCGCGAAGTCGTTGTCGAGGACCCCCGACGCGCTCTGGCCCGCCGTCAGCCCGTAGGCCACCGTCACGTTGTAGGCCAGGGCCCCGGTCGCCGCGTCGGTCTCCGTGGCCTGGACGTTCACCGTCTCGGTCCCCGTCGCGCAGCTGCGAACGGTGAAGTCGTTCCACACCGCGGCGAAGGTCAGGTAGTAGCCCACCGGGGCGCTCACGCTGGTCAGCGTCGCGCACGGCGTCACCGGCGGTGGCGGGGGCGGCGGGGGCGCGACCGGAGCCGGCGCCACGTCGTTGGCGCCGCCTCGAGGCGCTCCGCCGCCACCGCCACCGCCACCCCCGCCGCCACCGGTGGCCGTCGGAGTCGGGGCGCCTGCGCTGGTGGCCGGCCGGCCGCCCGAGGCCATCGCCGCCGGCACACCGCCCAGCAGGATGCAGGCACAACCCAGCACTCCGGCCGCCTTCGTCATCGCGCTCATCGCCAAACCTCCGTGTCGGTGCGGTGCCGGATGCACCGCCTCCGACCACCATGCCCCCGCCGCGGTCGCGCTTTCAATGGGACGTTGGTCTCGGGACCCGCCGGCTGATCGACCTCAGCGCCGCCACACCGCAACCGGCCCCGCCCGACGCTGCGTCACCTCAGGCGACCGGCGATCGCCCGAGCACCGCCGCCAGAGCCCCGGCCACGCGCGAGACCTGCCCCTCGGTCATCTCGGGGAAGAAGGGCAGGGCGACCGACCGCGCCGCCACGTCCTCGCACACCGGGAACTCCCCCTCCCGATGGCCGAACACCTCCCGGTAGTAGCTCATCAGATGGATGGCCGGAAGGTAGGGCTTCGCCTGGATGCCCTGCTCGCCCAGGGCCCGGATCGTCGCGTCCCGCGCGACCCCCCGCGGGAGCTGGACGACGAAGACGAACCACCCCCTGACCGCTCCGCCCGCGTCCTCGCATGGCAGCTCGAGCCCGTCGATCCCCGCCAGGGCCTCCCGGTAGAGTCCGGCCACCGCCGTGCGGGCCTCCAGCATCCCGTCCAGCCGGTCGAGCTGGGCCAGCCCGATGGCGCAGGCGATGTCCGACAGGCGGTAGTTGAAGCCCAGCCGGTCGTGGTCGAGCCAGGCCATGTCCGGCGCCCGGCCCTGGTTGCGCTCGGAGTCGATCCGCTCCTTCACCGCCGGGTCGCTCGTCGTCACCATGCCGCCCTCGCCGGTGGTCAGCTGCTTGTTGGCGTAGAAGCCGAACACCGCCGGATGGCCCCGGGCCCCCACCGCCACGCCGTCCGCGTGGCGGGCGCCCACCGCCTCGCAGGCGTCCTCGACGATGGGCAGGCCCAACGCCTCCAACCGCTCGAGAGCGCACGGCCAGCCGAAGATGTGGACCGGCAGGACCGCCTTGGTCCGGTCGGTCACCGCCGCCGCCGCCGCCAGCGGGTCGAGGGTCAGGGTCCGCCGGTCGATGTCGGCGAACACCGGCCGCCCCCGCTCGAACACCACGGCGTTGGCCGAGGCGACGAAGCTGAACGGGCTCGTCACCACCTCGTCGCCGTCGCCGACCCCCACCGCCCGCAGCGCGAGATGGAGCCCGGCCGTGCCGCTCGAGACGGCACTCGCATGCCCGATCCCCAGTCGCCGCGCGAACCGCTCCTCAAAGGCACCCACCCGCGGACCGAGCGACAGCTGCCCCGAGCGGAGCACCTCGAGCACCGCCTCCTCCTCGGCCCGACCGATCACCGGCCGGGCCAGCGGGATCGGGCCCTGGTCAGCGCTCACGGGCGGCCGGCTCGGTCGGAGCCCGGCCCGGCTGCATGCCATGCTCGATCGAGTCGACCAAGGCGTCCCACGACGCCGCGATCAGGTTCTCCGAGACCCCGATCGACCCCCACACCTCGCGCCCGTCCGACGCGTCGATCAGCACCCGGGTCACCGCGTCGGTTCCCTTGGCCTCGTCGAGGATGCGCACCTTGTAGTTCACCAGCTTGATGTCGTGGAGATGGGGATGGACGTCCCCCAGGGCCGCCCGCAACGCCCGGTCGAGGGCGTTGACCGGACCGTCGCCCTCCGCCGTCCGCACGTAGCGCTCGCCGTCGGACCCCCAGATCTTGATCGTCGCCTCGGTGACCACCTTCCCGTCGGCGTGCTTCTCGACGATCACCCGCCACGACTCCAGGCGGAACAGCGGCTCGTAGTCGCCCGACTCCCGGCGCATCAGCAGCTCGAGCGACGCGTCGGCCGCCTCGAACTGGAAGCCCCCGTGCTCGAGGGCCTTGACACGCTCGAGCACCCGCGAGGCCGTCGCCTCGTCGATCTCGAGACCCGCGGCCCGCGCCTTCTCGAGCACGGTCGTCCGCCCCGAGAGCTCGGAGATCAGGAGCTCGCGCTGGTTGCCGACCACCGCCGGGTCGATGTGCTCGAAGGTCGCGGCGTCGGTCCGCACCCCGGCCACGTGGAGGCCGCCCTTGTGGGCGAAGGCGTTCTTGCCCACGTAGGGCTGGTTCGGGTTGGGGCTGAAGTTGAGGAGCTCGTCGACGAAGTGCGCCGTCTCGGTCAACCGGCCCAGCTGCTCATCGGTCAGGCAGCGATGGCCGAGCTTGAGCTGGAGGTTGGCGATGATCGAGACCAGGTTGGCGTTGCCCGTCCGCTCCCCGCAGCCGTTCATCGTCGCCTGGACCTGGGTGGCTCCCATCTCGACGGCGGCGATCGAGTTGGCCACCCCGCACTCGGCGTCGTTGTGGGCGTGGATGCCGATCCGCAGGCTCCCGTCCAGGGTGCCCACCGCGTCGCGGGTCGCCACCGCGACCTGCGACGGCAGCGACGAGCCGTTGGTGTCGCACAGGACCACCGTCTCCGCCCCCGCCTGCGCCGCCGCCCGCAGGCACGCCCGCGCGTAGACGGTGTCCGCCCGCCAGCCGTCGAAGAAGTGCTCGGCGTCGTAGATCACCCGCTTGCCCGCCGCCACCAGGAAGGCGATCGAGTCGGAGATCATCAGGAGGTTCTCCTCCCGATCCACCTTGACCACCTTCTCGAGGTGCAGCGTCCACGTCTTGCCCACCAACGTGCACACCGGCGCCCCGCACTCAGCCAGCACCCGCAGGCCGGCGTCCTCCTCGACCGGCGTCCCCCGCCGGCGGGTCATCCCGAAGGCGGCGATCTCGGCCTGGTCGAAGGTCTCCCCCGCCAGGAGGTCGAACAGCTCCCGCTCCTTGGGGTTCGACGCCGGGAAGCCCGCCTCGATCAGGTGGATCCCCAGCTCGTCGAGCTTGTGGGCCACGCGGACCTTCTCCTGGGCCGAGAGCGACATCCCCTCGCCCTGCATGCCATCCCGCAGGGTGGCGTCGTATAGCTGGATCGTCTTCAAGTCTTGGCTCCTTGGTCAGTCGGATGAGGATCGGGCGAATCGGGCAGCGGCCGCCGGCGCGTGGTGCGCGCTCAGCCGGCCGCCCCGGTAATTCGCCCGCCGACCGCCGCGGGGCCGGGCATCAGGCGCCCGCTCCCAGGTCGGCGCCCCGGGCCCGGGCCAGGGTCGGCGTCCCGTCCACGTCCGCCCCGGCGGCCCCGACCGGCAGCTCGACCACGTCGAGCCATTCCCGGTAGCGGTCGCTGCGCCCGTGCAGGGCGGCGTCGAAGGCCCCCTGGAGGACCACCGTCACCTCGCCCGGCCGGCCGCTGCCGATCTCGTGGTCGTCGATCTCCCGGACCGGGACGAGCTCGGCCGCCGTCCCGCTCATGAACACCTCGTCGGCCAGGTAGAGCTCGGCCCGGGCGATGTCCCGCTCGACCACCTCGTAGCCCAGGTCCCGGGCGATGACGAGGATCGACTTCCGATTGATCCCGTCGAGGATCGACGCCGTCTGGGGCGGGGTGAAGATCTTCCCCTCGCGGACCACGTAGATGTTCTCCCCCGAGCCCTCGCACACGTGGCCGTGATCGTCGAGGAGGATCGCCTCCTGGTAGCCGGCCTTGACCGACTCGATCTTGGCCAGGACGCTGTTGAGGTACTGGCCCGACGCCTTGGCGTGGGGAATCAGGGAGTCCGGGCTGATCCGCCGCCACGAGGAGACCTTGGCCCGGATGCCGGCGAGCTTGCTCTCCTCGCCCAGGTAGGCCCCCCACTCCCACAGGGCGATGGCCACCTCCACCGGCAGGTCCAGCGGATTGAGCCCGAGCTGCCCGTAGCCCCGGTAGACGAGCGGCCGGATGTAGCACGACCGCAGCCCGTTGCGCCCGATCAGCTCGTGGGTGACCCGGCGGAGCTCCTCGCCCGTGTAGGGGATCGGCATGTAGAAGAGCTTGGCCGACCGCTCCAGCCGGTCGAGGTGGTCCTGATGGCGGAACACCGCCGGTCCGTGCTCGGTGTCGTAGCAGCGGATGCCCTCGAAGACCCCGGTCCCGTAGTGCAGGCCGTGCGTCAGGACATGGACCTTGGCGTCCTCCCAGGCGACGAACTCCCCGTTCAGCCAGATGAGGTCCGCTTGGTTCACGACGCTTGCCTTTCTAGAGGTGGGCGAGCACGGCCCGCAATGCCTCCTCGGTGGTCGCCTGACCCCCGAGGTCACGAGTGCGCAGACCGGCCTGGAGCGCCCGGTCCACCGCCGATTCTACCGCCCCCGCCTCAGCTTCCAAGCCGAGGCCGTGGCGCAGGAGCATGGCGGCGGACAGGAACATGGCCAGCGGGTTGGCGATGCCCTGGCCGGCGATGTCCGGCGCCGACCCGTGCACCGGCTCGAACAGGCCCGGGCCCCCTCCCCCCAGCGAGGCGCTCGGCAGCATCCCGATCGACCCGGTGATCATCGCCGCCTCGTCGCTGAGGATGTCGCCGAACATGTTCTCGGTGAGGATCACGTCGAAATGGCGCGGCCCGGCGATCAGCTGCATGGCTGCGTTGTCGACGAGGACGTGCTCGACCTCGATGTGGGGGAACTCCTCGCTCTGGATGCGCCGGACCACCTCCCGCCACAGCCGCGAGGTCTCGAGCACGTTGGCCTTGTCGACGCTCGACACCCGCGACCGCGCCGCCCCGAAGGCCACCCGGGCGATCCGCTCGATCTCCATCACCGTGTAGGCGCAGACGTCGCTCGCCGCCAGCGCCGTCCGCGTCTTCTCGCCGAAGTAGATCCCCCCGGTCAGCTCTCGCACCACCAGCAGGTCGGTGCCCTCGATCCGCTCCCGGCGCAGCGGGCTCGCGTCGTAGAGCGCCGGTAGCGGGCGCACCGGCCGGAGGTTGGCGAACAGGCCGAGCCCCTGGCGCAGGCCGAGCAGGCCCTGCTCCGGGCGCGGCTTGGCCGGGTCGGTGGTGTCCCACTTCGGCCCGCCCACCGCCGCCAGGAGCACGGCGTCGGCCCGGTGGCAGGCGGCCAGCACCTCGTCGGTCAGGGCCGTCCCCGCCGCATCGATCGACGCGCCCCCGAACACGTGCTCCTCGAACTCGAAGGCCCCCACCGCCCGCAGGACCTCCTCGGCCGGGCCGAGGATCTCCGGGCCGATCCCGTCCCCGGGCAGGCTGACGATGTGGTGGGCCATGGGCGCAGCACCCTACCGTGGCCGGGCCGTGCTCCCGGGGGCCGACCCCCCCGGAGGCCTCCGTACCCCGGCCCCGCCCCACCCAGCACCGGCCGCCGCCACCGGCTAGGGCAGATCCTCGGCCAGCACCTCGGTGCCCTGGTCGTCGCGGTAGCGAATCCTCGCCGCCGCCCCGTCGAAGTCGAGGACGGCGAAGCCGAACCGGTTCCAGCTCGCGTCGTGCTCCTCGAACACCCCGGACGCGTCGCCGGCGGTCGGGATCTGCCACAGGCCCGGCGGCGGAAGCTCCCCGCCCGCGGCGCTCGCCGGGATCGGCACCCCGCCATGGCCGATGCAGCGCATGAAGGGAACCCCGGCCACCCCGGTCGCCGGCTTGAAGCCCATGCACCGGTGCTCGTGGCCCCACAGCCAGGCGGTGATCCGGTTGTCGCGCAGCAGCGGCTCGAGCTTGTGCGGGAGCACCGTCCCCAGATCGCCGAGGTCGAAGCTCGAGACGAACTGGTGGTGGCTGAGGAGCATGACCTTCCGCTCCGACTCCGCCGCCCAGTCGGCCACCACCTTGTTCTGCGGATCGACCAACTCGCCCCGCAGACCCTTGCTCAGGACCTCCGCGTTCCACGAGGTGTCAAGACCGACCAGATCCCACGACGGTGTCCGGATCCGGAAGAAGCTCGTCGGCTCGCCGTCCGGTGAGTGCTGGTTGGCGAAGCGCTCGTCGCGCAGCAGGGTCTGGAAGTACCCCCACCCGCCGCCGTACATGTCGTGATTGCCGTTCAGCGACCACGACGTCACCCCCTGACCGGCCTGGTCGGCGGTGACCGGCCACAGCCCGTCGGCCAGGCACCGCCGCCTGATCTCCTCCGGGTCGCCCGAGTAGTAGATGTCCCCGAGGTGGATGACGTGCACCGGGCGCCCGGCGGCCAGGGCCTCGGCGACCTCCTCGGCCATGAACCCCGCCACCTCGCGGGCGTGGACCAGGCCCGACCCCCAGTCGCCGACGATCACCACCCGCGCGTCGTCGCGGTCGATCACGTACTCCGCCGGCGTCTTGTTGAACGGGTGGTTGCCCTTGGCCAGGCGGTCGAGGGTGGCTTCGCCGATCCGGGTCACCCACTCCGGGTCCTTGGTCGAGAACCGCTCCGGCAGGATCTCCTTGAGCTCCTCGAACACCCCGACGAAGAACTTGCGCAGTCCCCCCGGCTTCACCTCGTGGACGAGGTCGGCCTTGCGCGCCTCGATCTCCAGCGAGGTCTGCATCAGGCTGACCGCCGGATCGCGGCTGAAGAACGGCAGGTTCATGTGCTCGCCGCCCGAGGACGCCTCACCCGCCCCCTCCTGCGGCAGCGCGGCCAGAAGCGCCGCCTGGGCGTTGGCCGGGTCGCGGCCGATGGCGCTCGCCGCCGCCCCGGCGTGCTCGTCAAGGGCGCCTGAGGCGATCCGCTCGCGCAGCGCTCCGACGTACTTGCTGACCTCGTCCCGGCCGAGGAAATCGGCGATCACCTGACATCGCCCCCGCGCCCGCCGGCCCACCGGCACCCATCAGACCTCGACATTCCGGACCCCCTCGCACCAGGAAGACTGACCCGGCGCAGCCTATCGCGCCCCCGACCCCGGCGCAAAGGGCTCAGAGGCCCGGTGGCCGGGTGTTACTCAGTCCTGCTCGATTGTGGTCCTGGTGTGGGCGAAGATGACCCCCACCCCCAGCAGCTCCCATCCCCCGAACACGTACATGGCGGCCGACGGCGACCCGTCGAGGATGCGCGAGAGCCCCCTCCCTACCACCCCCGTCCCCATGGTGAACAGGAACAGCCGGTTGTAGGGGCGCCGGCGATGGATCGCGTCGCGGTAGACGAAGGCGAAGAGACCGAAGCCGAGCTCCACCGCCCGCAGGAACCGGTACTGCGTCATGACGTTGGCCTGGACCCGCGGCTCCAGGCGCTCGAGGTCGAGCCCGAGCAGGCGCGACTGGTCGATCCGCCCGAACACCACCCCCCACCCCCCGGCCAGGATCAGCAGCCCCACGTAGCTGTAGAAGAGCACGGCGCTCGCCCACCGCAGCCACTTCGGGGCTACCCGAGTGCGAGTCCGAGGTACGCGGCCAGCGCCAGCCATTGAACCGTCCACAGGCCGACGCGGACGCGGTTGAGCGCCATCCACCGGCGCAGGGTCTCCTCGAGGACACGGGGATCGCGGATGTGCCCGGCCATCACCTTGTTGAGGGGGAGGATGAACACCGCGGTCAACGTCGTCGCCGTCACCACCCCGCCCAGCACGATCAGCGGCGCCCACACCCGGTGGTGCCACTCCGAGATCGTCATCACCACCGCGGTGGCGATCATCACCGCCGTCATCCCGGTGAAGAACCGGGTGGCCGCCGTCACCTGGGGCACGAACTGCTCGTAGTAGTTGTCCACCGTCAGCTTCACCGTCGGAAAGGAGAAGAGGAGGAGCGACCATCCCGTGCCGAAATACATCGAGCAGCAGGCGAGGAGCACGAGGTCATTGATGACGATCGGCGTCGAGCGCACGCCGCCAACTCTAACCGCATCGCCCGGCGCCGCCGGTGAATGCGCCCGCCTCCATCAGCCGACCACCAGGCGGGCGAACCGGGCTAGCGCCCGCGCCCCCTCGAGCATCGATCCCACTCCCCGCGCGTGTACCGTCGCCCACGCCGGCCTGCCGGTCGGGGCCAGTCGGCCGGCCCCGAGCTCAGAGCCGGCCGCCTCGAGCAGCCGCGCCTCGACCGAGCGCCGTGCTCCCACCCGGCGCCCGAGCTCCAGGCGGGCGCCGGCCAGCCGCAGCTCGGCGCTCCAGCCGCCGCCCTCCCGCCGGAACTCACCGCCGTCGGCGAGGACCCGCCTGCCGATCGCCGGGTGGCTGACGTCGCCGACCAGCCTACCCCGCCCGCTCCCCGCGAAGACCTCGAGGTCATCGATCTCGAAGCCCAGGCGCACGACCAGGTCCCCGCCGACCTCGCCGGCCAGGGTCGCCCGGAAGCCGACCCCCGGGCGAGGATCCTCCATGCGCGTCGCCTGCGGTCCCAGCTCGACGCCGTCCGCCGTCCGGGCGGCCAGGTAGTCGCAGGCGTCCCGGTGCCCCATGGCGATCAGGGTGGCGGCGTCGATGCGCCCGAGGAGGAGATCCGGGTCGAGCGGCAGCGGGTAGCGCGGGCGCACCACGTGAAGGCGGATCGGCGTCTCCCGGGTCGCGTTGGCCGCCCGCACCTGCTCCAGCTCGGCGAACAGCTTGCCGTTGGCGCTCATCTCGATCATGTGCACGTAATGCTGGAGCGGCCCGTCCCGGTAGACGCCGTGGTTGCCGATCGCCCACACCAGCCACAGCTCCTCGGCGCCGCGAGCCACCGCCTCGGCCACGTTGACGTCCTTGATCCACACGGCGTCGACGTAGATGCGACCCTCGCGCTCGACCGCCGGCGTCAGCATGGGCAGCGACACCCCGGCCACCAGCAGGTCGAGGTCGACCTCCTCGTGGGGCACCGCCACGCACACCTTGCGCCCGTAGTCGCACACGTTGAATGTCGCCGCCATCCCCCGGGCCGCCCGGATGCGCCCCGGGTCGATCCCCAGGTGGGGATACACCCGCCGGCGGATCCCCTCGCTGGAACCGAACCCCGGGTAGGGCGGGCCCTGGAGGAGCCGGCGCACCGGGAGCAGGCTGACGAAGTCGCGGACGTTGAGCGTCCGCCAGCGCTCGCACATCTCCTGCGGCCCCAGCCCAGAGAGGAGCATGCCCAGGTTCATCGTCCCCCCCGAGGTACCGTCGGCGTGCGCGAAGACCAGCCCCGCCCGCTCGAGGGCGACGAGGACCCCGGCCTGGTAGGCGACCCGCATCCCGCCCCCGGCCAGGAGCAGCGACCGGCGCGGGCCCGGGCCGCCGGCCGGGGCGGCCAGCGCCGGCGTGTGGGCCGCCGCCGCCGCTGCCGTCACGAGCGCCGCAGCCGGCGCCAGTAGTCGACGGCGAGGACGCCCGAGGCGAAGTCGAAGCCGGCGACCAGCAGGGCCAGGGGCGAGAACACCGACCGCCGCACGCCGATGGCCACCGCACCGGCAGCGCCCAGCTTCTGGGCGCTGGCCCAGAACACCACCGGCCGCGCCCCCTCGCCGCGGCGCAGGGCGCCGAAGAGCAGCCCGCCGACGATGACCATGAACATGCCCACGGTGGCGAACAGCTGCTGCGTAGCCGGGCTGTCCTCCACCTTCAGGGGGCTGAGCATCGCGCTCGGAGCCGCGACCTGGGTCGCCCCCGTCGCCACCGTCACCACGGCGATGGCCAGCAGGGCCCTGCGCTCCTGCTCATCGGTCATGGCGCCGCCCCGCGTCGGTATCGGGCGGCCGCGGCGGCGCCCGCGGTCGCGTCGGCCCCCGCGGTCACGGCGTGGCCACCTGTGCCCCCGGCAGCTCGAGCGCCGGATCGTCCGGCGGCGCCAGCCAGTCGTGGTGCTGGCCGAGCTCGACCACGCTCTCCATACCCTCGAACGGCCCCAGCGGAGGCGTCGTCTCCGAGAGGAACCACGACTCGACATGGTCGTCGAGGATGCCCCGGGTCTCCGGGAAGAACCCCGAGAACAGCGCCCGCTCGGCGATGTCGAGGTCCTTGAGGGCCCGCACCCGCGGATGACCGCCGAGCTCCAGGCGGGCCGACCGGGTGAACGGCAGGTTGAACCCGGCGTGGGCGCGAAAGTAGACGTCCGACTTCATCAGCATCCCCCGGAAGGCGCAGTAGTTGGAGGTGCCCATGGCCACCGGAATCCCCTCGAACCACGGCCGGTCGACCTCGATGCGCACGCACAGCTGGCCGTCGAGGTCGTACTGGCTCGACACCGTCCGCTCGGTGATCACGTAATCGAGATTGGCCTGGTGCTTGGGCATGCCCCAGATGCCCTTCCCGCCCTTGACCGAGATCTCGCTGGAGACCGGCAGGTCGACCACGTACTGGCCGGTCCCGAACAGCTTCTGGGCCACCGGGAGCACCGCCACCAGCGGCGGGGCCGGACGCGCCCCGTGGGTGCAGGCGATGGCCACCGAGAACTCGATGTAGCGGCCGATGTTGGTCGAGCGGTAGTCGACCACGGTGACCACCAGCACCGCCCGGCCGCCGGGCAGGAGCAGCGGGTGGACCTCGTTCCCGGGCAGCAGCCCGCCCGCCGCCCGGGCGTCGATGGAGAACCCGGCGATCAGCGCCGGACTCTCCCGCGAGGCCACCGGCAGGGTGAAGGGGATGGTGTCGACCAGGGCGTGGCGGCCGGTCTGGCGCCTCAGGCGGGCGGGCGTGGGCATCGGGTCAGGCCTCCTCGAGCTCGGCGACGATGGTCGGAAAGCAGTCGCGCGCGGCGTTGCGCCCCATGAACACGTCGAGGTGGCCGTAGCCCTCGAAGACGTGCAGCCTCGTCCGCTCCGGCGCGTGCCCGGCGAACCACGCATGGGACGCCCGCTGGCTCTCCGCCGTGAAGCAGGCGTTCTGCGCCCCGGCCAGGAACACCACCCGGGCCTCGGTGCGCGGGGCCTGGGCGGTGAAGTCGGCCGGCAGCTCGGCGTGGCCGTCGACCGAGAGCAGCCGCCCCGCCCGCACGCAGCGCACGATCTGGCTGAAGAAGGTCAGCGGCACGGCGGCGAACTCGTCCTTCAGCCACTCGTGGGTCTCCTCGTTGAGGTTCTCGTGGCTCCACAGCGTCGGCTTCCCCGACCCGTAGGTGAAGCTCGACCACTTGCACACCCCGTTCTCGCACTCGTGGTGGACGAGCCCGATCCACGCGTCGACAAGCTTGGGCACCAGCCACGGCGCCCCGATCCGCCCCCACTGGGGGTCGAGGTAGCCGAGCACCCGCGCCGTCGCCGGGATCATGGTGCGGAGCTTCACGTTGGCCAGCGGCGGCACGATCGGGTGGACGGACACCGCGTTGGAGACGATCGTCGTCACCTCGGGGACGAGGCCGGCCAGCGCGCTCATCATGAAGCTGGTCGAGCCCTGGCAGTGGATCACCGCCTTGAGCTCGTCGCTGCCGGTCTGCTCGCACACCGTGCGCACCGCCAGCGGATGGTCGTAGACCGCGGCCTGGTCGAGGGTCCAGTGGTTGTGGGGGATGTCGATCGACGCCCGCCAGTTCTCGAGCCACACGTCCCACCCCTCGTCGACGAGCACGTCGACCAGGTTGCGCCCACTCGGGGCCCGGAAGATGTTGGCCCGCACGCCGGCCCCGTGAACGAGGAGGACCGGCCCCTTGGTCGGCGCGCGCCCGCCCCGCACGTTGATCACGTTGCATCCGACCCCGTCCTCGGTGGTGAAAGCGACGGTACGCTCGGTCTGCCCGCTCAAGCTCCGGCTCCCGGCCGGTAGGCGCTCCACAGTTCGCTGGCGAAGAGCTCCCCGAAGCGCAGGAGCGCATCCTCCCGGTGGGGTGGATCGACCCGGAAGGTGGTGAGCTGACGGGCGAAGTCGAGGGGGTGGATATGGATGATCCCGCACGCCACCACCTCGGCCTGCGCCTCGTCCTCGGCGGCCACGTGACCGGCCAGCACCCTGGTGAACAAGGTCGTCGTCTCCGACCAGGCATCGAATCCCCGGTGGTGGAGGATCTCCTTGAAGCCGGTCATGGTCAGCGGGTGCTGCTCACCGTCGGCGAACTCGAGCCGGTAGAGCATCCGCTTGTGGCGCGCCGACTCCTGGTCGACGAAGAGGTTGAACACCCCCTTGGTGACCGGCAGCCGGCCGCCGAAGGCGTCGGACTCGATCCACCCCTCGGCCGTCCCCGTGTGCCGCGGGTCGGCGATGAACCGCTCGACGTCGTCGGCCTTGATGGTGAGGTGGAACATGAAGCCGGTACCCGCCTTCTTGCCCGTCCGGAACCCCCGGTCGTAGTCGGTCTCCCCGAAGGTCACGTAGCCCTTCATCTCCTCGGTGAAGGCGATCGACGCGGCGCCCTCGCCGGTCGGAGGCCCCGCCGGCGGGGGCGGCGGCGGCCCGGCGGGCGTGGACGGACCGGCGTCCGGGCTCGGAGAGCTCGGAGGGCTCGCCGGGGCCGGCGTGCCGCGCGGCTCCTCGAGGATGGCGGTGGCGAAGCGGTCGGCCAGCGCCGCGATGGTCAGCGACGGGTTGGCCCCCACCGGTCCCGGCATGACCGAGCCGTCGGCGATGTAGAGCCCCGGATGGCCGAACACCCGCCCGTAGGGGTCCACCACCCCGGTCTGCGGCGAGCGCCCCATCCGGCAGCCCCCGAGGGAGTGCACGGTGATCACCCGGTTCTCGTGCCAGATCGGGTTGTCGACGAAGTCGGCACCGAGCTCGCCGGCCACCCGGCGCGAGAGCTCGCGCACCCGGTCGAAGTACACCGAGGAGGCTCCGTGCTTGGACCAGTCGAGCTCCAGCCGCTCGTCCTTGAGCGACATCCGCCCGTCGGGGATGTCGCGCCCCATGCCGAGCAGGGGCATCAGGCCCGAGGAGAGGTCGCAGTCGCCGAGCAGGGCCGAGGCCAGGCCGCCGATCTCGCTGTGTCGGTGCCCGTGCAGCGCCGACCACACGAAGTGCGCCGCCCGGGGCAGCGCCCGGGCGATGGCCTCGGGCTCCTCGAGCATCTCGAGCATCCAGCTCGCGAACTGCGGGTAGCCGGCGTCCTCCAGGTAGAAGCCCCGGCCCTGGCCGCCGTCGCGCTCGTCGGCCACCCGGATGGCGCTGGTGATCACCGGGCCCAGGCCCGGATCGATCACCCGGGGCACCCGCACCCCGTTGACCTCCTGGCTGGCCCGCACGGCGAAGCTCAGGAGGTCGCCGTTACCCGAGAAGCCGTGGCCGAGCTGGTCGGAGAGCCCGGGCAGGGCGGCGCGGTTGCGCAGGAGGAGCCAGGTGGTCCCCAGGGTGCCCGCCGAGAGGATCAGGCGATCGCACGTCATGCGCTGGCGGGCCAGAGCCGCCGTGTCGGTCGGCCGGCCCTCGGCCTCCGCGTCGTGGCGGACGTAGCTGACGCTATAGCCGCCGCCCTCCCGCGGCTCGAAGGCCCGCACCTCACACATCGTCCGCAGGTCGGCCTTGGCGTGCCAGGCGTCGCTCAGGTAGGTGTAATCAAGGGTGTTCTTGGACCCGTAGTTGCACCCGACGTCGCATTCCCCACACAGCCGGCAGGTATCCCGGGTGCGCCCGTGGAGGTTGGGCCGGGCCTCCCTGATCGGCTCGCCCGGAACCGCCGGCGAGCCGTCGTTGGCGAAGGTCACCGCCAGCGGGACCAGTGACCAGTCCTCCCCCAGGCGCGCGGCCGCGTCGCGGTAGGCGAGGACCTTCGGCGTGCGGTCGTACGGTGACTGCTCGAGGGGGTAGCGCTGGATGCCGACGCGGCGCTCCACCTCGTCGTAGTGGGGGTCGAGCATGGCCCGGGTGACCGGCCAGTCCTCATACCCGCCGGCCGCCAGGTCCTCGTTGACGAACCAGCGCTCGTCCTTGCGCAGGAACACGTTGGCGTAGATCAGCGAGCCCCCGCCCAGCCCGCTCGCGCACACCGCGTCGATCCCGTCGAACTCCCACATGTCGAACATCCCATGCAGGCCCTCGCTCGGGTCCCAGAAATTGTTCTTGAGCCCGAGCGGGCTCCGCGGGAAGGAGTTCGGCGGGTAGGCCTTGCCCCGCTCGAGCACGCACACCCCGAGGCCCGCCTCGGCGAGGCGAGCGGCGGTCACCGAGCCGCCGAATCCGGACCCGACTACGACGGCGTCAAAGTGCTCGGGCTCCATTTCGGTAAGGAGGTTCTACCGCAACCGCCCCCCATACTCAAGCTCAGAGAGCGGTGGTCACCGGCCCCGATCGCTCCCGCTCGGCTTCGAAGGCGGCGATCGCCTCGGCCTGGCCCAGGGTCAGGGCGATGTCGTCCAGTCCACCGAGCAGGCGGTGGCGCAGATCGGCGGCGATCTCGAAGCCGACCACCCGGCCGGCGAAGCGCACCTCGCACGCCTCGAGGTCGACCTCCGCCTCCCCGGCGGCGGCCAGACCGCGTACGTCATCCTCGCCGAGGACCACCGGCAGCAACCCGACCTTCGTGCAGTTGGAGTAGAAGATGTCGGCGAAGCTCGGGGCGATCACCGCCCGGAACCCGTAGTCCTCGAGCGCCCACGGGGCATGCTCGCGCGAGGACCCGCAGCCGAAGTTGCGTCCGGCGGCGAGGATCGGGTTGCGGGGCAGATCCCAGCCCGGCTCCTTGGCCCAGTCGTAGAAGAGGAACTCCCCGAAGCCGCTGCGCTCCACCCGCTTGAGGAACTGCTTGGGGATGATCTGGTCGGTATCGACATCGTTGCGGTCGAGATGGCTGACCCCGCCGGCGATCACGCTGATCGGTTGCATCAGGCGTCTTCCTTTCTCGTCTGGCGCCCCATCAGGCGGCCCAGTTGCGGATGTCGACGAAGTGCCCGGCAACCGCCGCCGCCGCCGCCATCTCCGGCGAGACCAGGTGGGTGCGCCCACCCCGGCCCTGGCGACCCTCGAAGTTGCGGTTCGAGGTCGACGCGCACCGCTCCCCGGCGGCGAGGATGTCGGGGTTCATCCCCAGGCACATCGAGCAACCTGCCGTGCGCCAGTCGAAGCCGGCGGCCCGGAACACCTCGTCGAGGCCCTCGGCCTCGGCCTGGGCGCTCACCTGCTGGGAGCCCGGAACCACCATGGCCCGCACGTGCCCGGCCACCCTCCGGCCCTCGACGACCGCCGCCGCCGCCCGCAGGTCGCCGATCCGCGAGTTGGTGCACGAGCCGATGAACACCCGGTCGAGGACGATGTCCTCGATCGGCGTCCCCGGCTCGAGCGCCATGTAGCGCAGCGCCCGCTCGGCCGCCTCCCGGTCGCCCGCCTGCGCGAAGTCCTCCGGCGCCGGCACGGTCCCGGTCACCGCCGCCACCATCCCCGGCGTCGTCCCCCAGGTGACCTGCGGCGAGACGGCCGCCGCGTCGACCACCACCTCCCGATCGAACTCGGCCCCCGGGTCGCTGTGGAGGTCGCCCCAGCCGGCGATCGCCCGCTCGAGATCCGCCGGTCCACCCGGGCGGGCGTCGCGCTCGAACCAGTCGAAGGTGACCTCGTCCGGAGCCACCATCCCCGCCCGTCCGCCGGCCTCGATGGTCATGTTGCACACCGTCATCCGCCCCTCCATCCCCAGCGCGGTGATCGCCGGCCCGGCGTACTCGACCACGTGTCCGGCCGCGCCCGAGACCCCGATCTGGCCGATGGTGGCGAGGATGAGATCCTTGGCGCTGACCCCGAAGCCCGCCGCGCCCTCGTAGCGGACGAGCATCGACCGGGGCTTCTGCTGGGCCAGGCACTGGGTGGCCAGGACGTGCTCGACCTCGCTCGTCCCGATCCCGAAGGCCAGGGCCCCGAAGGCGCCGTGGGTCGCCGTGTGGGAGTCGCCGCAGACGATGGTCATCCCCGGCTGGGTCACCCCGAGCTCCGGACCGATGACGTGGACGATGCCCTGGCGATCGGACCCCAGCGAGTAGACCGGCACGCCGAACTCGGCGCAGTTGCCCTCCAGGGTCTCCACCTGGATCCGCGAGAGGGAGTCACGGATCCGGGCGGCCACCGGAGTCCCGTCGGTGGGGACGTTGTGATCGGCGGTGGCCAGCGTCCGATCCGGCCGGCGCACCCGGCGCCCGGCAAGACGCAGGCCGTCGAAGGCCTGCGGGCTCGTCACCTCGTGCACGAGATGGAGGTCGATGAAGAGCAGTCCGGGCGCCACCTCGTGGGCCGACCAGATCTTCTCGAGCAGCGTCTTTGCCATCGGGGTCTCCTCTCGTGGGTCGATCAGCTGCGGCGCAGGCCGGCAGCGAGGACGGCCAGCAGACGCGCCTCCCCGGGGCCCGGGTTCTCGAAATGGTGGGGCAGGTCGGCATCGAAGGTCACGCAGTCGCCGAGCTCGAGCGGGTGGCGCTCCCCGTCGCACACCAGGACCACCCTCCCCTGCTCGACCAGCGCCGTCTCCCGGCTCCCCGGCTCGTGCATGGGCGGATCGTCCGCCCCGCCGGTCGCCGCCCCGGCGGCCAGGGTGTGGCGCGAGAGCTCGGCCCGCTGGCCGGGCAGCGGGGCGCTCAGCAGCTCGTAGCGGTGTCCCCGGCGGGCGTTGCCGCCCGGACGCCGATCACCGGCCCGGACCACGGTGACCGCCCCGTCCTCGTCGAGGCGCAGGAGCTGGGAGAGACGGAGCTCCAGACCGTGGGCGATCCGCGCCGCCACCTGGAGGGTCGGGCTCGTCTCCCCGCGCTCGACCTGGGAGAGCATCGGCGCGCTGACCCCGGAGCGAACGGCCAGCTCCCGCAGGGAGAGGCCCATGGCGTCGCGCAGGGCCCGCACCCGCGGGCCGACGGTGGTGGCCTGCTGCAGATCGGACTCGGCGCTTGCCATACAAGCGTACGTTATCACGTACGATGCTTCTCCGCTGGAGGAGCATCACGTGCCCCTCTCACCCGTCAGACGGTCAGCCTCGCACGCCGCTCCGGCGCCCCGGGCGCGACGAGCACGCCGCCTCCTCGCCGGGCCGCCTGACATCCGGCTGGTCAGGGCCCGATCTGCTCTCCGTCCGCCTGGTCGGTACCCGCGCTCGCCGCCGCGGGCCCGGCCGGGGCGGGCGGATCGGCAGGCGCGGCCACGCCGAGGATCGCCGGGGTCGACTCGCCGCCGCCGGGCGGCCCGGTGAACACCGTGACCTGGAGCGAGCCCTCGGTCTCCAGCAGCTCGTCGGGAACGGTCGCCTCCAGCTGCTGGGAGCTGACGAACCTCGTGGTCTGGGCCACGCCGTTGACCCGGACCATGCTCGACGGCACGAAGTGCGCCCCGTTGACCGTCAGCTTGAACATCTTGCGCCCCGACTCGACGTGCGGAGGGTCGATCCCCGAGACGGTCGGCGCCGCCGCGGTCAGGTCGTCCTTGCGCTGGCCGTCGCCGCCGTGATCGACCTGGAAGAGGGTCTCGAACACCTCGCGCAGCTTGTCGGTCGCCTGCTTGGAGAACAGTCCGGCCAGCCCGGCGAGGGCGGCGATCCCGTAGGGATTGACGTCCGCCGACTGCGAGCTCGCGCTGAAGAACCCCCCGCGCACGGCGAAGTAGAGGAGCAGGGCGAGGGTCATCCCGACGATCAGACGCAGCAGGTACCAGACTGCCCAGCTCGCGTAGAGGCGGCGGTTGCCGACGAAGTCGGCGAACGACGTGGCGGCGTGGATCAGGCTCCCAGAGGCACCGACGATGAGCACGAGCAGGAGCAGGGCGGTGCTGGTGGTGACCTTCACCGCCACCAGCCCGAAGAACAGATGAACCGTCGCGCGAGCCGTCACCGCCACCATCTGGGTCCCCTGGGCCGAGGTCACCGTGCCTCGGTCGACGACCGGCCACAAATTGACCAGGCTGGCCACGAGGGCCAGCCCGACGACGATCATCGCCGTCGTCCCGCCGACCACCAGGAGCATGTTGTTGGGACGCCGGTCCTCGGTCGATGCTCCCCCCGCCGCCGTCGAATCGTTCGGGTCAGGCCCGTCACCTGTCGCGTCCATCGCACCGACTCCTCGAAATGGTTGTCTCCTCGCCGCTCCAGGCTAGCGCTCCTGCCTCGCCCCGACTGTGAGCTCGGTCACAGACTCGCGGCCCCGCCGCCGCTCGACCGACCCGACCCGAGCCAGCCGGCGGGGACTACTGTGCGCCCGACGTGTCCGGCCCGCCGATCATCCGCCCCGACGTCCTCGTCCTCGGTGCCGGCGGCACCCTCGGCGAGGCGTGGATGACCGGCCTCCTGGCCGGCATCGAGGACGCCACCGGGCTCGACCTCCGCGAGACCGAGAGCTTCGTCGGGACCTCCGCCGGCGCGATCGTCGCCGCCCGCCTCGCCGCCGGGCGCCCGCCCCGCCGGCCCACCCGGCGCCCCGCCGCCGCCCCCGAGCCCGTGGCCGCCCCCCCGCCCGGGCCCGGGCGCCTCGAGCGGGCCGCCACCCGGCTGCTGGAGCCGGTCTGCGCGCCGGCCATGCGACTCGAGGGCATACCCGGCGGCCTGGCCCGCGGCGGCGTCCTCGCCCTGCTCCCCGAGGGCACCCGCTCGCTCGCCGACCTCGAGCGCTCGGTCGAGCGCCTGGGCCCCCGCTTCGACGGCCGCCTCCGCGTGGCCTGCGTCGAGCGACGCAGCGGGCGCCGGGTCGTCTTCGGCGCCCCCGACGCCCCGCCGGCCAGGGTGGGCGAGGCGGTGGCCGCCTCCTGCGCCATCCCCGGCTACTTCCGCCCCGTGCGCATCGGCGGGCGCGACTACGTCGACGGCGCCGCCTGGAGCATGACCAACCTCGACGCCGCCCCCGCCGGCCGGCGCACCCAGCTCCTCTGCCTGAATCCGACCGCCGGCCTCCCGGCGGCCCTCAGCTCCCCCCTCGGAGTCCTGCGGGCGGCGCTGCGCAGCCGCCAGGTGCTCGAGGTCGCCGCCATCCGCCGCCGCGGCGCCCGCCTGCGCATGGTCGGTCCGGCCGAGCCGGCCGCCCGCCTGATGGCACCCGACCTCATGAACCCGGCCCGCCGGGACGCCGTCCTGCGCGCCGCCTACGCCCAGGGCGTGGCCCTCGCCGCCCGGCCCCCGGCGAGCTGAACCGCCCGCCCCCGCCCGGCGGGGCTGGCTGGCCGCCGCCGGCGGGCCCCGCGGCGAGGCCGAGGCGACCGGATCCCGCCGGCCGTCTCAGCGTCCGGCCACGAGCGTCGCCGGGCTCCCCGGGGCCAGCGCCACCGGGGCGAGCAGGGCCGGGGTGACCAGGACCGGCGCCCCCAGCGCCCGGTAGCGCAGCACGGTGAACGTCGCCCCCCGCCGCGCCTGCGGGACCCCGAAGCCGGCCAGCATCGGGGTCGCCGAGGCCAGCCGCGGCGCGCTCAGCGGACGCCCCACCCCCCGCGCCCCCAGCCCGATCACCTCCACCCACTCCACCGGGGCTCCGGCGGCCGGCAGCCGCCGGCTCGCCGGGAGGTAGTAGGCCAGGGCCACGCTCCCCGACGCCGGCGTCACCACCAGGGCCGCCGGTCCCGGACCCGGCAGCGTCCGGGCCGCCCCCCGCCAGTCGTCGCGCTGATAGCGCGCGTCGAGCACCACCCCCAGCGTGGCCACCAGGCCGAGCGCGCAGAGGCCGGCGACCATCCCCGGGCCCGCCCGGCGACCCGACAGCGCTCCCCCGGCAGAAAGAGCGAGCGCCGCCGGGACCCAGGCCCCGATGAGGTTGCGGGTGATCACGTAGTCGAGGCCGAGTAGGGCCAGGGCGATCGGCGCCCCGACCGCCGCCGCCGCCACCCCGGCCAGGCCCAGCGCCCGCCGCCGCGCCCCGCCGGTCACCCGCCGGGCCCCGAGCCAGACGAGGGCGAGCACGAGCACGGCGGCCGCCGCCGCCAGGGCGACCTGGCCCGGAGCGTCGTAGCCCACCGCCAGCTGCTTGGCCGCCTGGCCCAGCCGGGTGGCCCGCGGGCTGGCGGCGATGAAGGCGGCGGTGCCCTGCGCTCGCTGGTGGAGGGCGAGGGGGGCCAGCGCCGCTCCGGCCGCCACCACCCCGATCAGCGCCGGTCCGGCCGCCCGGCCCCGCGCCCGGAGCAGCCAGACCATCTCCGGGGCGACCACGAACACCGCGAAGTAGTGGGTGGCCATGGCCAGCGCGCAGGCCAGCCCCCACAGCACCAGCGGCCGCCGGCCCGACTTCGGCTCGACCGCGCCGGCCAGCGCCCACAGGCTGACCGCGCTCAGGGCGACGAGCAGGGCGTAGGACCGGGCCTCCTGCGAGTACCAGACGAGCAGCGGGCTGAAGGCGGCCAGCGCCGCCGCCGCCAACCCCGCCCGCCGGTCGAGCAGGCGGGACCCGGCGGCGTAGAGGACGGGGATGGTCAGGGTGCCCAGCAGGGCCGAGAGCGACCGCAGCCCCACCTCCCCCGTCCCGGCCAGACGCGTCCACAGCCAGGCGAGGACGTAGTAGAGCGGCGGCGTCGACTCCCCGTCGGGCAGGGTTCGCAGCAGGCCGCCCAGGCCCATCCGCACCAGCCGGCCGGTTGCCGCCTCGTCGAGCCAGAAGCTCTGCTGGCCGAGGCTGGCGAAGCGCACGGCGCCGCCGGCCAGGCACAGGCCGAGGAGCCCGAGGAGGAGGCCGGGCCGGCGCCGGTCCCGACGCCGGCTGACCGCGCGGCGCGGGCTCACCCGCCGCGAGCCGCGCTCAGAGCCGGTTCGCCCGGGCCCGGGCCAGCAGGACCGCGAACAGGCGCTGCTCGTCGGCCGCCGGGAAGGGCGTCAGGATCCCCAGGGTGCTCAGGGCGACGGCCGCCGGTCCGAGGCGAAAGCCCAGGGTGTGGAGGTAGAACGGAATCCTCACCCCCCCGGCGTTCGCGGTGATCCTCAGGCGCAGCTCGAAGCTCCCGTTCGCCCCCGGAGCCGGTGGGCGGGTGGTGGTCACCGTGGCCCGCCCGAAGCTCACCCCGGCCACCTTCATCGACTTCAGGAGCTGATCGACCGCCGCCACCAGGCAGGCCTTCCCGCGGGAGCTGCGCACCACGGCCAGATCCTTGGCGGCGATCCCCGACGATCGGGCCACGCTGACCGTCGAGTTGGCGTCGAGCTCGGCCAGGCCTCCCGGGCTGGCCTGGCTGAAGTCGGGCGAGTCGGCGCTGAGGACCTCCCCCCCGTCGACGCCTCCGGCGCACCGCGCCACGCTCGCCCCGAAGCGCTTCTCCCCCGCCGTGGTCCGGCTCTTGGCCGAGGCGTAGCCGGGCAGGTCGGCCGCCACCAGGTTCACCGCCCGGGCGAACGCCCCCGCCCGCGCCCTGGTCGGCGCCGCCGCCCCCGCGGCGTCGGGCGTCCCCCCCGCGACGGCCAGGGCGGCGAGGACGAGCACCCGGGCGCCGCCGTTTCGAACCCTCGATCTCACCGCCCGGATCCTACCGCCCCCGGTCCCCCTCGGCCCGGCCTCCCCGGGCTCGCACCCGGCGGCGGATCCCGGCAGCCCTACAGGACGACGCTGCGCCCGCTGACCCATCCCTCGGCGGCGAGGATCTCGCCCAGGACCTCGTCGGGCACCGGCTCGCGGGTGGTGACCACCATGGCCGCCAGGTCACTCGGCAGGGTCGCGTCGGCGGCCCCCGCCGGCTGGCGTCCGACGGCGGCCGAGGAGATGTTGATGGCGTGGGCGCCGAGCACCGTCCCCACCCGGCCGATCATGCCCGGGAGGTCGCGGTAGCGGAACACGGTCAGGTTCGGCTCGAGCTCGATGGTGAAGCGCTGACCCCAGACCTCGACGAGGTGGGGCACCTGCTGGGGGCCCATCCCCGTCCCGGCCACCGCCACCCGCTCGCCGCCGGCCACCACGCTGACCCTGATCAACTCGTTGAAGTCCTCAGACGCGGAGACCATCCGCTCCTCGACGACGATCCCCCGCTCGGCGGCCAGCGACGGGGCGTTGACGAAGTTGACCGCCTCCTCGGTGTGGCCGCGCAGCGCGCCCTGGAGGACGGCGCTGGTCAGCAGGCGGGTGTCGTAGTCGCCGATCCGCCCGAAGAAGGCGACCTCGACCCGCTCCAGCGAGCTGCCCTCGGCCAGGCCGATGGCCAGGCGGCCGAGCTGGGAGGCCAGGGGCAGGAACGGTCGCAGGACGGCCATGTCCTCGGCGGCGATCGACGGGATGTTGACCGCGGTCGAGACCACCCCGCCGGTCAGGGCGGCCACCACCTGCTCGGCGCTCTGCAGGCCGGCGCGGTCGGTCGCCTCGGCGGTCGAGGCCCCGAGGTGGGGGGTGACGATCACGTTCGGGTAGCCCGAGAACAGCGGGTAGTCGGTGATGGGCTCGCTCGGGAAGACGTCGAGGGCGGCGCCCCCCACCTTGCCCGAGTCGAGCGCCTCCTGGAGGGCGGCGTCGTCGATCAGCCCGCCGCGGGCGACGTTGATGATCCGTACCCCGTCCTTCATGCTCGCGAAGGCCCACGCGTCGAGGAAGCCCCGGGTCTCGTCGGTCTGGGGCAGGTGGATGGTGACGAAGTCGGCCCGGGCGTAGAGCTCGGTGGTGCTATCGACCTTCTCGGTCCCCGCCTCCCGGTAGCGCTCGGAGGAGATGAACGGGTCGAAGGCGATGACGTGCATCCCGAAGCCCCGGGCCCGGGCGGCCACGAGCTGACCGATGCGCCCGAAGCCGACGATTCCGAGCGTCTTCTCGTAGAGCTCGACCCCGGAGAAGCTCGACCGCTCCCACCGCCCGGCGGTCAGCGAGGCGTGGGCCTGGGGGATGTTCCGGGCCAGGGCGAGGAGGAGGGCGAGGGTGTGCTCGGCGGCGGTGACCACGTTCGACTGGGGGGCGTTGGCCACCACGATGCCCCGCTTGGTCGCCGCGTCGACGTCGACGTTGTCCACCCCGACTCCGGCCCGGCCGATGACCCGCAGCGAGGTCCCCCGGGCGATGAGGTCGGCGGTCAGCTTGGTCGCCGAGCGGATGAGGATGCCGTGGAACGGGGCGAGCCTCTCCGCCAGCTCCTCCCGGGTCCAGTCGAACCCTGTCTCGACGTCGAAGTGGTCGCGCAGCAGCGCCACCCCGGAATCCCCGACGTCCTCCCGAACCAGCACCCGCGGCCGTGGGTCGGTCATCCTCGCGCCGTCACCGGGAGCGCTCGACGACCCAGTCGATGCACGCGGTCAGGGCCTCGACGTCGGCGGTGTCGATCGACGGGAACATGCCCACCCGCAGCTGGTTGCGCCCCACCCCGCGGTAGGGGTCGACGTCGACGATCCCGTTGGCCCGGAGGGTCGCGGCCAGGGCCTTGGCGTCGACGGAGGAGTCGAACTCGATGGTGCCGACCACCGACGAGCGCAGCCCCGGGTCGCCGACGAAGGGCGCGGCGAACGGCGAGGCCTCGGCCCAGGCGTAGAGGTGCTCTGAGGACGCCCGCGAGCGCCCGACGCACCAGTCAAGCCCGCCGCCGTCGAGCATCCACTCGAGCTGGTCGACGAGGAGGAAGAGGGTGGCCACCGCCGGGGTGTTGTTCGTCTCGTCCTTGGCGCTGCTGGCCAGGGCGCTGCCGATGGACAGGGACGCCGGGACGTGGCGGCCCGAGGCCTCGATTCCGGCCACCCGCTCCTGGGCGGCCGGGCTGAGCAGGGCGATCCACAGCCCGCCGTCGGAGGCGAAGCACTTCTGGGGGGCGAAGTAGTAGGCGTCGACATCGGCCATGTCCACCGCCAGCCCCCCCGCCCCCGAGGTGGCGTCGATGACCACGAGAACGCCGTCCGAGCCGGCTGGCCGTGTCACCTCGACCATCACCCCGGTCGAGGTCTCGTTGTGGGCCCAGGCGATCACGTCGGCCCCGGCCAGGGCGATCCCCACCGGGCTCGGGGCGTCGCCCGGGTCGGCGCGCATGACGATCGATTCGTCGAGGAACGGGGCGCTCCCCGTCGCCTCGGCGAACTTCTCCGAGAAGGCGCCGTAGGCCAGGTGGAGGGCCCGGTGCTCGACCAGGCCGAAGGTGGCGGCATCCCAGAAGGTGGTGGTCCCGCCGTTGCCCAGGGCGACGGCGTAGCCGTCGGGCAGCGAGAACAGCTCGGCCATGGCGCTGCGGACCCGACCGACCAGCGACTTGACCGGCGCCTTGCGGTGCGAGGTCCCCATCACCGCGCCACCGGCCGCCGCCAGGTGGGCGAGCTGCTCGGGGCGGACCTTCGAGGGCCCGCACCCGAAGCGTCCGTCCACCGGGCGGATGGCGGCGGGCACGACGAGGTCAGGGGTGCTGCTGGTCACAGCCGGTATGAGTTGCGGGCCGGGATCAGAAGCTCGGCTTGATCCAGTCCATGTGGGAGCGCAGCTCGCGACCGGTGTCCTCCACCTGGGTCCCGGCCTGCTCCTCGCGCATCCGGCGGAAGTTCTCCTGCCCGGCGCGATTCTCGGCGATCCACTCCCGGGCGAAGTCGCCCGACTGGATCTCGGCGAGGATCTTGCGCATGGCGTCCCTCGTGTCCTCGGTGATGACCCGCTTGCCCCGGGTGTAGTCGCCGTACTCCGCGGTGTTGGAGATCGAGTAGCGCATCCCGGCCAGGCCCTTCTCATACATCAGGTCGACGATGAGCTTGAGCTCGTGGAGGCACTCGAAGTAGGCCATCTGCGGGTCGTAGCCGGCCTCGACCAGGGTCTCGAACCCGGCCTGGACGAGCTCGGAGGCCCCGCCGCAGAGCACGGCCTGCTCGCCGAAGAGGTCGGTCTCCGTCTCCTCCTTGAACGTGGTCTCGATGACGCCCGCCCGGGCGCCGCCGATGGCCGCGGCGTAGGAGAGGGCGAGCGCCTTGGCGTTGCCGCTCGCGTCCTGCTGCACCGCCACGAGGCCCGGCACGCCGCTGCCCTCGAGGAACTGGCGGCGGACGAGATGCCCGGGACCCTTCGGCGCCACGAGCGCGACGTCCACGCCGGCGGGTGGCTCCACCTCGCCGTAGAGGATCGAGAACCCGTGTCCGAACAGGAGGAGGTT
>JAXDHJ010000083.1:0-2679 GCA_034664565.1 Solirubrobacteraceae bacterium
GAGCCGGGCAGCCGGGAGACGGCGCTGGTCGAGCACGGGCGGGTGGTCCTGGTCTGCGACGGCGAGCGCCACGCGCTGGGGCCCGGCGACTGCGTGACCTTCGACGCCGACCTGCCCCACCACTTCGAGAACCCCGGCCCCGGGGAGGCGCGCCTCCTGGCCGTCCTGTCCGCCGGGCTGCGCCGCAGCTGACCCGAACGCACGAGAGGAGATCCGCCGATGCCCCAGACGCTGCTCGAGAAGATCTGGTCGGCCCACGAGGTGGCGCCCGGCCTGCTGTTCATCGACCTCCACCTCGTCCATGAGGTGACGAGCCCCCAGGCCTTCGACGGGCTCCGCCTGGCCGGGCGGCCGGTGCGCCGGCCGGACCGGACGCTGGCCACGGCCGACCACAACGTCCCCACCGACGGCACGCCGGTGGCCGCCCGGATCCGCGACGAGCTCTCCCGCGTCCAGGTCGAGACGCTCGAGCGCAACTGCGCCGAGTTCGCGGTCCCGGTGTACTCGCTGGGCTCCGAGCGCCAGGGCATCGTCCACGTGATCGGTCCGGAGCTCGGGGTCACCCAGCCGGGGATGACGATCGTCTGCGGCGACTCGCACACGGCGACCCACGGCGCCTTCGGGGCGCTGGCCTTCGGCATCGGCACGAGCGAGGTGGAGCACGTCCTGGCCACGCAGTGCCTGGCCCAGCCGAAGCCGCGGTCGATGCTCGTGCGCTACGAGGGCGAGCTCGGCTTCGGGGTCACGGCCAAGGACCTCATCCTGGGCACGATCGGCCAGATCGGCGTGTCGGGCGCCGCCGGCCACGTGGTCGAGTTCGCCGGGGCGGCGATCGACGACCTGTCGATGGAGGGGCGCATGACCGTCTGCAACATGACCATCGAGGCCGGCGGCCGCGCCGGCATGGTCGCCCCCGACGATGTCACCTTCGACTGGTTCGAGCGCACCGCCCGGCCCGGGGCGCCGGCCGACCTGGAGGCGGCGGTCGCCGGCTGGCGGGAGCTCCGCAGCGACCCGGGGGCGGCGTTCGACCGGGTGGTGGTCCTCGACGCCGCGGCGCTCTCGCCGCAGGTCACGTGGGGTACCACGCCGGGGATGGTGGTCGCGGTGACGGGCGCGGTCCCCGGGCCCGAGGACTACGACGAGCCGGGCGCCCGCGAGGCGACCGTGCGGGCGCTCCGCTACATGGCCCTCGAGCCGGGCACCCCGATGCAGGACATCGCGCTCGACCGGGTCTTCATCGGCTCGTGCACGAACTCGCGGATCGGTGACCTGCGGGCGGCGGCGGCCGTGGTCGAGGGGCGCCGGGTGGCGGCGAGCGTGCACGCCATGGTCGTGCCGGGCTCACAGCAGGTCAGCGCCCAGGCCGAGGCCGAGGGGCTCGACGAGGTCTTCCGGGCCGCCGGCTTCGACTGGCGCACGGCCGGATGCTCGATGTGCCTGGGCATGAACCCGGACATCCTGGCCGAGGGCGAGCGGTGCGCCTCGACCTCCAACCGCAACTTCGAGGGCCGCCAGGGCCGCGGCGGCCGGACGCACCTCGTCTCCCCGGAGATGGCCGCGGCGGCGGCCATCGCCGGGCACTTCGTCGATATCCGCGACTGGGAGGGCTGAGCACATGGAGCCGATCAAGGTCATCGCCGGCGGGGTCAGCCATCTCGACCGCAACGACGTCGACACCGATCAGATCATCCCCAAGCAGTTCCTCAAGCGGATCGAGCGGACGGGGTTCGGCGAGTTCCTCTTCTACGACTGGGCCCGCGAGCCCGGCTGGGATCTTCCGCGCAACCCGATCCTGGCCGCCGGGCGGAACTTCGGCTGCGGCTCCTCGCGCGAGCACGCGCCGTGGGCCCTCGAGGACTACGGCTTCCGGGCCGTGCTGGCTCCGAGCTTCGCCGACATCTTCTACTCCAACAGCACCAAGGTCGGACTGCTCCCGGTCGTGCTGACCGAGGACGACGTCCGGGCCGTGGCCGCCGCCGGTGAGGCCGTGGTCGACCTCGAGGCGTGCGAGGTGCGCTTCGCCGGCCGGGTCGTTGGCTTCGCGATCGAGGGAGAGCTCCGCCACCGGCTGCTCAACGGTCTCGACGACATCGCGCTCACCCTGGCGCAGGACGAGGCGATCGCCGCCTACGAGGCCGAGCGGGAGCGGAGCGGGCCGGTGACCACGGCGTTGTGAGTCGTTGACCGGCGGCGCCGGCGCCCGTAAGCTTGCCGGCGAATGACCGTCCAGGTCGTCACCGCCGGACCGCAGGCGCGGGCGACGCTCAAGATGCGGGAGAGCGTCTCGCGGCTGAGCGCCGAGCGCCTGGCCGGCTTCCGGGCGGCCGTCGCCGGGTTGCTGGCCCGCCAGGACAACCGCGGCTACCAGTACTTCGCCGGCTGGCATGGTGTGCCGGACGGCATCTGCCAGCACCACAACGACCTCTTCCTGCCCTGGCACCGCGGGTACCTCTACCACTTCGAGCTGGCCCTCCAGGACATCGACCCGACGATGACCATGCCCTGGTGGAACTGGCTCGACGAGGCCGGGATCCCGCCCGCCTACGGTGACGCCCAGGTCGACGGCGCCCCGAACGTCCTGTTCTCGGCCGCTGTCGCCCCGATCGGGGTCCCCCACCAGGCCGGCTTCCCGAGCGAGACCCACCGTGAGCCCTTCGACCCGAGCGTCTCCGGCCC
>JAXDHJ010000084.1:0-9240 GCA_034664565.1 Solirubrobacteraceae bacterium
ACCGCAGTCGACTACCAGCCGTACAGCCTGTCGCACTTCGACTCGTCCGACTACTGGTTCTCGGGGACGCTGTCGGCGCTGACCACGGGGTGGCTCGGCCGATGGATCGACAACAACGGCTCGGCGATCAACCCGCTTCAGGCCGTCTCGATCGACACGGCGCTGTCGAAGGACATCCGCACCCGCGTGAACCCGGTCTGCGCGATTGCCCCGGGAGCCTCTCTCGGCTTCACCATGGACGCCACCGGCGGGACCCAGCTGCCGCCGGGGACGCACCCACCGGCCGACATCAACGCCCAGATGGCGTCGCTGCGGGCCATCGCTCCCGGCGCGGCGAACCTCGACCTCGCGCGTTCACGCCAGAGCTACGGCCTCGCCACCGACGTCAGCACGCGGGGGGCGGCGCTGGCCGGAGTCGGCGCGGCGAACCCGGCGGCGCAGTACCCGGCCAACAGCCAGCTGTCGAACAAGCTGAAGCTGGCGGCGCAGGTCCTCCACGCCGGGCTCGGCACGCGGGTCATCACCATCCACTGGGGCGGCTTCGACACCCACGGCGGGCAGCTGGCCACCCAGGACCCCCAGCTGGCCGAGCTGTCGCGGGCCCTGGCCGCGTTCAAGGCCGACCTCCAGACGCGGACGATCGGCGGCCAGGCGATTGAGCCGAACGTGGCCACCATGGTCTTCTCGGAGTTCGGCCGCCGGGTCGGGGAGAACGGATCGGCGGGCACCGATCATGGGGCCGGCGGCCTGATGCTGCTGAGCGGGAGCGCCGTCAAAGGCGGCTGGGCCTCGCCGTTTCCCGGCTGCAAGGCGGGCGACCTGGACGCGGCCGGGAACCTCAAGGTGCCGACCGACTTCCGGTCGGTCTACCAAGCCGTGCTCGAGGAGTGGCTCGGCGGGGATGCCACCGGTGTGCTTCCGAGCAAGCCGTTCCCGGCACTCCAGCGCCACGACGGCACGAGCACCCTGTTCAAATGAGCCGCCGGTGGACAGCCGGGCTGGCTGCGCTCTGCCTGGGGGCCACCGGCGCAGCGGTGAACGACGCGACCGGGGCGGCCGACGGGGCGACGCGCCACAGGCGCGTGGTCTGCCACCACCTCGGTCACGGCGGCCACCGCCACAAGGTCTGCACGACCAGGCGCCACCCGCCCAAGACGCACGAGCCGACGATCACCCCGAGCTCGCCCAGTCCGCCGACGACCACACCCGCGATCACCACCACGAGCGCACCGCCTCCGCCCCCACCGACGACGCCCACGACCTCGGCCGCCCCGCCGCGGCGGACGGCCGTCGAGGAGTACGAGTACAGCGTGGTCAGCGGGCACCCGATCGTCGCGGCCGGGAGCGTCGAGCTCAACATCTCGAACATCGGCCAGGACGACCACAACCTGACGATCTCCCAGAACGGCGTGGCGGTCGCCCAGACGCCGATTCTCCACCCCGGCGATCCGACGACTACGCTCACCGCGGAGCTGGCGCCGGGCACCTACCGGCTCTACTGCTCGCTGGCCGACCACGACCACCTCGGGATGCACGCCACGCTGGTCGTCGAGTAGGCGGGCGGGGCGGTCAGTGAGGGCGACCAAGCTCAGCCGGCCTGGAGTCGACCTCCAACCGGCGAGCGTCCGGGGGCGGAGCGTAGGCTTAGAGGACCGCAAGACGGCCTCCGGCGACCCCGGTCCCCGACGCGGAGGACGACGATGCCCGAAGGCGACACCATCCACTACGCGGCGAACCGGATCCGCCCGGTCCTCGAGGGGCGGGTGCCCGAGCGGATCCTCACCCCGTCCCCGCGCAGCGGCGGCCAGCGCTGGCCCGAGCGCCTGGAGGGCCGCCGGGTGCGGACGGTCGACGCCTACGGCAAGCACCTGTTCCTCCGCTTCGACGGCGGTCTGACCATCCACTCCCACCTGCGGATGACCGGGTCCTGGGCCGTCTACCGGGTCGGTCAGGCCTGGCGGCGGGCGGCCCGGCGGGCCTGGCTTGTCCTCGAGGCCGGATTCCACCAGGTCGTCCAGTTCGACGGTCCGGTGCTCGAGTTGGTCACCGACTCGCGCACCCGCTTCGACCAGCGCCTGGCCGGCCTCGGACCCGACGTCATCGGGCCCGAGTTCGACGAGCAGCGCTTCCTGGCCCGCCTGCGCGAGGACGACCCGACTCGGCCGATCGGGGACGCCCTCCTCGACCAGCGCACGCTGGCCGGGATCGGCAACCTCTGGAAGGCCGAGGCCTGCTTCGAGGCGGCGATCGACCCGTGGCGGGCGGTCGGGGCGACGAGCGACGAGGAGGCCCGAGCCATCGTCGGCGTCGCCCGGGAGCGGATGGCCCGCTCGGCCCGCGACGGCCACATGACCCGCCCGCGGGCGGTCTACGGTCGCCGGGGCGAGGCGTGCCGCCGCTGCGGGGCGACGATCCGCGCCGCCGGCCAGGGCGAGGAGAATCGGATCACCTACTGGTGCCCGGGGTGCCAGGCATGACCGCCGCCCTGCTGCGGGTCGGCCACAAGGGGGCTGACGGGATCGTCGCCGGGAACACCCCGGCCAGCTTCGACGCCGCCCTGGCCGCCGGGGTCGAGATGATCGAGTTCGACGTCCTCAGCGCCAAGGTCGACGGGAGCGGCGAGCTGCTGGTGGCCCACGACTACACCGGCGTCGCCGGGGCCCCGACCCTCGGTCAGGCGCTGGGCCACCTCCAGACCGAGCCGTTCGGCGACGTCCTCTTCGACGTCGACCTCAAGCTCCCGGGCTACGAGCTGCGCACCGTCGAGGCTCTCCGCGAGGCCGGCCTGCTCGAGCGGGCGCTGATCAGCTCGATGTACGCCTCGAGCCTCGCCCTGATCCGGGCCGCCGACCCGGTCGTCCGCCTCGGCCTCTCGGTTCCCCGGGTGCGCCGCGACTACACCGCCGACCCCCGCACCCGGCTGCTCGCCGTCGGGTTGGGCCTCGCCTACCGGGCGGCGCTGCCCCGCTGGGCGGCGCGTGCCATCGCCGCCGGGCGCTTCGACGCCATCATGTCCCACTGGCGCCTGGTCAGCCCGGCGCTGGTCGCCGCCATCGCCGCCGCCGGGGGCGAGCTCTACGTGTGGACGGTCGACGACGCCCCCGAGATCGGCCGCCTGCGCCGGCTCGGGGTGACCGGGGTCATCACCAACGACCCCCGGCTCTTCGCCCTGGCCTGAGGCGGGCGCGCCCCGGGGGTCGTCACCAACGACCCCTGCGCTTCGCCCTGGCCTGAGGCGGGCGCGCCCCCCGGTGGGGCGGGCCCGCCCCTCGGGCTAGCGGGAGTGGTGGACCGATTGCAGGACGAGTCGCTCGACCGGCCCCTTGACGGACTCCTCGAGCACGGTGCCGACACCGCGTATGTAGAGCTTGTGGTCAAGCACGGCCGGTTCCAGGGGCGTGAATTCCCTGGTCAGCAGGACGTTTCGTGACGATGCTGCCGGGGTGTTGACATGCGCGGTGGAGGAGAGGACGGTGAAGTGGTCCTCGGCGTGGCCCCGGTAGTACTCCTGGCGGGCGCTCTGTCCGGGGCGTGGCTTCCCGGGCATGTAGATGCCGGGGCGGGCGCCGTCGACGCCGGCCTGGAAGGACCCGTCGGTGCTCTTGACGTGGCCGGTCCGGGGGTCGAGGGTGGCGGTCGCCTCGCCGAAGTACCAGACCGTGGCGTCCTTGGCGGTGGCGTACCAGTCGGTGGTGCGTTCGATGACCCGTCCGTGGGCGTACAGGCGGTCGGCGACGACGGTGCAGCGCACTCCCTGGATGACCTTGGTGGCGCCGGTGACGGCGACCACGTCCTTGACGGGCAGACCGTCCTTGACCCCGCGGTAGGTGTACACGGTGCCGGGTCGCAGGGGGAACCAGGCGTTCTGCGTCTGGCCGCCAAACTGGCCTGGGTCAACGGCCGGGGTCGATGCGCCAGCGAGCGCTGGAAAGCCGAGGCAGGCAGCGACGCCGGCCGCCGCCAGCAGGGTGAGTGTCCGAGGCATGTCGGTCTCCTTAGTGATCGTTTGACGTCCTCGGGGGACGCCGGGTGGCCTTGACCATGGACGGGGGGCATGAAAGCGAGATGACGCCGCCGGTCATCGGCCTGTCATCTGGATTGCGCAACACTCCGAGGCGTGCGGATCCTGGTCGTTGACGACGAGCCGCGAATGGCGAGCGTGATCGCGCGATCGCTGGCCAAGGAGGGCCTGGCGGCGGACGTCGCGAGCGACGGCGAGCAGGCTCTGTCGATGGCGGCGATGGTGGCCTACGACGCGATCGTGCTCGACGTGATGCTCCCCGGGGCCTCGGGGTTCGAGGTCTGTCGGCGGCTGCGTGAGCGGGGCGTGTGGTCGGGGGTGCTGATGTTGACCGCGCGTGACGAGGTCGCTGACCGTGTCGCGGGGCTGGACTGCGGCGCCGACGATTACCTCGTCAAGCCGTTCGCGCTGGCCGAGCTCCACGCGCGACTGCGGTCGCTGGCGCGCCGCGGTCATCCCGAGCGACCGGCAGTGCTCACGGCGGGTGACCTGTCTCTGGACCCGGCGCGCCATCAGGTTCGCCGCGGGGATGTGGAGATCGAGCTCTCGGCGAAGGAGTTCGCGGTGCTGGAGGCGTTGATGCGCCGGACAGGTGAGGTTCTCTCACGGCTGGCGCTGATCGAGTCGGCCTGGGACTTCGCCTATGAGACGCGGTCGAACGTCGTCGACGTGTACGTCCGCCGGCTGCGCCTGAAGATCGACAGCCCCTTTGATCGGTGCTCGATCGAGACGGTGCCGGGCGTCGGCTACCGGTTGCGCGAGGACCGGTGAGGAGCGCTCCGGTCCGTGTGCGCCTGGCGGTGGCGTTCGCCGCCGCCATGGCCCTCGTGCTCGTGGGCACGGGCGGGTTCCTCTACCGAAGCCTCGGCACCGACCTGTCGCGGGCGCTGGACGAGGACCTGCGCCTCCGTGCCCAGGACCTCTCGGCGCTGGTGATCGAGCCTGGCGGCTCGCTGGCCACGGCGACCGGGGGACAGCTCATCGAGCGCGGCGAGACCTTCGCCCAGCTCCTCGACCGCAGCGGACGGGTGCTCGACGAGACGCACACCCTGGGGAGCCGTCCGCTCGTCGGCAGCGCGACGGTGTCTGGGGCCCTGGGCCGGCCGCGCTTTGTCGACCGGCCGTCGGTCACGGGGCTCGACGAGCCGGCCCGGCTGCTCGTCACGCCGATCGACCGTGGCGGCCGGCGGCTGGTGCTCGTCGTCGGCGCCACGCGCGAGAATCGCGCCGAGGCGCTGCGCAGCCTGCGAACGAAGCTGCTGATCGCCGGGCCGATCGCCTTGCTGGTGGCGACGGGGCTCGGGTACCTGCTGGCCGGGAGCGCGCTGCGAGCCGTCGAGGCGATGCGCCGCCGGGCGGCACAGATCTCGGCCGACGGCCCGGGCGAGCGTCTGCCGGTGCCGCGCACGGGGGATGAGCTCGAGCGCCTGGGGGAGACGCTGAACGCGATGCTCGGCCGCCTCGAGGCCGCGCTGGAGCGGGAGCGGAGCTTCGTGGCCGAGGCCGGACACGAGCTGCGCACGCCGCTCGCGCTCCTGCGCGCCGAGCTGGACTTCGCCCTGCACTACGCCGAGGGGGAAACCGAGCTGCGGGCCGCGGTCCAGACGGCCAGCGAGGAGACCGATCGCCTCGTCCAGCTCGCCGGCGACCTCCTGCTGATCGCCAGCAAGGACCAGGGAGAGCTGGCGCTGCGCAACGAGCCGGTGGTGGCTCGCGAGCTGCTCGAGAGCGTGTGCAAGCGCTTTGCCTGGCGCGCCGAATCCCAGGGACGCCCCCTGGCACCGGTCGACGCCCCGGCCGGGCTGATTCTCACCGTCGACCGCCTGCGCCTCGAGCAGGCTCTCGGCAACCTCGTGGACAACGCGCTGCGCCACGGCGAGGGGACCGTCCGAATCCGGGCCTACACCCGCGACCACAGGGTCGAGATGCACGTCAGCGACGAGGGACCAGGTTTCCCCGCCGACCTCCTGCCCAGGGCGTTTCAGCGCTTCAGCCGCGCGGACACCGCGCGCAACGCCGGCGGAGCGGGACTCGGCCTGGCGATCGTCGACACCATCGCCCGGGCCCACCACGGGACGGCGGGCGCCGAGAACGACGCACACGGCGGCGCCGACGTATATGTGAGCCTGCCCCTTTCCGGCCCCCCGCAGCCATGACGGCGCAAGTAGCCGTCAGCCGCCGTGCCTCACCCCTCAGGCGGCGACCGGCTCGTCTGGACCACGCCGGCCGCCGGCGAACTCGATCGCCGGAGAAGGCTCAGCCGCGGCCTGGTCGCCGCTCCGATGCCTGGCCGACCTAGGGCAGCGCGCAGGCGGCGGCGCTGTAGCCGGGGGGCTCGGCCCCGGCGAGGGCGATGTGCCCGGCGGTGGTGATGCGGTCGGCCTTGAGGACGGCGTGGCCGCGGCGGCGCCACTGGAAGCTGACCATGCCGCGCAGGACGTAGGGGACCTTGGCGGGGATGGTGAACTGCTGGCCGGACTGGCGGGCCTTGTAGACGGCGGAGCCGACGGTGCGGTAGCCGCTGTCGGCGCCGGGGATGAGCTTCCAGTCGACGCCGCTCTGGTACTCGACCTGGAAGCGCATGAACATCTGCTCGTTCTTGAGGCCGGTGCCGGGCATCGAGCCGCGGATGCCGATGACCCGGGGGAGGCTCGGGGGGTTGCAGACGTCGACGGTGGCCCAGAGGTGGCGGGACTTGACCACGGGGGGAGCCTTGGGGGCGGCCGGCGCCGGCTTGGGCTTGGCGGCGGCGGCGCCGAGGGCGGCCGGCGCCGGGAGGAGGAGGAGGGCGGCGGCGGCGAGGAGCTTGGGCATGGCGGACACGGCGGGGACGATAGCGATGAGCCTGACCGGCCGAGCCGGTTGTGGCGCCGGGGGGCGGGATGGTGTGGAATGCCTCCATGGGGTCGCCGGAGAGCAACGAGACGCTCGAGCTGCTGGCCACGGTGCCGGTCTTCGAGACCCTCTCCAAGGAGGACCTCCAGCGGATCGCCGAGGTGTCGGTGCCCCGGTCCTTCGAGCCGGCGGAGGTCGTCTTTCGGGAGGGCGACGCCAGCGACACCTGCTACATCGTCCGGGTCGGGCACGCCCGGGCGGTGCGGGCCCACGCCGACGGGCGGACGATCACCCTGGCCAACTTCGGGCCGGGCGACATCTTCGGCGAGCTCGCCATGTTCGAGAACGAGAGTCGGTCGGCGACCGTAGAGGCGACGAGCGCGATGGCGGTGATCGCCCTCCTCGGCGGCGACATGCGCCGGCTCCTGGCCGCCCACCACCAGATGGCCATCCGCCTGGTGGTGGCCCTGGGCCGGCGCTTGCGGGAGACCAACGAGCGGCTCTCGCGCCAGTCGTTCCAGACGGTGCAGAGCCGGGTGGCCACTGTCCTCATCCAGCTCGTCGACGACGCCGGGGCCGGGGGGCCGAGCGAGGGCGATGTCCTCGTGGTGGCCACCCAGGCCGACGTCGCCCAGCTCGCCGGGTCCTCGCGGGAGTCGGCGAGCCGCTTTCTCGCCGTGCTCGAGCGGGCCGGGGTGATCTCCCAAGGGCGGGGCAAGCTGATCGTCCACCAGCCGGACGCGCTCGGGGGGTACATCTTCTGAGCGCTGCCGAGGAGGTGTCGGCGGGTGGCGTCGTCCTGCGCGACGGGGGCGAGGTCCTCGTCATCGTGCCGACCCGGCGGGCGGCCGACGGACGGCGGGTGCTCGCCCTGCCCAAGGGGCACCTCGACGGGTCGGAGACCCCGGAGGAGGCGGCGACCCGCGAGGTCCGCGAGGAGGGCGGGGTCGAGGCCGACCTGATCGGCCACCTCGGCGACGTGCGCTACTGGTACCGCCGGCGGGGGCGGGCCGTCCCCAAGCGGGTCTCCTTCTACCTCTTCCGCTACCGGGCCGGGGATGCCGCCGACCACGACGACGAGGTCGAGGAGGCCCGGTGGATGCCGCTGGCCGAGGCGGCGACGGCGCTGACCTACGAGGGCGAGCGGGAGATGGTGGCGCGCGCACTTTCGCAATCGGCGCCGGATCGATAGCCTCCGTCGCGTGCAGGTGCTCAACTTCTACTCGACGATCTTCGCCGATCAGCTCAAGCGGGGCCGCAAGACGGCGACCATTCGCCTGGGCGACAAGTCGCACAAGTACCGCAAGAACGAGGCGGTCATCGTCACCATCGGCTACCAGCACTCCCCGCGGGAGAAGGTCTTCGACGCGGTCATCGACCAGGTCGAGGTCATGCGCCTGCGCGAGCTCTCGCCCCGCGACATCGAGCACGACAACCCGGAGTTCCGCCGCCACGAGGAGCTCGTCCACTTCCTCGAGCAGATCTACGGCCGCGACGTCTCGACCGAGGACACGGTGACAGTGGTCCGCTTCTCCCAGATCATCGAGAAGCCGGCGGGGATGACCGAGGCGATCAAGGGGTTCGGCGGAGCCCAGAACTGACCGTCGGTCCGGCCCGACCGGGGCGCGGGCGGGTGAGTGCTGCTGCTCTGGGGGGCGACGCCGCGGTGGCGGCGGCGCGGGGAGATGCCCGCCGCGCCGGCCGCCGGGCGCTGAGACGGCCGCAGGACCTGGCACTCGTGTTAGGAGAGTGCCAACGGACGGGGTTGACGGCCCGGCGGCGGGTGGTATCCTCTCGGTACGGGCTGGCACTCACGATCCAGAGTGCCAGAAGAACCCCAGACGCCGGGTCGAACGTCGGTCCATTCCCTTCAGTGGAGGTCTCAACATGAAACTCAAGCCCCTGGGCGATCGCTTGATCGTGCGGGCCATCGATGAGGAGGAGACGACCGCCAGCGGTCTCGTCCTCCCCGATACCGCCAAGGAGAAGCCGCAGAAGGGCAAGGTGCTCGCCGTCGGCGACGGCAAGCTCGACGACGAGGGCAAGCGCATCCCCCTCGATGTCTCGGAGGGCGATGAGGTCCTCTACAGCAAGTACGGCGGAACCGAGATCAAGGTCGACGGCGAGGAGCTTCTCGTCCTGCGCGAGTCCGACGTGCTCGCTCGCGTCGAGTCCTAGGCCCGAGTTCCAGCACCGGGCGCCAGACCAGGCCCGATCCTTTCACCACGCCGGGTCCAGTGGGTCCGGCGGATGCATCCAGGAGACGATATGGCTCACAAGGAATTGAAGTACAGCGAGGAGGCACGCAAGTGCCTCGAGGCCGGCGTCGACGCCGTGGCCAACGCTGTGAAGGTAACGCTCGGCCCCAAGGGCCGCTACGTGGT
>JAXDHJ010000085.1:0-40807 GCA_034664565.1 Solirubrobacteraceae bacterium
ACACCACCGAGGAGCGCAAGATGATCGGCGAGACCCGCAAGATCCTCGGGATCCCCGCCCTGCGGATCACCGCCACCTGCGCCCGGGTGCCGGTCCGCATCGGTCACTCCCAGTCGGTCAACCTCGAGACCGCCGAGGAGCTCAGTCCCGACCGCGCCCGCGAGCTCCTCACCGGCGCCCCCGGCGTCCGGGTCGTCGACGACCCGGCCAACGCCGTCTATCCCCTGCCCATCGACGCCGAGGGCGGCGACGACGTCCTCGTCGGGCGGATCCGCCGCGACCCGTCCAACCCGCGGACCCTGAACCTGTGGATCGTCGGCGACAACCTCCGCAAGGGGGCGGCCCTCAACGCCGTCCAGCTCGCCGAGCTCGCCCATCAGCGCGGCCTCCTCGGCCGGGCGCCCGCCCTGCCCCGGCGCTAGCCGCCTCCCGCCGGCTCAGCCGCCCAGGAGGCGGACCAGGAGGTCGACCACGTGGCGCTTGCGGGCTCGGGCGAAGGCGGCGCTGGTGGCGTCGAGGCCCATCGCCGCCAGCATGGTGTCGTTGTGCTCGAGCGGGAAGAAGCACACCGCCACCGCGGTGATCACCAGCTGCTCAGGGTCGACCGCCGGTCCCGGCCGGGGGTCGACCCGGCCCAGGATCCGGGCCAGGCCGTCCTGGACGGCCACCGAGTGGCGGGGCTCGGGCCCCAGGCGGCGGCCCCCGTCCAGGGCCTCCCGTCCCATCAGGCGCACCAGGGCCGGGCGCTCGAGGAGGAAGTCGATGTAGCCGTCGACGAGGACGGCGAGCCCCCCCGCCAGGTCGCCGTCGGCCTCCAGGCGGACGACGGCGGCGTCGGCCAGCGGTCGCAGGCGGGCCTCGCGGGCGGCGATCAGGCGCTCGATCACCGCCCGGTAGAGGCCCTCCTTCTCACCGAAGAAGTAGGCCGGCAGGGCGGCCGAGACCCCGGCCCGGAGGCCGACGGCCTGGAGGCTGGTCCCCGCGAACCCGTCCCCGGCGAACAGATCCTCGGCGGCGTCGAGGATCGCCCGCCGCGACGCGCCGGCGTCGCGGCGGCGGACGGCCGGTGGCGGTGGCGGTGGCGCCGGCGGCGGCGGCGGCGGTGTGGCGCGGGCGTCGGTCATTGGACAACTTCCTGTGCACACAGTAAGTTACCGCTTCGTGTCCCCGTCCGCCCGCCCGACCGCCTCGGTCTCGCCCTCGGCCTCGGGCCCGGCCTCGGTCTCGCCCCCGGCCGCGGCCGCGATCCCGGCCTCGGTCTCGCCCCCGGCCGCGGCCGCGACCCCGGCCTCGGCCGCGGCCCTTCCCTCGGCCATCGCCTGGGTCGACGGCCAGTGGCACGAGGACGCCGCGGCGGCGTCGGTCAGCGTCCTTGACCACGGGTTGCTCTACGGCGACGGGGTGTTCGAGGGGGTGCGCTTCTACGCCGGCCAGCCCTTCCTCCTCACCCGCCACCTGCGCCGCCTGCGCGACTCGGCCCGCTGCCTGCTGCTCGAGGTGCCGATGGCCGACAGTGCCCTCGAGGCCGTGTGCCAGGAGGCGATCGTCCGCTACGGCGAGCCCGACGGCTACCTGCGCCTGATCGTCACCCGGGGCCCGGGGGCGCTCGGCGTCTCGCCCCACACCTGCCCGCGCCCGACGGTGATCCTCATCGCCGCGCCCCTGAACCTCTACCCGGCCGAGCGCCTCGAGCGGGGGGTCGAGGTGATCACCGCCGCCGTGCGCCGGGCGGCGCCCGACGCCGTGCCGCCGCAGATCAAGTCGCTCAACTACCTGACGTCGGTCATGGCGGCGATCGAGGCCCGGGCCCGCGGCGCCCAGGAGGCGCTCCTGCTCAACGCGGCGGGGGAGATCGCCGAGTGCACGGCCGACAACGTCTTCCTCGTCCACCGGGGGGTGGCCCGCACCCCGCCGGTCAGCGCCGGCGGCCTGCGCGGGATCACCCGCGACCACGTGATCGGCCTGCTCGCCGCCGCCGGCGTCGAGGTCGAGGAGGCCCGGCTGGTCCCGGCCGACGCCTGGAGCGCCGACGAGGCGTTCCTCACCGGGACCGGGGCCGAGGTCGTCCCCATCGCCGCCATCGACGGCCGGACCCTCGACGCGCCCGGCCCGGTCACCCGGCGGGCGCGGGCCCTGTTCGCCGCCTCGCTCCCCGGCCCGGCCGCCGGGTAGCTACCCGGCGGCGGCGACCACGGTGGTCGTCCAGTCGATCACCGCGGACGGCCGCACGACGTGGCGGTTGAGGCCGAGCTCCTTGGGCTCGAGGCCGAGGGCGAGGCCGACGAGCTGGGGGAGGTGGAGGACGGGCATGTCGAGCTCACGTCCGACCACCTGCTCGGCCAGCGGCTGCTGGAGGTCGAGGTTGAGGTGGCAGAGGGGGCAGGGGGTGACCACGCAGTCGGCGTCGGCGTCCCGGGCGTCCCCGAGGTGGCGGCCGGCCTGGAGGAGGGAGGCCCGCTTGTTCATGGTGATGATCGGAAAGCCGCAGCACTTGTGGGAGCCGGCGTAGTCGACCACCGTCCCCCCGAGTGCCGCGATGACCTGCTCGAGGTAGCGGTCGCGCGGATGCTCGGCGTCGATGCCGATCCGCCGCCGGGGGCGGACGATGTAGCAGCCGTAGAAGGGGCCGACCCGGAGGTTCTCCAGCGGCCGCGTCACCTTGGCCCGCAGGGCGTCGAGGCCGATCTCCTCGACCAGCAGCCAGAGCAGGTTCTTGTTGGTGAGTCCGGCCTCGTAGACCAGCCCCTCGCCGGCCAGGTTCTGGTTGACGTGGGCCCGGTACTCGGCGTTGGCGTCGAGGCGCTCCTGGCACTCGGTCTGGGCCCCCTGGCAGGTCGAGCAGATGTTCATCATCAGCTCGCCGTCGGTCTGCTGGGCCATGGCGAAGGTCCGGGCGTTCAAGGTGTCGGCGAGCTCCTGGTTGTGCTCGGCGATCACCCCGGCCCCGCAGCAGTTGGCTCGGTCGAGCTCGATCAGCTCGATGTCGAGCAGGGGGGCGATTCTCGCCATCGAGCCGTGGAGCTCGGGGGTGAAGCCGCGGCTGACGCAGCCCGGCCAGTAGGCGACCTTCATCGGCCTGCCCCGGCCTTGGCCGCCCCGCCGCCGCCGCCGTCGCCCCGGCCGGCACGCGTGTCCTTGACGCCGTTGCCCTCGTCCGCCCGGGGACCGTCGTCGTCCTCGTCGCGGCCGCTGACGTAGAGGTTCAGCTCGTAGCGCTGCTCGCGGCCCTCGATCTCCTTGAACATGGCCCGGACCGCCTTGCTCGCCTTGTGCGGGTGCAGGAGCACCTTGCCCGGGGTGACCTTGCCCCGCCGCATGGCCTTGAGCACGGCGGGGAGCGAGCCGATCATGGTGGGCAGGGCGCGGGGGTGGAGCTTCCCGCCGTAGGAGTCGGGCAGGAGGTCGGCCTCGTGGAGGATGCCGTTGCGCTTGATGTTGGCCACGAAGGCGTGCTCGTGACGGGCGCCGTTGTTGCGGTCCTCGATGTGCATGTCGTTGCCGGCGATCCGCCGCAGGCGCATGATCTGCCCCATGGGGTCGACGCCCTTGGGGCAGGCGTCGACGCACTTGAAGCAGTGGGTGCAGGTGTAGAGGCCGTGCTCGTCCTCGGCCAGGGAGCGCAGGCGCTCCTCGTGCTCGGCGTCACGGGGATCGCCGACGAAGCGGTAGGCCTTGGCCAGGGCGGCGGGGCCGGTGAACAGGGGATCGACCTCCATGGCCAGGCAGTCCGAGACGCAGGCCCCGCACTGGATGCAGGCCATCGACTGGGTGACGTCGACCATGTTCTCCGGCGCCACCAGGTACTCCCGCACCGGCACCGGCTCCTTGGCCAGGAGCCAGGGGGTGACGGCGCGGATCTTCTTCCAGTGGACGGCCTCCATGTCGACGATCAGGTCCTTGATCACCGGCATGTTGCCCATCGGCTCGACCTCGATGATCCCGTCGCGCGAGCTGGCGATGGCGGCGTCGAGATGGGTCTGGCAGGCGAGGGCGGGCTGGCCGTTGATGCGCACGCCGCACGAGCCGCAGATCGCCGCCCGGCAGGAGCAGCGGATGCCGATCGACCCGTCAAAGAGGGCCCGGGCCTGGAGGATGCCCTCGAGCACCGAGCGGTGGGCGGCGAGGTCGACCTTGTGGTCCTCCCAGTAGGCGGCCTCCCCCGACTCGGGGTTGAAGCGGCGCAGGCGCAGGGTGAACTCGGCCATCGTCGTGCTCCTCTTAGTACTTTCGCTCTTCGGGCGGCCAGTCGGTGATGGTCACCGGAGCGTAGGAGATCTTCGGCTCGCCGCCCGGACCGGCCGAGATGACGATGTGCTTGAGCCAGTTCTCGTCGTCGCGGTCGGGGAAGTCGGTGCGGAACTGGGCGCCCCGGGACTCGGTGCGCTCGATCGCCCCGACGACCATGGCCTCGGCCGAGTCGAGCATGTAGCCGAGCTCGATCGCCCCGAGGACGTCCTGGTTGAACACCCGCCCCCGGTCGTCGATGTAGGCGGTGCCCGACTCCTCGCGCAGGCGGCGGACGATCTCGAGGGCCCGGCCGAGGCCGGCGGCGTCGCGGTAGACGGCGACCTCGGCGTTCATGGTGGTGCCGAGCTCCTCCTTGATCTCCGAGATCCGCCGGCCGCCGCCGCGGGGCCGGGCGATGATCGAGTCGATCATGGCGGCGTCGTCGCGCAGCCGGGCATCGGACACCGCGGGCATGGGGAGGGAGAGGGCGCGGGCGGCGGCGTGCTCGCCGCTGCGCCGCCCGAAGATCAGGGTGTCGAGCAGGGAGTTGGCCCCGAGGCGGTTGCCGCCGTGGACCGAGACGCAGGCCACCTCGCCGGCGGCGTAGAGGCCGGGGACGGCGGTGCGCCCGAAGACGTCGGTCTTCACCCCGCCCATGATGTAGTGCTGTCCGGGCCTGACCATGATCGGCTCGCGGGTGATGTCGACGCCGGCGAAGTCGCGGCCGATGTTGACGATCTCGCGCAGGGCCTCGAGGATGCGCTTGCGGGGGACGACGGTGATGTCGAGGTAGACGCTCTGGCCATCAGGGCCGACCCCGCGTCCCTCGAGGATCTCGGTCTGCTCGGCCCGGCTGACCACGTCGCGGGAGGCGAGCTCCATCTTGTTGGGGGCGTAGGTCTTCATGAACCGATCGCCCTCGCTGTTGAGCAGGTGGGCGCCCTCGCCGCGCGCCCCCTCGGTGATGAGGAAGCCGTTCTCGGCCAGGGTCGTCGGGTGGTACTGGACCATCTCCATGTCCATCAGCGACGCTCCGGCCCGGTAGGCCTGGGCGATGCCGTCGCCGGTGCAGATCAGGGCGTTGGTCGTCGGCCGGTAGCACTGGCCGGCGCCGCCGGAGGCGAGGATGACGTTCTTGGCGCGGAAGGTCTCCATCCGCCCGCTGCGCACCTCCCGGGCGACCACGCCGACGCAGGTGCCCGAGCCGTCGAGCAGGAGCGAGGTGGTGAACCACTCCTCGAAGCGCTCGACGGTGGCCGCGTGCTTGAGCAGCTGCTCATAGAGGACGTGGAGCATGGCCTGACCGGTGATGTCGGCGACGTAGGCCGTGCGCTTCTTGGAGGCGCCGCCGAAGGCGCGCAGGTCGAGCTCGCCCTTGGCGTTGCGGTGAAAGGTGACGCCGATGTGCTCGAGGTGGAGGACCTCCTCGGCGGCCTCGCTGCACATGATCTCGATGGCGTCCTGGTCGCCGAGGAAGTCCGACCCCTTGACCGTGTCGTAGGCGTGCTCGCGCCAGTCGTCGTCGGCGGCGATGGCGGCGTTGATCCCGCCGGCCGCGGCGACCGAGTGGGAGCGGACGGGGTGGACCTTGCTCATGATGGCCACCGTCGCCCCGGCCCGGGCCGCGGCGAGGGCAGCCCGCTGACCGGCGAGGCCGGCTCCGATGATCAGGACGTCGTGTGCGGGCATGCGGGTTCCGGTCTCAGGTGCGGGGCGGCACCCCCCGGGGCGGGAGGGGCGCGGCCGGACCGGCTGGACTCTATACCGCCGTTGCCGGGCCCAGCGCCCGGCGCACGTGGCCCAGGGTCACCACGCCGGCCAGCCTGCCGTCGGCCTCGAGGGCGACCACCGCCCCCAGACGCCGCAGCCCCTCGGAGCCGAGCAGGGCCTCGAGGGAGTCGGACACGTCGATCCGCCAGGGCAGCTCGTCGTCGCTGGCCTCGGCCGCGGTCAGGGCCGGGCGCCCACCCTGGAGCTCGGCGTCGAGCCGCTCGGCCCGCAGCAGCCCGACGTAGTGGTTGCCCTCGGAGACCACGGCGAACCACGGCCAGCGGTAGCGCAGGAAGAACTCCTCCTGGGCGTCGAGGAGCGAGGTCTCGGCGGGGATGGTCACCGGCGCGCGGTCCATGATGTCGGCCACCGTTATGTCCCGCATCCGGTCGCTGAGGGTGCTCTGGAGGATCGCCGCCCGGGCCGCCTGGTAGAGGAAGAGGGCGACCACCATCGTCCACGCCCCGCTGAGGACGTCGCCGCCGGCGACCACGGCGAGGCCGAGGCCGCCGAGGAGAAGGGCGAACACCCGCCCGGCCTGGGCGGCCCCGCGGGTGCCGCGGCTGCGCTCGCCGGTCAGCCGCCAGCCTAGGGCCAGGGCGATCCGGCCGCCGTCGAGGGGGAGGGCGGGGACGAGGTTGAACACGAGGACCAGGGTGTTGATGGTGGCCAGCCAGCTGAGGAGGAGGAGCCCGGCGCTGCCGTGGACGCCGGTCTTCAGGGGGCTGAGGGCGAGGTCGAGGAAGTGCTGGGGGCTGGAGAGGGCGATGCCGGCGAGGACGGAGACGACGATCACCGCCAGGGTCACCGCCGGTCCGGCGGCGGCGATCTTGAACTCGGCCCCCGGCGTGCGGGTCTCGCCGCGCATCTTGGCCAGGCCGCCGAAGAACCACAGGTCGACGCCCTCGATCTCGAGGCCGAGGCGGCGGGCGACGAGGGCGTGGCCGAGCTCGTGGAGGACGAGCGAGGCGAAGAAGAGCAGGGCGCTGGCCACCGCCACCACGTAGCCCTCGGTCGAGGAGCCGAGGATGTCGCGGAAGGAGCCGGAGAGGACGTAGATGAAGAAGAAGAGCACGAAGAACCAACTCGTGCTCACGCCGATGCGGATGCCGAAGATCCGGGCGAGCTGGATGGTGCCGCGGCGGGGCATCCACCCATAGTGGCACTCGCCGGGGCCGGGGGGAACCAGCTCAGACCGGGAGCGGGTGGTGACGCTCGATGATGGCGGCGAAGTCGGTTCCCGGGGGGAGGGTGCCGTACTCGCGCCCGGCCTCGCCGGCCAGCCGGGAGGCGCAGAAGGCATCGGCCACCGCCGGGGGGCAGTGGCGGACGAGGAGCGCGGCCTGGAGGGCCAGGGCGAGATGCTCGACGATGAGCCGGGCCCGCGACTCGAGCTCCTCGGGGCGGGCCAGCTCCCGCCGCAGGCGGGCGGCGAAGGCGTCGAGGCGGCGCTCAGCGCCGGCGGCGGCGTCGACCTCGGCGAGGAACACCTCGACCGAGTCGGGCCGGCCGGCGAGGGCGCGCAGGACGTCGAGGCACATCACGTTGCCCGACCCCTCCCAGATCGAGGCCAGCGGGGCCTCGCGGTAGAGCCGCGGCATGCCGGAGGCCTCGACGTAGCCGTTGCCCCCCAGGCATTCGAGCGCCTCGGCGGCGTGGGCGGGAACGCGCTTGCACAGCCAGTACTTGCCGACCGCGGTGGACAGCCGCTTGAACGCCTCGGCCGGGGCGCCGCCGGCCGCCGCGGCGTCGTAGGCGCCGGCCAGGCGCATGGCCAGGGCGGTGGCCGCCTCGGACTCGAGCGCCAGGTCGGCGAGTACGTTGCGCATCAGCGGCGCCTCGAGGAGGGGGCGGCCGAAGGCGGCCCGGTGGGTGGCGTGGTGGATGGCCTGGGCCAGGGCCCAGCGCATGCCGCCGGCGGCCCCGATCGAGCAGTCGAGCGGGTGTGGCCGACCATCTCGATGATCGTCGCCACCCCCCGGCCGACCGGGCCCACGAGCCGGGCCCAGGCCCCGTCGAACTCGACCTCGGCGGAGGCGTTGGAGCGGTTGCCGAGCTTGTCCTTGAGGCGCTGGAGGTGGAAGCGGTTGCGTGTCCCGTCGGCCAGGACCCGGGGCATGAGGAAGCACGAGAGGCCGGCGGGGGTCTGGGCGAGGACGAGGAACAGGTCGGACATCGGGGCCGAGCAGAACCACTTGTGCCCGGTCAGGGCGTATTCGCCGTCGGCGGCCAGGGAGACGGCGGCGGTGGTGTTGGCGCGCACGTCCGATCCCCCCTGGCGCTCGGTCATGGCCATGCCGCAGATCGCGCTCCCCTTCTCGGCGGGGGAGACCAGGCGCGGGTCATAGTCGGTGGAGGTCAGGAGCGGTTCCCACTCATCGGCCAGGTCCCCGTCGGCGCGGAGCGCCGCCACCGCTGAGAAGGTCATGGTCAGCGGGCAGCCGAAGCCGGCTTCGGCCTGGATGGCCGTCATGTAGAGGGCGGCGCGGGCGGCGTGGGCGGCGGGCCGGGCGGTGCGCCAGGGCAGGGCGTGGAGGCCGGCGGCGACCCCGATCCGCATCAGGGCATGCCAGGAGGGGTGGAACTCGACCTCGTCGATGCGGTTGCCGTAGCGGTCGTGGGTGTGCAGGCGGGGCGGGTTCTCGTTGGCCTGGAAGCCGAGGCGCAGGCCCTCGCCCCCGGCCAGCCGGCCGAGCTCGGCCGCCCGCGGCGCCACCCAGCCGGCGCCGGCCCGGTCAGTCGCCTCGACCAGGGGCCGATTGCTGGTGAACAGGTCGACGTCCTCGAGCGGGGGCGCCTGGTTGAAGTCGGCCATGGCCGACACCTTAGGGGTGCCGGTGGGGCGGCACGCGCCCGGCGGCAGACCGGGTCGGGACGCCCCATCGCGGTAGCATCGCCGCGACATGGCCTTCGAGGGAAAAGGATCCGAGTGGCGCACGAGGTGACCCTGATTCCCGGCGACGGGACCGGTCCCGAGCTCGCCGAGGCGACGCGGCGGGTGCTCGAGGCGACCGGGGTGGAGTTCGACTGGGACGTCCAGCAGGCGGGGATCGACGCCTACGAGGAGACCGGCAACCCCTTCCCCGACGAGACGCTGGCCTCCCTGCGCCGGACGGGGATCGGCATCAAGGGCCCGACCACCACCCCGGTCGGCTCGGGCTTTCGCTCGGTCAACGTGCTCCTGCGCAAGGAGCTCGACCTCTACGCCTGCATCCGCCCGTGCAAGGCCTACGAGGGGGTGCGCACCCGGTTCCCCGAGACCGACGTGGTGGTGGTGCGCGAGAACACCGAGGACCTCTACGCGGGAATCGAGTTCGAGCAGGGCAGCCCGGAGAACGCGCAGCTGCGCGAGACGCTGGCCAAGCTCGGGGCCACGGTGCGCGAGGACGCGGGGATCTCCATCAAGCCGATCTCCATCTTCGGCTCCGAGCGGATCGTCGAGGCGGCCTTCGCCTACGCCAAGGACAAGGGCCGGCGCAAGGTGACGGCGGTGCACAAGGCCAACATCATGAAGTTCTCCGACGGTCTGTTCCTCTCCGTCGCCCGCGAGGTGGCCGAGCGCCATCCGGAGATCGAGTTCGAGGATCGGATCGTCGACAACCTGTGCAACCAGCTGGTCTCCCGCCCGGAGGAGTATGACGTGCTGGTGCTGCCCAACCTCTACGGCGACATCGTCTCCGACCTGGCCGCCGGGATGATCGGCGGCCTGGGTTTCGCCGGCGGCGCCAACATCGGCACCCATGCCGCCGTGTTCGAGGCGACGCACGGCTCGGCTCCCAAGTACAAGGGCCTCAATCGGGTCAACCCGACCGCGCTCATGCTCTCCGGGCTCTACATGCTCGAGCACCTCGACGAGCGCGACGCCGCCGCCCGGCTCGAGGCCGCCCTGGCCGCAGTGATCCGCAAGGGGGAGAAGGTCACCTACGACCTCAAGCCCCACCGTGATGACCCAACCGCCGTCGGGACTTCCCAGTTCGCCGACGCCGTGATCGAGGAGATGGACAAATGAGCAGCGAAAGAGGCAAGCCGGTCCGTGTGGCGGTGACCGGCGCCGCCGGTCAGATCGGCTACTCCCTGCTGTTTCGGATCGCCAGCGGCGCCATGCTCGGGCCGGACACCCCGGTCGAGCTGCGCCTGCTCGAGGTGACCCAGGCGGTCAAGGCGGCGCAGGGCACGGCGATGGAGCTCGACGACTGCGCCTTCCCCCTCCTCGCCGGGGTGGACATCACCGACGATCCCAATCAGGCCTTCGACGGGGTGAGCATCGCCCTGCTCGTCGGCGCCCGACCCCGGGGCCCGGGAATGGAGCGCAGCGACCTGCTCGAGGCCAACGGCGGCATCTTCAAGCCCCAGGGGGCGGCGCTGAACGCACACGCGGCGAGTGACGTGCGCATACTGGTGGTCGGCAATCCCGCCAACACCAACGCCCTCATCACCATGTCGCACGCCCCGGACATCCCCCGCGAGCGGTTCACGGCGATGATGCGCCTGGACCACAACCGGGCCAAGGCACAGTTGGCGGCCAAGGCGGGTACCGGGGTGGCCGCCATCACCAATATGACGGTGTGGGGCAACCACTCCGCCACTCAGTACCCGGATATCTTCCACGCCAAGATCGACGGGGCGGCGGCGGCGTCGGTGATCGACGACCAGGAATGGGTGGAGACCGAGTTCCTCCCCACCGTCCAGAAGCGGGGGGCGGCGATCATCGCCGCCCGGGGGGCGTCGAGCGCGGCCTCGGCGGCCAACGCGGCCATCGACCACGTGCACGACTGGATGCACGGGACTCCGCCCGAGGACTGGGTGTCGATGGCCATCGCCTCGGACGGCTCCTACGGAGTGCCCGAGGGCATCATCGCCGGCTTTCCGGTGACCTGCGCCGGCGGTGACTTCACCGTGGTCGAGGGCCTCGAGATCGACGACTTCTCCCGGCAGCGCATCGACGCCAGCGCCGCCGAGCTGGGCGAGGAGCGCGAGGCGGTGGACGGCCTCGGGCTGCTCGCCTGAGCTGGGCCGAGGTCCGGGCGGGGAGACCCACCCGGACCGCCGCTATTCGCCGACGGCGGTGGCGTGCCAGCCCCGCTCGCGCTTGACCACCTTGCCGTCCTTCTCGAGGGTGGGCAGAACCCGGTAGAGGTAGTTCTGCTTGATCCCCATCTCGCCGGCCATCTCGGGGATGGTGATCCCCGGCCGGGCAGCGACGAGCTCGAGCGCCTCGCGGGCCCGGGTGCCGCTGCCCCGCGGGCGACCGCGGCGCTTGGCCCCGTTGCTCTGCGCGCTGGGGGCGGGCGCCACCCGGGGACGCGGGCGCCGGGCGGCCGGCTTGGCCGGGGCGGCCTTGGTCGGGGCCACGCCGGCCAACGCGCCGGCCGCGGCCTCGAGCTGGCGGTACTCGTCGATCAAAGGCTCGAGCTCGCGCATGCGCTCGGCGATCTCGTTACGTTTCTGTTCCAGAAACTCGCTCACGGACCCTCCTCAGTGGGATGCAGTGTCAGGCTCCCCGCCATGCGCGCCGCGGGCGGGGACTACGAGCGCCCCGAGTATCGATCCCGGCCTGCGGCTCAGGGGATCGGCTCAGGAGCCGACGCGGCCGTCAGACTGTGGACGGCGCCTTGTATAGAAGAACATACCGCCACCGGCGGCGACTATCACGAGAACTACCGCGCCGCCGATATATCGCAGGATGTGATGGGTGGCTGCGTGCCGTCTGCGCGTGTACTTCACCTGGGCGCCGTGAGCCTTCAGCCGGGCGGCGAGCTCGGCGCTCAGACGGGGGGGGTACACGGCGCGGGCGGTGGAGGAATCCCGCAGGGTGACCTTGACGTCATGAGCCACGCGGTTGATCACCGCCCGGGTGACGGCGCGGGAATCGATCTGGCCCAGCAGTTTCGGATAGGTCTCGGTCGGGGTGACGGCGGCGGGGGCGGGCGCGCTCAGGCAGAGTCCGAGGAGGATCACAGCGGCCAGGCAGGAGAGCGGGCGGCGCATGGGGGTGGACCCTACCGCCCGGGATGCTCGAGCAGGGCCTTCAGGGCCTTGAGCGACCGCTTGGCCTCGCGCTCGGAGATGCCGCCGACCAGCGCCCGCCCGGCGACGGCGCCGAGCGGACCGAGAGGAGCGCGGAACTCGTTGCTGTAGTGAAAGCGGGTGGCGCCGTCCTCGGGGGTCAGGCGGTATTCGATCCACGCCCGCGAGCGGGCCGGCCCCTGACCGTCCCACACCGCGTGCCGTCCGGGCTGGCAGGCGGCGAGCTTCCAGCGAACCTTGAACTTGGCCCCCCGGAGGTGGATGGTCTGCGTCATGTGGAAGCCGACGCGGGCGGCACCGGCGGAGACGTCGGTCACCTCGCAGTGGATGGTCACCCATTCGGCGAGGCGGCGCGGGTCCATGATCATCGCCCACACCGAGGCGGGGGGGGCGTGGATCAGGGTGTCGGCGTGAACGGCGCTCATCAGCGGTGCACGCTAGCGAGCGCGGAGGGGTTGCCGCAGCTCCCACTCGCGCAGGGCGTGCTCCACGGCGGCCTGGTAGCCGTGGAGGCGCACGCCGAGCATGGCCCGGGCGTCGCGGTCGTCGGCCAGGAGGTCGGTCTCGAGGCTCTCCATCAGCGGGCCGGCGAGGGCGAGCTCCTCGCCGGCGATCCTCGCGGCCACCACGCTGGCCACCGGGGTGAGCGAGAAGCCGAGGCGTAGGGCCGGACGGCGCACGAGCATGATGTCGGCCAGGCGTTCGATCATCGCCCCGTAGGAGAGGGTGTCGGGGCCGGCGATGTCGAGGGTGCGCCCGCCGACCGGCCGGGTGGCGGCCCGGGTGAGGTACTCGAGCATGTCGCGCTCGTCCAGCGGCTGGGTGCGGTGCTCGCGCCAGCTCGGGAGGGCGAGGACCGGCAGCCGCTCGACCAGGCGCACGAGGAAGGCGAAGGAGCGCGAGCGGGCGCCGATGATGATCGACGCCCGCAGGACGACCGAGTCGGGGATCGCCCCGAGGAGGACGCCCTCCACCGCCTGGCGGCTGCGCAGGTGGGGAGAGACGCGCTGACCCCGGGGAGCGATGGCCCCGAGATAGACGATGCGGCGGACTCCGGCCTCGGCGGCGGCCAGGGCGAAGCGCTCGGCCCCCTGGCGCTCGCGTACGGCGAACCCGACGCCGCCGGCGGTCGGCTCCATCGCGTGGATGAGGTAGTAGGCGACCTCGGCCCCGGCCAGGGCGTCCTCGAGTCCGGCTCCGGAGCGAGCGTCGCCGACGTGGACCTCGACCGGGAGCTCGGGGTCGACCCGCCGGGGGTCGCGGGTCAGCCCGTGGAGCTCGTGTCCGTCGGCGTGGAGGCGGTGGGCCAGGACCGAGCCGACGAACCCGCTGACGCCGGTGATGAGGATCCGCATCCTCTCTCAGGGTAGATGGGCTCGGCAGCCGGCTCGGTGGGAGCGGCGGGTGGCGCCCACCTAGAGTGCAGTCGTGGCCGACCCGCCCGAGCGCTGCCATCTGGCCGTCGTCGGCGCCGGCATCCTCGGGCTGAGCGTGGCCGGCGAACTCGCCCGCCGCCACCCGGGCGCCAAGGTCTGCGTGCTCGAGCGCGAAGCCGCGCCCGCCCTCCATCAGAGCGGGCGCAACTCGGGGGTGATCCACGCCGGGGTGTACTACGCCCCCGGCTCGCTGAAGGCACGACTCTGCGTCGAGGGGGCGCGCGCGATGTACGAGTTCTGCGCCGCCCACGGGGTGCGGCACGAGCGGTGCGGCAAGCTCATCCTCGCCACCACCGCCCGGGAGGTCGGGCGCCTGGACGAGCTCGAGCGACGCGCCGCCGCCAACGGGGTGGAAGGCCTCCGCCGCCTCGACGCGGCCGCGGTTCGCGAGGTCGAGCCGCACGCGGCCGGGGTCGCCGGTCTGCACTCGGCCAACACCGGGGTGGTCGACTTCGCCGAGGTGACCCGCGCCCTGGTCGGCGAGCTCGAGGCCGCGGGGGGAGCGGTGGCCGCCGGCTGCGGGGTTCGCCGGGTGGCGGCGGCCGGGCGGGTCATCCGCCTCGAGCACGCCCGGGGCACCCTCGAGGCCGGCGCCGCCGTGTTCTGTGCCGGGGCGTGGGCCGACCGGCTCGCCGTGGCCGCCGGGGCCCCGCCCGATCCCCGGATCGTTCCCTTCCGCGGCGCCTACCTGCGGCTCGCCCCCGAGCGCCGCGCCCTGGTGCGGGCGCTGATCTATCCGGTCCCCGATCCCCGGCTCCCCTTCCTCGGCGTCCACCTGACCCGGGACGTCCACGGCGAGGTCCTGATCGGGCCGACGGCGCTGGTCGCCGCCGGCCGCGACGGCCGGCCGCGGGCGTCGGGGCGCTGGAGGGACCTGGCGGCCACCCTGGCCTGGCCCGGCACCTGGCGGATGGCCGGGGCCCAGTGGCGGGCGGGGCTGACCGAGCTGGGCCACGCCGCCTCCCGGCCGGCGCTGATGCGGGCCGCGGCGCGCCTGGTGCCCGAGCTCGGCCTCGGCGACGCGGTGGCGGCCTTCGCCGGCGTGCGGGCTCAGGCGGTGGGCTACGACGGTCGGCTGATCGACGACTTCGTCTTCTCGGCCACGCCGCGCGCCCTCCATGTGCGCAACGCCCCCTCCCCGGGAGCGACCGCCGCCCTGGCCATCGCCCGTCACGTGGCCGACCAGGCCGATCGCGCCTTCGCCTGAGCGCCGGCGCGAGCGGAGAAAATCAATTCCCCGGGTTTTGCGGGGAGCGCCGTTGAAGGCCGGCGGCGGCGCTGCTTTGATGGCCGTGGTCGAAGCGAACAGGGGAGGCAAGGGTGGCAAGGGGACGGGTCAGCAAGCCGACGTGCGAGGAGTGCTATTTCCGCTGCAACCTGCTGTGCGCGCTGGGCGAGGCGGAGCCGTGCCCGACCTTCCGGCCCAACCATCCCGACGGGCTGCGCCCGCCCCAGCAGCTGCACCTCGTCTTCCGGGCCGAGCGACGCACCCGGGCGGTCTGGGCCTTTCCCACCGCCCAGGAGCAGGCCGCGCTCCACGCATAGTCGTCTCACCGGGTCGCGGCGGCCGCCGACTCCCGAGCGGCGGGGGCGCCCGGAGGCGGGGCGCGACCGGACCCTCGCCGCCGCCGCGTCCTTCCCACCAGTAAAGGGGGCTGTGAGGTCACACGTCGGCGACTGTGAGTATAGTTGTCCTTGCCTGGGCCGGCTCCCCCCGCCGCCCTGGCCAAGGGGCGCAGCCGGCCCGACCCTCTCTTTCAGGGCTCGGCACGGCCGTCGTGCGTGCGGAACTCGTGTCCGGCGCCCGGCGGCCGGCGCCCCGTCATTCCCACCGCGTCACCTTCAGGCCGGCCCGCGCCGGGGGTAGAGTCACCGGGCATGCCCTCCGAACGTGACCTCTTCGCCAACTTCGAACGGATGCGCCGCGAGATCGACGAGCTGTTCGGTGACGTCTTCGAGCGCCCGCTCGCCCACCGCCGCCGGGTCGGCTTCTCCCCGGCGGTCGATGTCTCCTACTCCGACGATCCCCCGCGGGCCATCGTCACCGCCTCGCTCGCCGGGATCCGCATCGAGGATCTCGATCTCGAGGTGCAGGGGCGCGAGCTGGTGATCTGCGGCCACCGCCGCCCGGCTCCGGCCGAGGGACTCGTCTACCAGCAGATCGAGATCGAGCACGGGCCGTTTCGCCGGGTGATCGGGCTCGGCGCCGACGTGGTGGTCGAGGAGACCCAGGCCAGCTACGAGGACGGGATCCTCCGCGTCGAGCTCCCGCTCCACCGCCCCGAGGTGCGCAACCGCAGCGTCCCCATCGAGATCGGCATCCGCCCGCCTGCCCCCACCGACCCCGAGGCCGGTCGGTGATCGAGATCGCCTCCTCCACCGAGGGCTCCCGGGAGATCGAGATCGGCCGCGAGCGTCCGCTGCCCGACGAGCTTCCGGTCCTGCCCCTGCGCGACACCGTCACCTACCCGGACACGCTCACCCCGCTGGCCGTGGCCCAGGAGCGCTCGATCAGCCTGATCAACGACGTGCTCGGCGGCAACCGCATGCTGGTGATGGTGGCCGGCAAGGACCCAGAGCTCGAGGAGCCGGGTCCCGAGGACCTCTACTCGGTCGGCGTGGTCGGGGTGGTGGCGCGGATGCTCAAGGTGCCCGACGGGACCCTGCGGATCCTCGTCCAGGGCGCCCAGCGGGTGCGACTGACCGGATGGGTGAGCGAGAAGCCCTACCTGGTGGCCCGGATCGAGGCGGCCCCCGACGTGGTCGAGGAGACCCCGGCCCTGCTCGCCCTCACCCGCAACGTCCAGTCGACGTTCTCGTCCATCGTCGAGGGGGTCCCCTACCTGCCGGAGGAGCTCCAGATCGCCATCGCCAACGTCGATGATCCGAGCGCCCTCAGCCACCTGATCGCCGGCTCCCTGCGCCTGAAGACGGAGGAGAAGCAGGCCCTGCTCGAGGAGGTGGACGTGGCCAAGCGGCTGCGCCGCCTCTCGGAGATCCTCGCCCGCGAGCTCGAGGTGATCTCCATCGGCTCCCAGATCCAGTCCCAGGTCCAATCGGAGCTCGGCGCCTCCCAGCGCGAGTACTTCCTGCGCCAGCAGCTCAAGGCGATCCAGGACGAGCTCGGCGAGGGCGACGAGATGGAGGCCGAGGTGCGGGAGCTGCGCGAGCAGCTCGACGCCATCGAGCTCTCCCCCGACGTGCGCAAGCAGGTCGACCGCGAGCTCGCCCGCCTGGGCCGCCTGCCGGCGGCGGCGGCCGAGCACGGGGTCATCCGCAACTACCTCGAATGGATCGCCTCCCTGCCGTGGGACCGGTCGACCGAGGACAACCTCGACCTCATCCACGCCCGGGCCGTCCTCGACGAGGACCACTACGACATCGACCGGGTCAAGGAGCGGATCATCGAGTTCCTCGCCGTACGCAAGCTCAAGCCCGACGCCCGGGGCTCGATCCTCTGCTTCCTCGGACCGCCCGGGGTGGGCAAGACATCGCTCGGACGTTCGATCGCCCGCGCCCTCGGGCGGGAGTTCCAGCGCATCAGTGCCGGCGGCATCCGCGACGAGGCCGAGATCCGCGGCCACCGGCGGACCTACATCGGGGCCATGCCCGGCACCATCATCCGGGCCCTGCGCGACGCCGGGTCCCACAACCCCCTGTTCATGATCGACGAGATCGACAAGATGGGCGGGTCGTCGTGGTCGGGCGATCCGGCCAGCGCCATGCTCGAGGTGCTCGATCCCGAGCAGAACGACTCCTTCCGCGACCACTACCTCGACGTGCCGTTCTCCCTGGCCAACGTGATGTTCATCACCACCGCCAACAGCCTGGACACCGTTCCCGGGCCGCTGCTGGACCGGATGGAGGTGATCCAGCTCAGCGGCTACACCGAGGCCGAGAAGCTCCAGATCGCCAAGCGCTACCTGGTGCCGCGCCAGATCGAGCGCAACGGCCTGACGCGGTCGCGTCTGCAGATCTCCGACGCCGCCCTGCGGGCGGTGATCTCCGACTACACCCGCGAGGCCGGGGTGCGCGGCCTCGAGCGGGAGATCGGGACGCTGGCCCGGAAGATCGCCCGCCAGGTCGCCGAGGGGACGGCGCCGCGCCGGGTGTCGATCTCCGAGAAGACGGCCCGTGACCTCCTCGGTCGCGCCCGCTTCTTCTCCGAGGCCAAGCGGCGCACCGCCCAGGCCGGGGTGGCCACCGGGCTGGCCTGGACCCCGGCCGGCGGCGACGTGCTCTTCATCGAGGCCACGGCCATGCCCGGCCACGGCGAGCTGACCATCACCGGACAGCTCGGCGAGGTGATGCGCGAGTCGGCCCAGGCGGCGCTCTCCTACGTCCGGGCCAACGCCGGCATGGTCGCGCCCGGCCTGGAGAGCGACTGGTTCGCCAAGCACGACCTCCACATCCACGTCCCGGCCGGAGCGACCCCCAAGGACGGGCCGAGCGCCGGCATCACCATCGCCACCGCCATCGTCTCCCTGATCTCCGGGCGGCCGGTGCGCGACGACGTGGCGATGACCGGCGAGATCACCCTGACCGGTCAGGTGCTGCCCATCGGCGGCCTCAAGGAGAAGGCCCTGGCCGCGCAGCGCAACGGCCTGAGCACGGTGATCGCCCCGGCGCTGAACGCCGCCGACATCGAGGAGATCCCCGAGCATCTGCTGGCGAGGGTGAGCCTGGTCTTCGTGGCCGAGATCGGCGACGTGCTCGCCCGGGCGCTCGAGCCGCCGGCTGCGCCCGCGGTGGTCAACGGCGCGGCGCCACGGCGGGCCCGGACCGCGGCCCCCGGTCGGCGCGCCGCCGGCTCGCGACCCTGACCTCGCCCGCCACGACGCGGCCGGGGCGGCAGCGTCTATGTTGGGGCCCGCCGTGGCCGAACAGACCGACACGCGCAAGGTCATCGTGGTGATGCCGGCGCGCAACGCCGCGCGGACGCTGGCGGCGACCTTTGCCGCCATCCCCGCCGGGTGGGTCGACGAGGTCATCGTGGTCGACGACAAGTCGACCGACGCCACCATCGAGGTGGCGCGCGGACTCGAGCTCCACACCACCTGGCACCCCCACAACGTCGGCTACGGCGGCAACCAGAAGACGTGCTACCTGGAGGCGCTCCAGCGCGACGCCGACGTGGTGGTGATGCTCCACCCCGACGGCCAGTACGAGCCGACGCTGATCCCCGAGCTGGTGGCCCCGATCCTCGCCGGCGAGGCCGACATGGTGCTCGGGTCGCGGCTGGCCGAGAAGGGGATGGCCCTGGCCGGTGGCATGCCGCTGTACAAGTACGTGGCCAACCGTTTCCTCACCGCGGTGGAGAACCGGATGATGGGCACCGCGCTGAGCGAGCTCCACACCGGGTACCGGGCCTACTCGCGGGAGCTGCTGCTCACGGTGCCCTTCCTGCGCAACGCCCTCGACTTCAGCTTCGACTCGGAGATGCTGATGCAGGCCGCCCATTTCGGCTTTCGCATCGTCGAGGTTCCGGCCCGCACGCGCTACTTCGACGACGCCTCCTCGATTGCCCTGCGCCCGGCGGCGATCTACGGCTGCAAGTCGCTGTGGGCCGGCGTGCGCCTCATCCTCCACCGCCGCGGCATCTGGCGCTCGGCCAAGTTCCGCCCATGATCACCGGCGAGCGGGTGACCACCCCGACCCGGGGTTTCAACCCGACCTGGCAGCGTCATGTCGCCGCCTACCGCGTCGCCGCGGAGCTGCTCGGGCCGGGCCGGGTGCTCGACCTCGGCTGTGGCATCGGGCACAGCTACGAGCTGCTCGCCCCCCGGGAGACGGTGGGCCTCGACCGGGAGCCGGCGGCGCTGGCCGGCCAGGCGCGGGAGACGGTGGTCGGGGACATGCGGGCCCTGCCCTTCGCCGACGCCAGCTTCGCCTCGGTGCTGGCCGTCCATTCGCTCGAGCACGTCCCCGACGCCGGACGGGTGATCGCCGAGGTGGTGCGGGTCCTCGAGCCGGGCGGGGTTGCCGTGTTCGTCACCCCCAACCGCTTCACCTTCGCCCGGGCCGAGGAGATCATCGATCCCTACCACTACGTGGAGTACGGGCCGGCGGAGCTCGCCGGCCTGCTCGAGCCGGCGTTCGCCGCCGTCGAGATCCACGGCCTGTTCGGGTCGGCCGCCTACCTCGAGCTGGTGGCCGAGCAGCGCGCGAAGCTCGACCGGCTCCTCGCCCGCGATCCGCTGCGTCTGCGGCGTTTCGTGCCCCGCCGGGCCCGCCAGCTCCTCTACGACCTCCTGCTCACCCGCGAGCGGGCCGGCGAGGATCCGCGCGCCGCGCGGATCACGCCCGATGACTTCGCGCTCGGGTCGGCGCGCCTCAGCGAGGAGGCGCTCGATCTCATCGCGCTCGCCCGGCGTCGGCGTTCGGGGTGAGCGCTATCCTCGCGGCCATGGCCCACCGCAAGGCACGGCCCTCGGGGGCGCGGCCGCTGCGGGCGTCCCTTCCCTCCTGGGTCGGGTCGGCGCGAGTGCTCGCCGTGCTCGTCGGCCTCGGATGCCTCGGTCTCAGCGCCTACCTGTATTCGGCCTACCGCAGTGAGTCACGGCTGGGCAGCGCCAACGACCTCGGCCGCCAAGGTCGCTACCGGGAGGCGGCGACGCTGGCCGCGGGGATCCGGACGGCGCCGACGGTGGCCCGAGCCGAGGTGGTGGTGGCCTACGCCGACCTCGCCGCCGGCAACCTGCCGGCGGCCGACGCCGCGTTCGCGCGGGCGGCGGCCCAGAGCCCGAGGGACTGGGCACTGCGGACCGACTGGGCGACCACGCTCCTGCGCCGCGGGCGCCGGGGCCACGCCCGCGCCGAGATGGCCTTGGCCCTGAGCCTCAATCCGAGGCTCCAGCTCCCGCGGGGCTTCTGCCCGGTGCCTCGGCGTGCCGGGCACCCGGGCGCCGGCGTGGCTCTCTGCCGTGGGGGTTGAGCCAGCCCGGCCCCCCCCGACGCGGAAGGGCGCCCCCAGGGCGCCCTCACCACCGAATCGATGCCTGGTACTAGCGGCGCTCGAGGGCGCGGCTTCCGACCCGCAGGGCGGTGCCGAGGGCGAACATCGCCAGGGCGACGACGAGGAAGGTCGCCACGTTCAGGCCGGTGAAGGGAAGCTGGCTCGTCGTCTCTTCGGCGCCTTCGCCGGTGTTCCCCGCGGCGCTCGTCCCCTGCACGGTTCCGCCGCTACCGCCGGTGGTGCCGCCGCCGGTGGTAGCCCCACCGGTCGTGCCCCCGCCGGTGGTGCCCCCGCCTCCGCCGGTGGTGCCACCGCCGCCGGTGGTGCCACCGCCACCCGTGGTGTACTGCGCCGCCGTCGCCGAGGGGTAGCCGGTGAGGGCCGGCGTGACGGCCAAAGCCGACGAGGCGAGCGTGAACAGCCCGATCGTTGCGATGGACAGGGTCACGGTGAGCGATGCGCGAAGAGACAAAGAGTTACCCCCGTATAAAGCGACGAGATCAATACAATACTCCCACCGCGGGCGCTACGCCTCCGACCCCGGAAATCGCCGAATCGATGGTGTGGAGCTAGAGTGCCAGCTTCCACGATGGAGAGCCAGGTTCAGCCCATGGCGTCCGTGCAGGCAGGCGCGGTGGCAGCCCGACCGGCGCAGGCGGACCGGTGAGCGCCCAGCCGCTCGAGGTGCGGTCCGGGGTCGCCGCCGCGTCCGCGGGCCTGGCCAGCCGATGGCCGTCGCTTGCCGCCGGGGCGGCGGCGCTCGGGCTGATCGTCGCCCTGGCCTTCGAGAACGGGGGATATTTCCCGCCGAGCTACCTCGGCGCCGGGGCGATCGCCTTCGCCGTTCTCGGCCTGCTCCTCATCCTGCGCCCGCCGCGCTACAAGATCAGCACGCGCGCCCATGTCGGCCTGGCGGCACTGGCCGCCTTCACCGCGTGGACGGCCCTCTCCGCCGGCTGGTCGGTCGCGCCCGCCGACGCCCTGGCCGCCGCCCAGCGTGACCTCACCTACCTCGGGTTGTTCGGGCTCGCCCTGGTCGCCGCCGGCTCGGGGCGCCACGCGGGGCTGCTCGTCTGGGGGGTCCTGGTGACCATCCTCGTCATCGGGGTGGCCGGGCTGATCAGCCGTCTCTACCCGGACCTCATCCTCGCGCCGGCGCCGCTCGCCATCTACCGCCTCTCCTATCCCCTCAGCTACTGGAACGCCTACGGCGCGATATGCGCCATGGGCGCCGTGCTCGCCGTCGGGCTGGCCGGCGACGCGCGGACACCCGTGCCCCTGCGCGGGCTGAGCGCGGCGGCGGCGATCGTGCTCGCCGTGGCCATCTATTTCAGCCTTTCCCGCGGGGCTTGGCTGGCGGCGGTGGTCGCCGTGGTGGTGCTGGTGATCATCGCCCCGCACCGGGGCTCCCTACTCGTCTCGGTCGTCCTGGTCGGCGCCGCCGCGGCCCTGGCCATCGTTCGGCTCCGCCACTTTCCGGCCCTGGTCAAGGATCCTCGGGCCGGCGCGGGCCAGCTTCGCGAGGGCCATGCCTTCGGCCCCGAGCTGCTCGGCCTGGCCGGGGGGGGCGCCGTGCTCGGCACGCTCCTGGCGGCGGCCCGAGCGCCGCTGCTGCGGGCGAGCGCGCGTTTGGCCCCGGGCCGGGCGGTGGTGGCGGCGGCAGCCGTCCTCGCCGCCGGGCTGGCCCTGGGCGGCCTGGCCGCCGAGTCGAGGCCGATCGGCGCCTTCGTCGACCGTCAGTGGAGCGACTTCCTGCATCCGGTCACCGTCGGCGTCGTCGGACCGGCGCGGCTGGGCGATCTGAAGGGCACGCGCAGCGACGTGTACCGCGTGGCGCTCGACGGCTTCGCCGAGAACCCGGTGATCGGGGCCGGCGCCGGCAGCTTCCAGTCGCAGTGGTTCCGGGTGCGGCGGGTCGACCAGCAGTTGGTCAACGCCCACTCGCTCGAGCTCGAGACCCTCGACGAGCTCGGCGTGGTCGGCGGAATGCTGCTCCTGGTGTTCATCGGCTCGATCGCCGCCGCCGCCATCCGGGCGCGCCGCACGACCGGGTCGCTCACCGCCGGCCAGGCGTCGGCCGCGACCGGGGCCCTGGTCGTCTGGCTGGTGCACAGCGCCGTCGACTGGGATTGGCAGATGAGCGCCCTGACCGGGGTCGCCGTCGTCCTGGCGGCCAGCCTGTATCCGTTCGGCCGGGTGCGCAGGCGGCAGGTGAGCCGGCGCGGGACGGCCGCAGGGGAACGGGGGACCGTGCCGCTCGCCGCTGCCGCCTCGCCGTCTCCCGCCGGCGCCCCGCGCGGCGCAGCCGGGGCCGGCTCCGCCGGCTGATCGGGCCGGACGATGGGCAGGTATTGTCCGGCCTCGAGTCGTCGTTCCCAGCCGATCCGAGGTGATGGATGATCAAGAAAGTCGTGCCCCTCGTGCTTCTCGCGGGCGTCGCCGTCGCTCTGAACGAGCAGCTGCGCAACCGCGTGCTCGACCTCCTGTTCGGCGCCGAGGAGGAGTTCGACTACACGCCGACCACCTCGGGCGCCGCGCCGCCCACCAGCTGAGCCGTCCGGCTCCCAGCCGGCCGTGCCACCGCCCGCCACTGTGAGGCCGGGACGCCGGGGAGCGAGCCGCCGGGATCGTGCGGGAGGCGGAGCGCCCGGCGGCCACCCCCGCAGAGCGGGAAGCCGCCTCGGACGGCTCAGTGCCCGCGGGGGATCCGCAGCCTGGCGGTCAGGCTCGCCACCTGGCTGCGCCCGGTGGCGGCGTCGAAGGACGACGCGTAGGCGGCGACCCTGACCGCACCCGCCTGGCGCAGGAGGGCGACCACGGCGCGCTTGGGGCGCACGCTGAGCTCGGCGCGCCGACCGCCGGGGATGATGAACAGCGTCGCGCCGAGGGTCTGGGCCGTGCGCAGCGCCGGCACCCGGAGGTGGGGAGCGGCCAGAGTGGCCACGCTCAGGCGCCCGCGACACAGCTTCGCCGCCACCGGGCAGCGCACGCCGACCACCACCGTCCCGCCGCGGGCGAGCACCGGGGTCGAGAGCCCGAGTCGCAGCGGCGCCGGCGGGGGTGGAGTGCTCACGCCGGGCGGCTGGCCGGAGACGGTGGCCAGGCTGCTCGTCGTGGCCTGGCTGCCCCCGGCATCCCTGATCGTCACCGCGACGGCGAAGCTCCCGCTGTGGGGGTAGGTGTGGGTGGCGGTGACCGCGAAGCCTCCGCCCGCCGGCGCCGCCACCGTCCCCGGGGTGCCGGTGCCGTCGCCCCAGGTGATCGCCGCGGTGAAATCGCCGGGGGCGGCGCCGGGGTTGGCGTCGGTGAAGGTGGCCACCGTCGCCGCCGCCGACGTTCCCAGGGTGGCGCTGAGCGCGGCGCCCCGGGCACTGAGCGCCGCGTCGTGCACCGCCGCCGTGGCCGGGCCGGTGTCGCCACTCCCCCCGGGTCCGGTGATGCTCACCGTGTAGACGGCTGAGCCCTCCTCGAGGTAGGTGTGGGCGCCGGCCACGGCGTAGAAGCACGTCCCGAGGAGGGTGCCGACACCTCCGCTGACCGTGCCCGCCGCGCTCGTCCCGTCGCCCCAGGTGATGGTCGCCGCGTACTGTGTCGGCGCGGGGCAGGGGAGCAGGGCGAGGGCGTCGGTGAAGGTGGCCACCGTGGTGTTGAACGGGGCCCCCTCGACGGCGCCCGGCGGCGTGGCGGTCGCGGTCACCGCCAGGGCGGGTGCGGCCAAGGCGCCGCACAGCGCCGCGCCGGCGGCGAGGACGAGTGCCGGCCTCATCGTCGCTCCCGCCTTTCCCCGTCGCACCGCTCCACCCTATCCCCGGGCGCTGACGCGCAGGGTCAGCTGGATCCCCAGCGGGTCGTAGAGCATGCCGGGACCGCCGGCGCGCACCAGCAGCCCGTGGCGCCCGACGCTGAGGGTGGGCAGGCGCAGCAGGCCGGGGGCGCAGTTGAAGGGCAGGCCCTGGTCGATGCGACACTCGAAGACCCGGGCCCCGCGGTCGTCGGCGCCCACCCTCACCCGGGGGTGGCGGGCCGGGGCCGGCGCGCGGCCCCGGAGGAAGCCGCGGGGCGGGGCGAGTAGCCGCAGGAACACCTGGGGCACGCCGCTGGCGCTGGCGGTCAGATTGGCGGCGGTCGAGGCGAAGGTGGCGATGGTGCCGTCGCCGGAGAGGGTCGGGCGCTCGAGGAGCTGGCTGGCCGGCTCGGGGGCCGGGGGCGCGCCGTCGGGGGCCACGTTGATCACCGACGTCGACTTCAGGTTCAGGTCGCGCACGAACACGTTCTCCCGCGGTCCTCCGCCCGGGGCGAGGTTGCCGGCGAAGGAGGCGAAGGTCACGTACAGGCCGCTCGGGGTGATGAACGGCGCGAAGCTGTCGTTGTTGGCCTCGTAGCCGGCGTTGTCCTGGCTGATGAGGATCGTCCGGCGGCGGCGGCGGTCGCGCAGGAAGACGTTGGTCCGGGGCCGGGGATCCTCCCCGGCCACCAGGTTGGTGGCGTTGGAGTCGAAGGCGACGAGGCGGCCGTCGCCGCTCAGCGAGGAGATCTCGGTGAACGGGGGGGCCACCGCGGCGTTCTGTCCCCGCCCGGAGCCCGACACGCTGACCCGCTCGGGGGCGTCGGCGCCACGGACGCGCACGAACACGTCGCCGACGGCGTTGGCGTCGCCGGCCGCCAGGTTGCTGGCCGTCGAGTAGAAGCTGATCACCCGTCCGTCGGCGCTGATCGCCGGGGTGCTCGACGGCCCGTTGGCCTCGACGCCCCCGCGGCCCACGCTGACCCGGGTGGTGACGTGGGTCAGCCGGTCGCGCAGGAAGACGTCGCTCACCCGGTTATGGTCGCCGGCCACCAGGTTGGTGGCCGTCGAGGCGAAGACCACCAGGCGGCCGTCGGCCGAGAGCGCCGGCTCCGACGACGCCCCGTCGGCCGGGCCGCCCGCCGCGGCCACGCTGACGTCCTCGATCGCCCCGTCGGCCGGGCGGACGAACACGTCGGCCACGCCGTTGGCGTCGCCGGCGGTGAGGTTCGACGCCGCCGAGGCGAAGGCGACCACCCCGCCGTCGGCCGAGACCACCGGCGAGGCCGAGGCGCCGTTGGCCGGGGCGCCCCCGAGACCGGTGGAGATCGGGCGGCTCAAGCCGGTGAGCACGCTCGAGAGGTAGATGTTCTGGGCGGCGTCGAAGGCGACGCTGTCCCCGTCGGCGGAGATCGCCGCGCCGACGCTCGGCCCCAACGGGGCGGCCGGCGTGCTCACCGGGAAGGTGCGCTGGGGGAGGCTGGTGGCCAGCGCCCCGGCGGCCATCACCCCGACGCCGCAGGCGACGATCGCCGCGGCCAGGGCGGCCCGCCCCCGCCGCGGGCGGGTCACTGGCGTCCCGGCTGCCCGGACGGCGCCGAGGGCTTGGTCTGGGTGGCGGGCGCCGGGGTGGGGCGGGGCGTCGGTTTCGGGGCCGGGGTCGGGGCCGGCGCCGGGATGGGGGTCGGTCGGGGCGGCGGGGCGACGTCGTGGGTCACCGCCACCGGCACGCTCACCGGCGGGGTCGGGCTCGCCGGAGCGGGGGCGCTCGCCTTGGGGGCGGCGGGCCTTGGCGCGGCCGGCCTGGGCGCCGCCGGCCTGGCCTTCGTCGCCCCGGGCCTGGCCGCCGGTACCGGCTTGAGCGCCGGAGCGGGGCCGGCGGGTAGCGTCCGGGTGGCCGGGGCCGGCGGGCGGATCCCGACGGCAGCCGAGGGGGTGCCCCGGCTGGCCGGCCCTCCGCCGCCGAGGAGACCGGCGATGCTCAGGGTCACCGCCAGACCGGCGAGGACGACGAGGAGGGGGGCGAGGACCCGCAGGAGGAAGCTCTTGGTCGTCATCCGCGTCCCGCCGGCCGGCGGTCGCCCGGAGCCGCGGCGGGGGCCGTCGCGGTCAGCGGCGGGCGGGCTCGGCGGTGCTCGGGGGCAGGGGTTTCCGGGGTCTCGACCACCGAGCCAACCATAGCCCAGCGGCCAGCCCGACCACGACGGTCAGGCGAGCTTCGGGGAGCTCCACGGCTCGGCCAGCCGGCGCTCGAGCTCGGGGGCGAGCTCGTCGATCTTCACCCGCCGCTGGTCGAGGGAATCGCGCTCCCGGACGGTCACGGTGGCATCGGCGAGGCTCTCGTGGTCGATGGTCACGCACCACGGCGTGCCGATCTCGTCGTGGCGACGGTAGCGCTTGCCGATCGAGCCGCCGTCGTCGAACTCGGTCTGCATGCGCCGGCGCAACCCGGCGTAGACCTCGCGGGCCACCTCGGGGTGGCCGTCCTTGCGCAGCAGGGGGAGCACCGCGACCTTGACCGGCGCCAGGGCGGGGTGCAGCCGCAGGACGGTCCGCGGTCCGCCCGCGAGCTGCTCCTCGTCGTAGGCGTCGACGAGGAAGGCCAGGGTCGCCCGGTCGGCTCCGGCCGCCGGCTCGATCACGTGGGGGATGTAGCGCTCGCCGGTGGGCTGGTCGAAGTACTCGAGCTTCTCCCCCGAGTGGCGGGAGTGGGCCGAGAGATCGAAGTCGCCGCGGTTGGCGATCCCCTCGAGCTCGGACCAGCGGCCCGGCTCGGGGGCCGAGGCCGACGGGAAGAGATACTCGATGTCGCTGGTGGCGGCTGAGTAGTGGGAGAGCTCGTCGGGATCGTGGGGGCGCAGCCGCAGGTGGTCGGGCCGTATCCCGAGCTCGAGGTACCAGCGGCGGCGCTCCTGGATCCAGTGCTCGAACCAGCGCTCGGCCTCGGCCGGGGGGACGAAGAACTCCATCTCCATCTGCTCGAACTCGCGGGTGCGAAAGATGAAGTTGCCGGGCGTGATCTCGTTGCGGAAGGACTTGCCGACCTGGGCGATGCCGAAGGGCGGCTTCTTGCGGGCGAACTGGAGGACGTTCTTGAAGTTGACGAAGATGCCCTGGGCGGTCTCCGGACGCAGGTAGACGGTGGCCGCCGAGTCCTTGACCGGGCCGGCGGTGGTCTCGAACATGAGGTTGAAGTCCCGCGACTCGGTCAGGTCGCAGGCCTCCGACTCGCCGGGATGCTTGGACGGCTTCTGGGGGCAGGCGAGCTCCTGGAGGTGGTCGGCGCGGAAGCGCTGGCCGCAGGCCCGGCAGTCGACGAGCGGGTCGGTGAAGCCGGCCAGGTGACCGCTCGCCTCCCAGGTGCGCGGGTGCTGGATGATCGCCGAGTCGAGGGCGACGATGTCCTCGCGCTCGCCGATCATCGCCCGCCACCACTCGCCCTTGACGTTGTTCTTGAGCAGGACGCCGTAGTGGCCGTAGTCGTAGGTCGATCCCACCCCGCCGTAGATCTCCGAGGAGGGGAAGACGAAGCCGCGGCGCTTGCACAGGGCGACGACCTTCTCCATGGTCACCGTGTCGGCCACCGGGCGGATGCTAGTGCAGCCGGGAGCTTTCGATCCGCGGTCTGGCACTCCTATACTTGGACTGCCATGCCGATCTACGAATACCGCTGCCAGGAGGGCCACACCTTCGAGGTCATGCGGCGCATGACCGACGAGCCCCTCTCGGTGTGCCAGACGTGCTCGGCCCCCGTGGAGCAGGTCTTCCATCCCATCGCCGTCCACTTCAAGGGCAAGGGCTTCTACAACACCGACTACGGAACCAAGAAGCGGGCACGGGAGATGAAGGAGTCAAGCGGCGAGGGCTCGAAGTCGGAGACCGGGCCCTCGGAGGGCAAGTCCTCCGAGGCGACGTCCTCGGAGTCCAAGCCGTCGGAGTCGAAGTCCGCGGAGTCGAAGGCCGGGGAGTCGACCGCCAAGGCCGAGAAGAAGGCGCCGGCCCCGGCGCCCAAGAAGTCGAGCGACTGAGCCTCAGCCCTGGAGGAAGCGCTGCGTCTCGGCCCGGCGCTCCCCGGGCGAGACGACGAGTCCTACGCCGCCGTCGGACAGGCTGGCCGTGCCGCTGGGCCTGAGCACCCGCGTGTTCGGGGTGCCGTTGGTGACCAGGGCGCCGAACAGGCCGAGCAGGGTGGCGGCGCCCATGTCGCTGCGGATGGCCCGCGGCGCCTGCCAGGAGACCCACGGGAGGCGGAGCAGGGCCCCGGGAGAGACCAGCCGATGCTCCATCGCCGAGAAGAGCTTCTGCTGGCGCCGAGCCCGGACGAGGTCGCTCTCACCGGGGTTGCAGTCGTTGTGGCGGGTGCGGGCCAGGGCGAGGGCCTGGGCCCCGTTGACGTGGGTGGTGCCGGCCCGCAGGCGCAGGGTGTAGCCGCCGTTGCGAAAACCGCCGCTGATCCGGGAGACCACGCACCCGCCGGTGTAGTCCACCCCTCCGAGGGCGTCGATCAGGGCCGGGAAGTTCTCGAAGCTCACCTCGACCAGGTGGTTGATGGGGATTCCCAGGTAACGCTTGACCGTCTCCACCGCCAGGGCCGGGCCGCCGAAGGCGTAGGCGGCGTTGATCTTGGCCCGCCCGTGACCGGGGATGGCGACGATGGTGTCGCGGGGGATGGACAGGCGAGCCGAGCGGCCGCCGCCGGCGCGGATGAGCAGCATCACGTCGGAGCGGCTCGGCCCGGTGGTGGCGGCGCCGGGCTCGCGGGTCCCCTTGGTTCGCTGGTCGGAGCCGAGGACGAGGATGGTGTTGGCGCTGGTCAGCGGCCAGCTTCCCGCGTCGAGGGCGGACCGGGCCGAGGCGGACACGCTCGAGGCGAGATGGGTGCTGATCACGAAGAGGACGACCGAGAATGCCACCCAGGCGAACACGGCGATGGCCAGCCAACGCAGCGCCCGCCCGGCGGTGATCGGCCGCCGGCTGCGCCGGCCCCCGGCCCGGGCGCCCGGCGGCTGATCGCGGCCGGGGAGCAGGCGGGGGCGGGCCCGGTAGAGGGTGTAGCGCGGCTCCTCCTCGGCGCCGGTCTGCCCGGGCACGGGCGGCGATCCTGGTGGCGGCGCATCCTCGGGCCCCGGGCGGCGTGGCCGCCGCGGCGGGATCGGTGGGGGCGGCCGCCACGGGGGCCGGGGGTCTAGATCGTCGGCCATCGGGCGCCTCTATAGTGGCGGAAGCCGCACGGGGCGGAGTCGGTGGTCGCCCGCTTCTCCCCGGTCGGTCTGCGCCCGACGCCGCCGCGCCGGGGTCCTGGCCGCGGTCGCTCGCCGGCGGCGCCGGGTGTCCGCCGCGGCCCGCCGGGCGTCCCCGTCATGCGCCTCCCACGTCCGCCCTCAAGCCCCCCGTCCCCCGAGGTGGCCGGTCACTGCGTAATCGGCATCGACCTGGGGGGGACCAAGATCCTCGCCGGCGCCGTCGACCCCGAGCTCGGCGTCACCCACCGGGTGCGCCGGGCGGCCCCGACGCGGGACGCCGACACCCTGCTCGACGCGGTGGTGGCGGTGGTCGAGGAGGTCCGGGCCGCCGCCGGGGGCGAGGTGCTCGGGGCGGGCTTCGGCATCCCCTGCCTGATCGACTCCGAGACCGAGCTCGTCGCCTCCTCGGTCCACCTGCCCCTGGCCGGTGTCCCCTTCGCCGCCGTCATGGCCGAGCGCCTCGGCCTCCCGGCCTTCGTCGAGAACGACGCCAATCTCGCCCTCCTGGCCGAGCACGCCCACGGCGCCGCCCGGGGGGCCGCCAACGCCCTCATGCTCACCCTGGGGACCGGAATCGGCGGCGGCGTGATCATCGACCATCGGCTCTACCGCGGCTCGCGGGGCGCGGCAGGCGAGCTCGGGCACATGGTGGTCTGGCCCGACGGGCCCGACTGCGGGCCGGGGTGCCCGAGCCGGGGCTGTCTGGAGGCGGTGGCCTCGGGCAGCGCCCTGGTCCGCGAGGCCCGCCGGGCGGCGGCCGAGGATCCCGGCTGCGGTCTCGGACGAGCACTGGCCAGTGGACGGGAGATCGACGGGCCCCTGGTCAGCGAGCTCGCCGCCGGCGGCGACCCGACCGCCGCCGGCCTGCTCGCTGAGGTCGGGCGCTGGCTGGGCCTCGGCCTGGTCAGCCTGGTCAACATCTTCAACCCGGATGTGATCGTCGTCGGCGGTGGGGTGATCGCCGCCGGGGAGATGCTCCTCGGTCCGGCCCGGGCGGTGGTCGCCGAGCGGGCGCTGCGCCTGCCCGGCGGACACGTGCGCATCGCCGCGGCGCACTTCGGCCCGGAGTCCGGCATGCTCGGTGGCGCCGTGCTCGCCTACGACGCGATCGACCGGAGGGCCGCGTGAAGGGACGCCTCGTCGTCTGCCCGACCCCGATCGGCTACCTGGAGGACGTCACCCTCCGGGTGCTCTCCAGCCTGCGCGAGGCCGACATCGTGGCCTGCGAGGACACGCGGCGCACCCGGGTGCTGCTCGACCGCTACGGAGTACGGGGAAAGCTGGTCAGCTACCGCGAGCACAACGAGCGTGAGCGGGCGCTGGAGCTGGTCGAGCGGATGCGGACGGGCAGCGTGGTCGCCCTCGTCTCCGACGCCGGCATGCCGCTGATCTCCGACCCCGGGTTCCTCCTCGTCCAGGCCTGCGTGGCCGCCGGCCTCGCCGTCGAGGTGCTCCCCGGGCCGAGCGCGGTGCTCGCCGCCCTGGTCGCCTCCGGCCTGCCCGCCGGACACTGGCGCTTCTCCGGCTTCCTGCCCCGCAAGCGGGGCGAGCTCGAGACGATGCTGCGTAGCAACAGCGAGACCCTGGTCGCCTTCGAGTCGCCCAAGCGCACCGCCAAGTCGCTGGCCCTGCTCGCCGGGATCGACCCCACCCGGCCGGTGGCGGTGTGTCGCGAGCTGACCAAGGTCCACGAGGAGGTCCGCCGGGGGAGCGCGGCCGAGCTCGCCGCCCACTACGCGGCGGAGGACCCCCGGGGCGAGGTGGCGCTGGTCATCGGCGCCGCCGGCCCCCGGGAGACCGAGGAGGCCGTGGCGCTCGCGGCGGTGCGCGAGCTTGTCGCCGCCGGAGCCAGGAAACGGCCCGCCTCGACCGTCGTCTCCCGGTTGACCGGGGTTTCCGCCAACCGGCTCTATCGGGGCGTGACCCAGACGGGGTCCGATCCCCAGTGACCCGCTCCGAAGCCCGACCGGGGGCACACCGGCTCGGGGCGGCTCGCTCCCGAGCCACGCTCACGGCGTGGCGAGGGGTCAGTCGGTGACCGGCACGTCGCCGAAGCGCTCGCGCCAGGCGACGATGTCCGCGTCGCTCAGCTTGCGGAAGAGCACGGCGGGGATCGAGAAGGCGTGTCCCGGAGGGAGGGCCTCGGGGTCGAAGCTCGTCGGCCAGCCGCGCTCCGCCGCGTCCACGCCCAGGGCGTCGAGGACGGTCTCGGCGGTGAAGGGCATCACCGGGGCGCTCAGGCGGGCGAACACCGCGATCAGGTTGATCGCCGTGCGCAGCGTCAGCGCCGCGTCCTCGGGATCGGTCTTGACCATCGCCCACGGCTGCTTGCGGTCGAAGTACGCGTTGCCCCGGCTCCACATGGCGCGCAGCCGGGACGCCGCCTTGCGGAACTCGAGATCCTCCATCCGCTCGCCGTACTCGCGGATCCCCGCGTCGATGTCGGCGGCCAGGAGCGCCTCCTCCTCTCCCGGCGTCCCACCCCCCGGCACCTCGGCGCCGAAGCGCCGTCGCGAGAGGGTCAGCGATCGGTTGACGAAGTTGCCGAAGGTGTCGGCGAGGTCCTTGTTCACCGCCACCGCGAACGTCTCCCAGGAGAAGCTCGTGTCGTCGGACTCCGGCGCGTTGGCGATCAGGTAGTAGCGCCAGTAGTCGGGCGCCAGGAGCTCGACGGCGTCGTCCATGAACACCCCCACGCCCCGGCTGGTGGAGAACTTGCCGCCGTAGTAGGTCAGCCAGTTGAACGCCTTGAGGTAGTCCACCAGCTTCCACGGCTCGGCCGAGCCGAGGATCATCGACGGGAAGCCGATGGTGTGGAAGGGGACGTTGTCCTTGGCCATGAACTGCACGTAGCGCACGTCCTCGGCCTCGTACCACCAGGCCCGCCAGGCGTCCGGATCGCCCCGCGCGTCGGCCCACTCGCGGGTGGCGCCGATGTACTCGAGCGGGGCGTCGAACCAGACGTAGTACACCTTGTCCTCGAAGCCCGGCCGGTCGACCGGGACGCCCCACTTCAGGTCGCGGGTGATGCTGCGGTCCTCGAGCCCCTCGTCGAGCCACTTGAGGCCGATCGAGCGCGCCAGCAGCGGCCAGTCGTCCTTGGCCTCGAGCCACGTCCGCAGCGGGCCGGCGAGCTTGGACTGGAGGAGGAAGAGGTGGCGGCTCTCGCGCACCTCGAGGTCGCGGCTCCCCGAGATCGCCGATCGCGGGTCGATGAGCTGAGTCGGATCGAGCAGGCGGCTGCAGTTCTCACACTGATCACCCCGGGCCCGGTCGTAGCCGCAGTGGGGACAGGTGCCGATGATGTAGCGGTCGGGCAGGAAGCGGCCGTCGGCCAGGGAGAACATCTGGTGGGTCGTGCGCTCCTCGATCAGCCCCTGCTCGTCCAGACGCCGTCCGAACTGCTGGGTCAGCTCACGGTTCTGGGCCGACGAGCTCCGCCCGAACACGTCGAAGGAGAGGCCGAACTGGTCGGCGATCCGGGCCTGGACCTCGTGCTGCTCGCGGCAGTACTCGGCGACCTCGAGTCCGGCCTCGGCCGCCGCCAGCTCGGCCGGCGTGCCGTGCTCGTCGGTGGCGCAGACGTAGAGGACCTCCTCGCCCCGCGCCCGCAGGAAGCGGGCGTGGACATCGGCCGGCAGCATCGATCCCACCAGGTTGCCGAGATGCTTGACCCCGTTGATGTAGGGCAGGGCGCTGGTGATCAGGTGGCGGGTCATCGGCGCCGGATTGTATGAGGCCGATCCGTCCCACCCGGCTCGGGGGGCGGGGGACGGAGGAATACCCTGAGGCCATGACCAGGCCCGTGCCCGCCGCGTGGCTCGCCGCCGCCCGCCCACCGCGGGGCTCGACGCGGCGGGGCCGGTGACCGGGGTGATCGACAGCCACACCCACCTGCACCTGTGCGAGCCGCCCGCCGCCGAGCTCGTCGAGGCCGCCGCCGCCGCCGGCGTCACCCGCATCCTCACCGTGGCCATCGACGACGACTCCTGCCCGGCCGCCCTCGAGGCCGCCGGGGCCCACCCCGGGGTGTTCGCCGCCATCGGCCGCCACCCCAACAACGCCGCCGGCTTCGACGTCGACCGCCTACGCCGATACGCGGCCGACCCCCGATGCGTGGCCATCGGCGAGACCGGCTTCGACTACCACCACCGCTCCGCATCACCCCAGGATCAGCGGCGGGCGTTCATCGAGCAGATCGATCTGGCCCGCGAGCTCGGGAAGCCGCTGGTCATCCACACCCGCGAGGCCGACGAGGACACCCTGGCCGTGCTGCGCGACCGGGCCGGCGGGCTGCGGGTCATCCTCCACTGCTTCTCGATGGCCGACCGCCTCCCCGAGTGCCTGGAGGAGGGCTGGTGGATCTCCTTCGCCGGCAACGTCACCTTCCCCCGGGCGGCCGACCTGGCGGCGGCGGCCGAGCTCGTCCCCCCCGAGCGCCTGCTGGTGGAGACCGACGCCCCCTTCCTCTCGCCCGTCCCCCGCCGCGGGCGGCCCAACCAGCCGGCCGGGGTGATCCACACCGCCCGTTTCCTGGCTGCCCGGCGCGGGGTGTCCTACGCCCAGCTCGAGTCCGAGGTCGAACGCTGCGCGGCCGAGCTCTTCGGGTGGTAGAGCCCCGTCAGGCCAGCCTGCGCCGGCTCGAGCAGTTCGCCGTGCGCCCGCGGCGGGAGCTCGGCCAGAACTTCCTCATCGATTCGAACATCCTCGGGGTGATCGAGCGGGCCGCCGACCTCGCCGGCGACGATGTCGTGCTCGAGGTCGGCGGCGGGCTCGGCGTCCTCTCCGAGCATCTCGCCGCCCGGGCCCGCCATGTCCACGTCGTCGAGCTCGACCGCCGCCTCGAGCCCGCCCTGCGCGACGCCCTCGACCCGTTCGCCAACGCCACCCTCCACCTCGCCGACGCCATGACTCTCGACCTGGCCACGCTTGACCCGCCGGTCGAGAAGGTCATCGCCAACCTCCCCTACAACATCGCCGCCGGGTTGATCCTCCGGACCATCGTCGAGCTTCCCGGCGCCCGGGTCTGGGTGGTCATGGTCCAGCGCGAGGTCGGCGAGCGGCTGGCCGCCCGGCCGGGCAGCGGGGTCTACGGCATCCCCTCGGTCCTGGCCCAGCTCGCCTGCGAGGTGCGCGTGCTGCGCCGGGTCTCCCGCACCGTCTTCCATCCCGTGCCCAACGTCGACTCCGTGCTCGTCGGCCTGCGCCGCCGGGCCCCGGCCCCGGAGCCCGACCTGCGGGCGCTGGTCGGCGGGGCGTTCGCCCACCGGCGAAAGGCCCTCGCCCGCTCCCTCGCTCTGAGCACCGGCGCCGACGTCGACGGCGTCCGGGCCGCCCTGCGCGAGATCGGGCATCCCCCCGACGTGCGGGCCGAGCGCCTGAGCCCCGACGAGTTCGCCGCCCTGCGAAGGCTGGTCTGAGCCGTGGGCGCCCCCCGAACCGAGCTCGCCCCGGCCAAGATCAACCTCTGCCTCTATCTCGGCCCCACCCGGCCGGACGGCCGCCACGAGCTGGTCTCGATCATGCAGTCCCTGACCCTCGCCGACCGGCTGACCCTCCGCGACCGCGACCCTGCCACCGGGGATCCCCCCGACGAGGTTCGCTGTCCCGGAGTCGAGGGCCCCAACCTCTGCGCCGCCGCCCTCGCCGCGTTCCGGCGGGCCACCGGCTGGGACGGGCCGGGGCAGCTGCTCGAGATCGAGAAGCACGTGCCGGTGGCCGCGGGGATGGGCGGCGGCTCGGGCGACGCCGCCGCCACCCTCCGGCTGATCTTCGCCCGGGCGGGGATCGCCGACCTCGAGCTCGAGCTCGAGCTCGCCGCCGGCCTCGGCGCCGACGTGCCCGGCCAGCTGCGACCCGGGCGGGTGCTGGCCCGGGGGGCCGGGGAGCGAGTGGTGCGCCTGCCCGACCCCGACCCCTTCGGCGTCCTCGTCCTTCCCTCCCGGGCCGGCCTGAGCACCGCCGCCGTCTACGCCGAGGCCGACCGGCTGGGCCTCGGGCGCGACGCCGGCGAGCTGGCCGCCGTCGATCCCCTCGGCCGTCCGGAGTACGTCAACGACCTCGAGCCGGCGGCCCGCTCGCTCGCGCCGTCGATCGACCCGGCACTCGAGCTGGCTCGGCGTCTGGGGGCCCATACCGCGATGGTCAGCGGGTCGGGGCCGACGGTGATCGGGCTCTTCGCCACCCCGGCCGGGGCTCGGGAGGCCGCGCGGGCCCTCGCCGGACGTGATCCCGCCCCGCTGGCGGCATTTCCCTTCCCGGGCGGCGTGCGTCACAATCGGGCTGGCGAGTCATGAGCAATACCACCACCATCTACATCGTCGGTGCCTGCTGCGGGGTCCTCGGCCTCATCGCCTTCGTCGGCCTGATCCTCGTCCCCGCCTGGGCCTCCTACAGCCGGCTGTGGCAGCGGATGGCCGCCAGCTTCCTCTCCCTCTACGTCCTGGCCGCCCTCCTCGGCCTCGGCCTGGCCGGCGCCGCCGGCGTGCTCTGGCTCTACGACCGCTTCGCCGCCTAGCGGTGGGCGCCCCGCGGAGACCGCACCCCGCCGATCATCGAAGCGGGCGCACCCGGTGACCGCGATATCCACCGCCGTGGACCTCGACGCCCTCGATGCCATCACCGAGGCGGTCGAGTCGGGCGCCGGCCTGCCCGAGGTCGTCCGGGCCGCCGCCCGGGCCCTCGACGCCAGCCTGGCCGTGCTCGACCGCGCCGGGCACATCCTCGCCGTGGCCGCCCGCTCCCCGGCCGACGAGCGGTCGCTGCTCGGCGACGGGCGCGACGTCGAGACCACGGAGCTGCGGGTTGCCGACTCCCCGGTCGGGCGCCTGCACCTGCGCCTGCGCTCCCAGCCGGGCAGCGCCCTCCTGCGCCTGGTCACCACCCTCATCGCCTCGGAGGTCGAACGGGTCCAGGCTCCCGACCGCGCCACCGAGGCCGCCGCCGCCGCCTTCCTGCGCGCCATCCTCGACCGCCAGCTCGTCGACCGGGAGGCCCTCCTGGCCCGCGCCCACGAGATCGGCATGACCCATGTCGAGCGCGGCGGCTCGATCCTCGTCGCCCACGCCCGGCCCCAGGTCCCGGCCGAGGAGGGCTGGCGGACCCGGGTGCGCCAGGTCGCCGAGCGCGGGGCCCGTGGCACCGCTCCCGCCGCCGTCGCTCTCCTCTCCCACCGCGATTCCCGGGCCGGGGCCGAGGTGGTGGTGCTCATCGCCGGCCCGGACGAGCCGGCCGCCCAACGGGCGGTCGACGGCGTGCTGCGCGAGCTCCAGGCCAGCCTCCCCGGCTTCACCTTCGCCCTCGGTCGCAGCCGGGTGGCCGCCGACCCCCTCGACCTGGCGCGGGCCGCCGACGAGGCCCGGCTCGCGGCCAACGTGGCCGACGGCGACGGCGAGCACATGGTCCTCGCCTTCGAGGAGACCGGCGCCTACCGCCTGCTCCTCAGCGCCATGAGCGAGAACCCGGCCGAGCTCCAGCGCTTCTACGCCGAGACCGTCGAGCCCCTGGTCGCCTACGACGAGCAGTACGAGACCGATCTCGTCAGCACCGTCGAGGCCTTCCTCGAGGCCGACGGCAACGTCGCCGGCACCGCCCAGCGACTGTTCACCCACCGCCACACCGTCCGCTACCGGCTCGAGCGGGTCCGCGAGCTCTCGGGCCTCGACGTCGGCTCGAGCGACGGCCGCGAGAAGCTCAGCCTCGGGCTCAAGGCCCGCCGCGTCCTGGGAATCGCCTCCACCCGCGGCCCGGCCAGCGAGGTCGGCGCCGGGGCCGGGAGGGTGCCGGCCCGGGGCGGGGCCAAGCTGCCGTGACCGACCCGGGCGCCCCGCCGGTCGGGGTCGGTGATCCCGTGCCCCTCACCCCGCTGATCGACGCCCGCGGGCAGACCACCACTCTCGCCGCCTTCCGCGGCGAGGCCGTCCTGCTCATCTTCCTGCGCCACCTCGGCTGACTCTCCTGCCGCCAGCACCTCGTCGAGGTGGCCGAAGCCGGAGTCCCGGCGATCGTCGTCACCTTCGCCGACCCACCCCTCCTCGCCGCCTTCGAGCGTGACCTCGACCGGCCGGGGGCCCCCCTGCTCGGGGACCCCGACCGGCTGCTCTACGCCGCCTTCGGGTTCGGACGCGCCTCCCTGGCCCGGGTCTGGCTCGATCCGCGCTCGGTGACCCACCACCTCCGCCTCCTCGCCCGCGGCCGCCGGCCGGCCCCGCTCCCCCGCCAGGACACCCTCCAGCTCGGTGGGGACGTGGTCGTCGACCCCGGCGGGCGGGTCGGCTGGGTCTACGCCAGCCGCGGTCCCGAGGACCGTCCGGCGGTGGCGGCGATTATTGAGGCTATGTTGCGCTCCGCCTCCCGAGCGCAACCCTCGGGGGGGTCCCGGCGTATCAACAGGGAATGACCGAGCCAACTGCCACCATCCACCGAGCCGTGCCCAGCAACGACTCGAACACCAGAGCCCTGGCGTCGGTGATCGTCACCCCGATCAACGACCTCGTGGCCAGCCGCGAGCAGGAGGCCGCCGCCGACGAGTTCGCCGAGCTGCTCACCGCCCTGGCCGATCTCGCCGTCGGCGCCCGCCGCCAGCGGGAGCGCCTGCTCGGTCTCTCCTCGGCCGGCGACGCCCGCGTCCGCCGCGCGGTCGAGCACCTGTCCGATCTAGAGCGCCACGCCTACGAGGTCGGTGTCGAGGCGGCCCGCGTCCGCCACGAGCTCCAGCACGCCCGCCTGATCTGAGTCGCGCCCGGCCGGGGGCGGCCCCCGGCCTCCACCTCGACTGACCGTGGGCCGGCGCCTCCCGTGCCTGCGCCCGACCCGCCGGCCGGGCTCGGGGAGCGACTGGGGGGCAGGGACTCGAACCCCGATAGCCGGCGCCAAAGGCCGGAGTCTTGCCATTAGACGACCCCCCAACAACGGGTGCCCGTCGATTCTAAGCCCGCGTTCGAGCCCGAGCCGGACGCGGCCGCCGATGTTGCCTTACGCTGCTCGCGTGTCCCCACCCACCGTCGTCATCCTCGCCGCCGGGCACGGCACCCGGATGCGCTCGAAGCTCCCCAAGGTGCTCCACGATCTCTGCGGACGCCCCCTCATCGCCTGGTCGATCGCCGCCGCCCGGGAGGCCGGCGCCGGGAGGATCGTCGTCGTCGCCGGCCCCGGCGGCGAGCTCGACGGGCGTCTCGGGGACGACGTCGTCATCGCCGTCCAGGCCGAGCCCCGGGGCACCGGGGATGCCGTGCGGGCGGCCGTGGAGGCCATCGATCCGGCCGGTGCCGTGCTCGTGCTCGCCGGCGACGTACCCCTCATAACCGCCGAGCTCATCGGCGAGCTGGCCGCCGCCCACGCCGCCAGCGGCGCCGCCGCGACCATGGCCACCGTGGTCCTGGCCGACCCCTCCGGCTACGGGCGCGTGGTGCGCGACGAGGCGGGCGACGTCGAGCGGGTGGTCGAGACCCGGCGCCCCGGCGACGCCTCGGCCGCCGAGCTCGCCATCCACGAGGTCAACACCGGGATCTTCGCCTTCGAGGGCCCGGCCCTGGCCCAGGCCCTCGACGGGCTGAAGGCCGAGAACGCCCAGGGCGAGTACTACCTGCCCGACGTCCTGCCCCTGCTCACCGCCGCCGGCCACCGGGTGGCCGCCCGCCCGGTCAGCGACACCGCCCTCCTGCTCGGGGTCAACGACCGGGCCGGCCTCGCCGCCGTCCACGCCGAGGCCCAGCGCCGCATCCACGAGCGCCACATGCTCGCCGGGGTGACCATCCTCCAGCCGGCGACCACCACCATCGACTTCGGGGTGGAGATCGGCCCGGACACGACGATCGAGCCGTGCACCCAGCTGCGAGGGACGACCCGGATCGGCGCCGAGGCGACCATCGGCCCGCACAGCACGGTGATCGACTCCCGCCTCGGTGACCGCACCCGGGTGGTCCACTCCCACCTCGAGGACTGCGAGCTCCGGGCCGGGGCCAGCGCCGGGCCCTTCGCCTACCTGCGCCCCGGCGCCCTCCTGCGCGAGGGGGCCCGGGCGGGGACCTTCGTGGAGATCAAGAACTCCGACATCGGTGCGGGCGCCAAGGTCCCCCACCTCTCCTACATCGGCGACGCCGACGTCGGTGAGGCGGCCAACCTCGGGGCCGGCTCGATCACCGCCAACTACGACGGCCGGCTCAAGCACCGGACCCGGATCGGCGCCCGGGTGCACGGGGGCGTCGACACCGCCTACGTGGCGCCGGTGACCGTCGGCGACGACGCCTGGACCGCCGCCGGATCGGTGGTGACCGAGGCGGTGCCGCCCGGGGCGCTGGCCGTCGGGCGCTCGCGCCAGCGGAACATCGCCGACTACGACGGTCGCCGTTCCGGCGGGTCGGCGGCGTAGACTGGCGGCCTCAATGAGCGTGCTCGAGCCGCGGACGGCTGAAACCAGCCTGCCGATCGACTACGACAAGCGCCTCATGCTCTTCTCCGGCCGGGCCAACCCCGCCCTGGCCCACAGCATCGCCGGCAAGCTCGGCGTCGATCTCGGCCCCATCACCCTGACGACGTTCGCCAACGGCGAGGTCTACTGCCGCTACGGCGAGTCGATCCGCGGGGCCGACGTCTACATCGTCCAGCCCACCTGTGCCAACCCCGAGACCGGGATCAGCGCCAACGACTCCCTGATGGAGCTGCTGGTGATGATCGATGCCGCCGTCGGGGCCTCCGCCCACCGGGTGATCGCCGTGACCCCGTGGTTCGCCTACTCCCGCCAGGACAAGAAGTCGGCCCCCCGCGAGCCGATCAGCGCCCGCCTGGTCGCCCACATGCTCGAGGCGGCCGGCGCCGACCGCATCCTCACCATGGACCTCCACGCCGGCCAGGTCCAGGGGTTCTTCAACAAGCCGGTCGACCACATGACCGCCCACTTCATCCTCACCCAGTACTTCGCCGACCTCCGCCTCCCCGATCTCGTGGTGGTGGCCCCGGACGTCGGGCGGGCCAAGCTCAACCAGAAGTTCGCCGAGAAGATCGGCGCCGACCTGGCCATCCTCAGCAAGGAGCGCCCCGACCGCCGTCAAGCCGACATCGGCTACCTGATCGGCGACGTCCGGGGCAAGACGGCGGTGGTGGTCGACGACATCATCGACACCGCCGGCACCCTCAGCGCCGCCGCCCAGGCCCTCCTCGACGGCGGCGCCAAGCGGCTCTTCGCCGCCGCCACCCACGCCGTCTTCTCCGGCGACGCCCTGGCCAAGCTCGCCCCCCTCCCCTTCGAGCAGATCGTCGTCACCGACAGCATCCCCGCCCGCCGGGAAGCCCCGGCCAACGTGGTCGTCCTCCCCCTCGCCGAGCTCCTCACCGACTCGATCCGGCGCATCTTCACCGACGGCTCGGT
>JAXDHJ010000086.1:0-3027 GCA_034664565.1 Solirubrobacteraceae bacterium
ACGCTCGAGCGGCGCACGCAGATCTGCCGGCGGGCCTACGACATCCTCGTGGAGCAGGTCGGCTTACCGTCCGAGGACATCATCTTCGATCCCAACATCTTCGCCGTCGCCACGGGCATCGAGGAGCACGCCAACTACGGGCTGGACTTCATCGAGGCCACGCGCTGGATCAAGCAGAACCTGCCCGGCGCCCTGGTCTCCGGCGGCGTCTCGAACGTCTCGTTCTCCTTCCGCGGCAACAACCCGGTGCGCGAGGCCATCCACGCCGTCTTCCTGTTCCACGCGATCGCCGCCGGCATGGACATGGGGATCGTCAACGCCGGTGCCCTCGAGGTCTACGACGAGTTGCCCGCGCTGCTGCGTGAGCGGATCGAGGACGTGATCCTCAACCGCAGGCCCGACAGCACCGAGCGGCTGCTGGAGATCGCCGCCGACTTCGCCGGCGACGGGTCGGTGAAGGAGGTCGCCTCCGAGGAGTGGCGCTCGCTGCCGGTCGACGAGCGGATCACGCACGCGCTCGTCAAGGGCATCGACGAGTTCGCCGAGAGCGACACCGAGGAGCTGCGGGCGGAGATCAGCGCCCGCGGCGGCCGGCCGATCGAGGTGATCGAGGGCCCGCTCATGGACGGCATGAACGTGGTCGGCGACCTGTTCGGCGCCGGGAAGATGTTCCTGCCGCAGGTGGTGAAATCGGCCCGTGTGATGAAGAAGGCGGTCGCCTACCTGATCCCCTTCATCGAGGCGGAGAAGCAGCCCGGCGACGTCGAGCGCACCAACGGCAAGGTCGTCATGGCCACCGTGAAGGGCGATGTGCACGACATCGGCAAGAACATCGTGGGCGTCGTCCTGCAGTGCAACAACTACTCGGTCGTCGATCTCGGCGTCATGGTGCCGGCCCAGAAGATCCTGGACGCCGCCAAGGCCGAGGGCGCCGACGTCATCGGCCTCTCCGGCCTCATCACGCCGTCCCTGGACGAGATGGTGAACCTGGCCTCGGAGATGGAGCGGCAGGGCTTCGACATCCCGCTGCTGATCGGCGGGGCCACGACCTCGCGCGCCCACACCGCGGTGAAGGTGGCGCAGAAGTACCACGGGCCGGTCATCTGGGTGAAGGACGCGTCCCGGTCGGTACCGGTGGTGGCGGCGCTGCTGTCGGACGAGCAGCGTCCGAAACTGCTCGCCGAGACCGATGCCGACTACGCGGCGCTGCGCGAGCGGCACGCCGCCCGCCAGGACACCCGGAAGCTGCTCTCGATCGACGCCGCCCGCGCCGCGGCCCCGCCGATCGACTGGAGCTCCTACCACCCCCCGCGGCCGCGGATGCTGCTGCAGCAGGCGATGGACGTGTGCGCCGGCCCGGCCTGCGACCACGTGCACCACGTGGCGAAGCAGTTCGTGCGCAACTTCGCCGACTACCCGCTCGCGGAGCTCCGGCGCTACATCGACTGGCAGCCGTTCTTCAGCGCCTGGGAGATGCGGGGCCGGTTCCCCGATCTCCTGCACAACCCCGCGAGCGGTGAGGCGGCCCGCCGGCTCTACGAGGACGCCCAGGAGATGCTCGACCGTGTCGTCGAGGAGAGGTGGCTGCGGGCCAGCGGTGTGTTCGGCCTGTTCCCCGCCAACCAGGTGGACGGCGACGACATCGAGGTCTACACCGACGAGTCGCGCCGTGCCGTCCTCACCACGCTGCACCAGCTCCGGCAGCAGACCGAGGGACGCGAGGGCTCGGCCCGCAAATCGCTGGCCGACTTCATCGCACCGAGGGCGACCGGGCTGCGGGACTACGTCGGCGCCTTCGCGGTGACGGCCGGACTGGATGCGGCGGACCGGACGGCGGCCTTCCGGAAGGCCAACGACGACTACAGCGCGATCCTGCTCGAGTCACTCGCCGACCGGCTCGCCGAGGCCTTCGCGGAGCGGCTGCACGAGCGGGTGCGCAAGGAGTTCTGGGCCTACGCGCCCGACGAGCACCTCGACAACGAGGCGCTGATCGGCGAGAAGTACGCCGGGATCCGGCCCGCGCCGGGGTATCCCGCGTGCCCCGAGCACACCGAGAAGCAGACGATCTGGGAGCTGCTCGACGTCGAGGCGCGCACCGGGATCCAGCTGACCGAGAGCATGGCCATGTGGCCGGGTGCGGCGGTGAGCGGCCTGTACTTCTCCCACCCGCAGTCGCGTTACTTCGTGCTGGGGCGGCTCGGTCGCGACCAGGTCGAGGACTACGCCCGCCGGAAGGGCTGGACCGTCGCGGAGGCCGAGAAATGGCTCTCGCCGAACCTGGGGTATCGCACCGAGGACGAGTGAGCTCGGGGCCGGATCTGTCTCCGGGAGAAGTGGGCCCCGCTACCCGGCTCCATTCCCAGGCGCCGGGAAATGCTCCGTCCACCAGCGCCGCCAGCGCGACTCGAGGTCGGCCAGGTGGGCGTCGTCGAGGCCGTAGGTGCTCATGATCGCCATGGCCGAGCCCTGCGGCTTGCCGGGCGTCGGGTCCGCACTGGACACGATGAGAAGACCGTCCCCCCAGGCATCAACGGTGATGCCCAGCTGGTGATCGGAGCGGAACCACAGGTCGCCTGCGACGTCCTCGCCGAGCAGCCGCATCCGGAACGGGGTGCCCGCGGCGACGTCGCCGAGGTCGAGTGCGTCGGTGAGCTGCACCGCGTTCTCGTTGCCGCCGACGAACGCCACCGTGTGGCGAACGGCGCGGGCATGGCGCTCGACGGGGAACTTCAGCTGGTGCACGAAGGTGATCCAGCCTTCCGTGATGTCGTCGTAGTAGGCGTCGAGGTCCGGGTTCAGACCGCGGGGAGCGCGAATGAGCGTGACCGCAGTGCCCTCGTCACGCCGTTCGAGCCTGAACTCGTCGCCGCCGTGCAGCGTCAGCGTGCGTGTGGAGGCGTCCTCCACCGTCCCGGTGAAGAAGATCAGGTCGATCTCGCCGTCCAGGCCGTCGTAGTCCCACCCCATCCACTGGCGGATCGTGTCCTTGGAGCGCACGGCCTCCCACACCACGTCGACCGGCGCCGC
>JAXDHJ010000087.1:0-20813 GCA_034664565.1 Solirubrobacteraceae bacterium
GATCACCGGCGACAGCGCCGCCCACCGGCGAGCGGCGGCGCGCAGCACCACACGGGCACTCGGTGCCGAGGCCGCGGTGGCGCCCGCGGCAAGGCCCGAGCTGAAGTAGGCGTGGAAGCTGAGCGCGGCGGCTCCGCGGAGGGCTCGCAGCAGCCGGACGTTCCACGCGCGCTCGCGGGCGTCGGTCCGCCCGGTGTTTGTGTCGCTCCCGGGAAACGCGTCGGCGGCCGCCCGGACCCCGGGGAAGCGGCGGGCGATGGCGTGGATCCACCTGGTGGCCACGCGCCCGTAGGCGCCACCGTCGGGAAACCGGCCGGCGTACTGGGGTAGGTAGAGCTCGTTTCCGAGCTCTACCTCGGTGATCGGCATCCCGAGCCGGCGAGCGGCGCCGAGCATGGCCAGTTGGGAGGCGAGGTCGCTGGTCAGGAGGTTGAGATCGAATACCGGGATGGCCCCCGTGGCCCGAATGATCCGGGCCCAGTCGGCCAGCCTCACGCGGGCCTGGGCACGGACGGCCCGGACGTGTGGCGGGAGGAGCGACGCGGCGACGAAGGTACCCGCTCGCCAGTCCCAGTAGTTGGCCGGAGCCCCGCCGAAGACGCGCAGGACCGCGGGCCGCAGCGCGGCGACCGCGCCGACGAACCCGGGGTCCGACCAGACTGCGCGCCCACCGGTGACCGCCTCGCCGTTGAAGCCGAGGAGGCCGGGCGCCACCATCCTCGCCGGACCGAGCACCGGCGCCAGGATGAGCGGACCGCGCTGGGCCCCGGTGTCGCCGAGGAGCAGGACCAGCGCCACCGCGAGCAGGCCGCCAAGCTCGACCACCGACCGCGACCGCTCCTTCGCTCTCGGCTTCACCGGCCCAGTCTCACAGCCGGCCCGCTCCGGTCCGTTCGGGGTCGCCCGCCACCGGCGGCACCGGTCGCGCCCGCGGCCCGGGACGCCCCGGTCACACCGGCGCCGCGTCGCCCTGCCCGGTAGAATCGCCGCCCGTGGCCGCCATCGGCGATCCAGAGGTCAGGGCGCTTCTTGAGCAGCCGTACTGCGCGGTGATCTCCACCGCCAACGCCGACGGCTCGATCCACAGCGCCGTCATCTGGCTCGACGTCGAGGACGGCGCGGTCGCGGTCAATAGCGCCGTCGGTCGGGTGTGGCCGGCCAACCTCGAGCGCGACCCCGGGGTCACCCTGCTCGTCTTCGATCCGTCCAACCCCTACGAGTACGTGGAGATCCGCGGCGAGGCCCGGGCCACGACCGAGGGTGCCGACGATCACATCAATCGCCTGGCCAGAAAGTACCTGGGCCAGGACACCTACCCCTACCGCCAGCCGGGCGAGAAGCGAGTCAAGTTCCTCATCACCCCGGCTCGGGTCCGACACACCAAGCAGTAACCCGGCGGTGCCGACCTAAGCCGGGAGACCGCCACCTCCCTCAGCCGGCCTCCCCGGCCGAGCCCTCGTCGATCATCCGGTCAAGCTCGGGCACGGCGGCGCGGAGGCTCGGGAGGTTGACGACGATGCCCTCCTGGGTGGTGCGGGCGAGGACGACCACCGCCTCCTCGTCGAGCGAGGGATTCTCCTCGCGATGGGGGACGTATGGCGGTACGTACATGTAGTCGCCGGGCCCTGCCTGCACTCGGCGCTCGAGGTCTCCGTCGAGGAAGACGAAGACGGGATGGCCGCTGACCACGTAGATGCCGGTCTCGGCCTCGCCGTGATGATGGTCGGCCGAGACCATGCCGGGGCCGACGTGGCTCTCGCCCATCCAGATCTTCCGCGCCCCGTTGCGCCGGCCCGAGATGGCCTCGTAGCGGCTCATTCCCGGGGACTGGGCGGTGTCCTGGCTCAGTTCGTCGCGGCCAGTGTGATGCAGCCGGCGGTGCCAGGCCGCGGTGCCGTCCCGGTCTCCGGGCACGCCGTCGCTCACGTGCGCACCATAGCGGCGGCCGGCGCCGGCCGCGCCCCGCGAACATCCCGGGGAGCCGGCGAGGGGAGGCTGGTTGGACCCGCGGCACGCTGCTATGATCTCCGGCCCGTGACGTCCGCGCTGTCCCTCCGCCTTCTCCTCCTCCCCCCTCGGGGGGAATAACGCGTGGCGGCCGCAGCAGCCGCAAACCCAGCAGAGGAGACGGAGCAGCGAGCAGGCCGGGACCGATATGCGGCCGACTTCGATCTCACGGGCTGGGGTCTGCGTCTGGCAGTGCATTCACCTGCGACGCCCGGCGGCGTCGGCTGACCGATCGCCCGGCCCGGGCTCGGTCCTCGACCGCCCGCCGGGGCTGACACCCGAGCCAGCGAAGGGATCCGACCATGACGATGCCGTTCCACAAGTACAGGCCCTATCCGCGGATCGAGCTCTCCGACCGCACGTGGCCCGACCGGCGCATCACTGCCGCACCGATCTGGGCCAGCGTCGACCTTCGCGACGGCAACCAGGCCCTCGACCCGCCGATGGACGTGAGGCGCAAGCGCCGGATGTTCAACCTGCTCGCCCACGACGTCGGCCTCAAGCAGATCGAGGTCGGTTTCCCGTCGGCGGCCAAGGCCGAGTTCGACTTCATGCGCCTGCTCGTCACCGAGGACCTCGTCCCCGACGCCGTCACCATCATGGTTCTCACCCAGGCCCGCCGCGAGCTGATCGAGCGGACCTTCGAGAGCCTGGACGGCCTGCCCCGGGCCATCGTCCACATGTACAACTCGACCTCGGAGACCCAGCGCCGGGTGGTCTTCCGCATGGATCGGGCCGGGATCCGCGACCTCGCGGTCGAGGGGGCCAAGCGCTGCCGCGAGCTGGCCGAGGGGCGACCCGACCAGGACATCCGCTTCGAGTACAGCCCGGAGAGCTTCACCGCCACCGAGCCCGACTTCGCCCTCGAGATCTGCGAGGCGGTGATGGACGTGTTCGAGCCGACGCCCGCGCGCAAGCTCATCGTCAACCTCCCGGCCACCGTCGAGCTCTCGACCCCGAACCTCTACGCGGACGTGATCGAGTGGTTCGCCCGCCACGTCTCCCGCCGCGACTCGATCGTCCTCAGCCTCCATCCCCACAACGATCGGGGCACCGCGGTGGCGGCGACCGAGCTCGCCCTCATGGCCGGGGCCGACCGGGTCGAGGGAACCCTGTTCGGAAACGGCGAGCGGACCGGGAACGTCGACCTCGTCACCCTCGCCCTGAACATGATGACCCAGGGGGTCGACCCGGAGCTCGACTTCTCGCGGATCAACGCCATCCGCAAGGACGTCGAGCACTGCAACCGGCTGCCCGTCCACGAACGCCATCCCTACGTCGGCGACCTCGTCTACACCGCCTTCTCCGGCTCCCACCAGGACGCCATCCACAAGGCCATGCAGGCCATGCGGGCCCAGCCCCAGGCCGAGGATGCCGTCTGGGACGTCCCGTACCTGCCCATCGATCCCAAGGACCTCGGGCGCAACTACGACGACGCGGTGCGCATCAACTCGCAGTCGGGCAAGGGCGGCGTGGCCTACGTCATGCGGGCCGAGCACGATCTCGAGCTCCCGCGGCTGCTGCAGATCGACTTCACCCGCCGGGTGCAGGAGCGGGTCGACGAGTCGGGGGAGGAGATGTCGCCGGAGCAGCTGATCAAGCTGTTCCGAGCCGAGTACATGGAGCGGCGCGAGGCCACCCTGGTCAGCCACCACATCGCCGCCCGCGACACCGAGCACGTCACCGCCCTGGAGGCGAAGGTCCGCTTCGGCGATCGACCGCCGATCCACGTCCGGGGGACCGGCAACGGCACGATCGCCGCCTTCGTCACCGCCCTCGAGGACCTGCTCGAGATCAAGATCAAGGTGCGCGACTACGCCCAGCAGACGCTGAGCGACGGGACCGACGCCAAGGCCATCTCCTACGTCAAGCTCAGCGTCGGCGATGACTCGGCCTGGGGGGTGGGGGAGGACACCGACGTGGCCAAGGCCAACTTCGACGCCATCCTCTCCGCGGTCAGCGGCATCCCCCACGCCTGGGATCACCTGGCCGCCCGGACGCCGGGCGCCGACGAGGAGGCTCCGTCCAAGCTCCAGCTCGAGTTCCTCGCCTCGGTGGGGGAGCACGTCAAGCCGGACGAGGGGCTCCTCTCCGAGGAGCAGCTCCTCAAGCTGCTCGAGGATGCCGACGATCACCGCGAGGCGACGGTGGTCAGCCATCAGGTCCGCAGCGACCCGATGCGCCGCGTCTGGAACCTCGAGGCCGTCGTGCGCTTCGGCGATCGGCCGCCCGAGGAGATCCGCGGCGAGGGGAACGGCACCATCGCCGCCTTCGTCGCCGCCGTCGAGGACTGGCTCGGATGTGGGTTCGAGGTCCGCGACTACGCCCAGCAGACGCTGAGCGTCGGCACCGACGCCACCGCCATCTCCTACGTCTGGGTCACCCTGGGCGACGATGTCGGGTGGGGGGTGGCCTCAGCCAGCGACACGGTGACGGCGAACTTCGACGCCATCCTCTCCGCCCTGAGCCGGATTCCCGACGCCTGGGAGCGCCTGCGAGCCCGATCGGTCGCCGCCACCGGGCCCCGTCCCGTCTGAGCGCAGCCCGACCATGCCCATCCCGGAATACGACCCCGCCGCGATCGAGCCGCTCCTCGCCGAGCGGTGGGTCGCGGACGGGACCTACACCGTCGAGGACCTCGGCGACGGCGAGGACCCGTACTACGCCCTGACCATGTTCCCCTACCCGTCGGGCGACCTCCACATGGGTCACGTGGAGATCTTCACCATCCACGACGCCCTGGTCCGCCACCTGCGGATGACCGGCCGGCGGGTGCTCAACCCGATCGGCTGGGACGCCTTCGGCCTCCCGGCGGAGAACGCGGCCAAGAAGCGGGGCATCGCGCCGTCGGTCTGGACCTACGCCAACATCGAGCAGCAGGCGGCGTCGATCCGCCGCCTCGGCTACTCGTTCGACTGGTCGCGGCGCCTGCACACCTCCGACGCCGGGTACTACCGGTGGACCCAGTGGATCTTCCTCGAGCTCTTCCACGCCGGCCTGGCCTACCGCCGTGAGGCGACGGTGAACTGGTGCCCGGGCTGCCAGACCGTGCTGGCCAACGAGCAGGTGGTCGAGGGGCGGTGCGAGCGCTCGGGGGACATCGTCGTGCGCCGGGCCCTGACCCAGTGGTTCTTGCGGATCACCGGGTACGCCGACGAGCTCATCTCGGGCCTCGACGGCCTCGACTGGCCGGAGCGGGTCAAGGTCATGCAGCGCAACTGGATCGGACGGTCCGAGGGCGCGGAGATCGTCTTTCGGACCGCCGACGGCGAGGACGAGGTCACCGTCTACACCACCCGACCGGACACCGTGTTCGGGGCCACCTACTTCGTCTTCGCCCCCGAGCATCCCCTCGTCCTCGAGCGGATGGCCGGCCTGCCGGAGATCGAGGACTTCGTGGAGGCGGTCCGCGCCCGCCCGGAGATCGAGCGGCTGGCCACCCTCGAGGGGAGCCGCGAGGACAAGCGGGGGGTGCGCCTGGCCTTCGACATGGTCAACCCGTTCACCGGCCAGGAGATCCCGGCCTACGCCGCCGACTACGTGCTCATGGACTACGGGACCGGGGCGATCATGGCCGTCCCCTTCGGCGACCAGCGGGACTTCGACTTCGCCCGGACCCACCACCTGCCGATCACGGCCATCGTCCGCCCGGCCGGCGAGGACGGCCGTCCGGGGGAGGCGCTCGACCCCGAGACCATGACCAGGGCCTACACCGGCGGGGGGACGATGATCAACTCCGACGGCTACGACGGGCTCTCGGTGGCCGAAGCCCAGGCGGCGATCATCGGTGACCTCGAGTCCCGGGGGTGGGGCCGCCCGACGGTCAACTACCGCCTGCGCGACTGGCTGATCTCGCGCCAGCGGTCATGGGGGGCCCCGATCCCCATCGTCCACTGCCCGGCCTGCGGCCCGGTGGCCGTGCCCGCCGACCAGCTGCCGGTGCTCCTCCCCGACGACCTCGACTACGACGTAGCCGGGTCGCCGCTGGCCGCCCACCCGACGTGGAAGCACACCACGTGCCCGGCGTGCGGGGGGCCGGCCGAGCGGGAGACCGACACCATGGACACCTTCGTCGACTCGTCCTGGTACTTCCTGCGCTACCTCTCCCCCCGGAACGAGACCGAGCCCTGGCCGGCCGCGACGGCGACGCGGCTGCTGCCGGTCGACCAGTACACCGGCGGGGTGGAGCACGCCATCCTCCACCTCCTCTACGCCCGCTTCTTCGTCAAGGCCCTGCGCGACCGCGGCCATCTCGACGCCGACGAGCCCTTCCTGGCCCTGCTCAACCAGGGCCAGGTGATCCTCGAGGGGGGCGCCATGTCGAAGTCCCGGGGCAACCTGGTGGAGCCGCGGGAGGTCTACGAGCAGATGGGGGCCGACACCCTGCGGGGGACCATGCTCTTCGCCTCGGCCCCCGAGGACGACATCGACTGGGCCGACGTCTCGCCCGAGGGGATGCATCGGTGGCTGCACCGGGTGTGGCGAACGGCGCTGGGCGAGGCGATGCCCGAGACGCCAAAGGCCGGCGAGGAGGCAGCGATCCTGGCCCTGCGCCAGGCCACCCACACCACCATTGCCGGCGTGTCCCGCGACTACGAGCGGGCGAAGTACAACACGGTGATCGCCAAGCTCATGGAGCTCTCGAACACCGTGCGGGGCGCGGTGGCCGAGGGGGTGGGGGGGGCGGCCGTCCGGGAGGCCGTCGACGCCCTGCTCCTCATGCTCGCCCCGGTGTGCCCGTTCATCACCGAGGATCTCTGGTCGCGCCTGGGCCACGAGGGCTCGGTCCACGACCAGCCGTGGCCGGCGGCCGATCCGACCCTGCTCGTGCGCCGGTCGATCAGCATCGCCGTCCAGGTCAACGGCCACACCCGGGGGGCGGTGGAGGTGGCCCCGGGCGCCGACTCGAAGAGCGCCGAGGCGGCGGCCCGCGAGCACGACGGCGTGGCCCGCCACCTGGCGGCCATCGAGGTGCGCAAGGTCATCTTCGTCCCCGACCGGATCGTCAACTTCGTCGGCCAGCCGGTCTAGCCGGATGGAGCGCGGGCCGGGCGGGCGAGCCGCGGGCCGGTGCCTCGCCGCCATGATCCTGAGCGCGCTCGTCCTGGTGAGTGGGTGCGGGAGCAGCGGCGGTGGACCCGACTCGGCCGGCCGGCGCCTGTTCACCGCGGAGGGCTGCGCCGGGTGCCACACCCTGGCGGCTTCGGGTGCCACCGGCACCGTCGGCCCGAACCTCGACCAGCTCAAGCCGGCGCTGCGCGACGTCGAGGCGAAGGTCACCCTGGGGGGGAACGGCATGCCGTCCTTCGCCAAGCGCCTGAGCAGGGCCGACATCGCGGCGGTCGGCCGCTACGTGGAGAGCGCCGCGGCGAGCACGCCGACCCCGGGGGCGGCGCCGTTCAAGCCGGACACGACGACCCTGGCCAGCTGCGGGCCGAGGGCGGGATTCCTCTGCTACGAGCACGCCCTGGGCAACGTCGTCTACCGCAGCGGGGCCCGGGTGGCGATCGCCGACCTCCAGGCGGCGCTGGTCACGACCGAGCCGGTGCGGGCCGACTGCCACCGGATCGCCCACACCATGGGCAGCGCCGCCCTCGCCCGCTACCACGGCGACGTGGGGCGGGCCTTCCTCGACGGGTCGGCGATCTGCGCCTCGGGCTTCTATCACGGCATTCTCGAGCACGCCTTCGCCGGGGTGCCGCGGCCGGCGATCGCCGCCCGGGCGCGAAGCCTGTGCGACTCCGTGGCCAAGACCGGCACCCCGTTCCTCCAGTACCAGTGCCTCCACGGCCTCGGTCATGGCCTGATGCTCTACTCGGTCTACGACCTCCCGTTCTCGCTGGCCACCTGCGGGCAGCTGGCGACGACGTTCGCCGAGAGCTCGTGCACCGGGGGCGTGTTCATGGAGAACTTCCAGACCTCCTACGGGGCGAGGTCGCCGTACCTGCGCGAGAACGACCTGATCTACCCGTGCGACGCGGTGGCGAGCAACGTCAAGTACTACTGCTACCTGCTGATCACGGCGCGCATCCTGCCGGCGGTGGGCTACGACTGGACCCGGGCGGCAGCCGCCTGCCGGCGCAGCGAACCAGCCTGGATCGCCACCTGCTTCCAGTCCTTCGGCCGCGACGCCTCGGGCGTCGCCGGGCGCAGTCCCGACCGCGCCCTCGCCCTGTGTAGGACGGCCGGGAACATGGAGTCGGAGTGCCTCTACGGCGTGGCTCGCGATATCGTCAACAGCGACGCCGGGGGGGCGCGGGCGGCGAAGCTCTGTGACATGGCCCCGGCCGGAGCGCGGGCCTACTGCTTCTCGGGGGTGGGCAGCGTGCTCGCCTCCCTCTACCCGGACCCGGCAAAGCGCCGGGGGGCCTGCCGCTCGGTGACCCGCCGGTACGTCGCCGACTGCATCCAGGGGGCGGGACTCCCGCCGGGTGCGGGGCGGACGCATTAGGGCGAAGCCGGCTGGCGCCTGTCAAGCGCGTGAGTGACGGTTGTGGCTGCGGCGTAAAGTCGCCCGGGGGTGTCCACCCAGGGGTGGACGCCTAGAACGAAACCGAGTTCGAGGTGTAGCCATCCATCGTGAGGTAGGCGACGAATGGGTGGCTGTCGTAACAGAAGACGGCGGGCCACGAGCCTTGGTTGGGGTCGGAAACGGTGACCGTGCCCGAGAAGAACGGTGTCGGGGACCCGTCGTCGTAGCACGAGTAGCCAAAGGTCCCGGTCGGAAAGTTGTGGACCTGGATGTCCAGCGTGTACCCGCCCCTGAAGGGGCCGCCCTTGGATGCGCTGATCGACGGCACAGGCGGAGGCGGCGGCGGCGGAGGGGGCGGAGGCGGCGGCGCGGGTGAACCTTGAGTCCAGACGTGGACGGGTGGCATCGGGTCGACGACGCCGTCGAGGACCGCCCGGACGCTGAACGCCCGGTCGCCGAGACCGACGCTGCTGTAGGTGATCCCGGCCGCCGGGCATGGCGCCCACGGCGCGGAGTCCAGGCTGCACTGGAAGGTGGCGCCGGGATTGGGGGAGGAGTAGGTGAAGCTGACCGGGAGCGTCGTCACCGTGCCGGAGGGCCCGGTGAGGATCCTGGTGGTCGGAGCGGTCGGGGGCGTCGACGTGCCGACGACACCCCCGACGGGGGGAGGCGGAGCGCTGCGGGGGCAGCGCACGACGCGCCCGTGACTCCCGAGGCAACCGGCCCTGCGATAGACGAGTTGAGCGTGTCGCCGGGCGCCGTTGATGCCGATCACGAAGAACCAGCCGAGCTGGCCGCGGGCGGTCACGCGGACGAGGAGGGTATGGCCTCGGGTCATCACCCAGTTCACGCCGCGAAACTCTCGGCCTCCGCCCACCAGCGAGCGCTTGAAGATGCGTCCACCGCCTTGGCGGGGGCAACCCCGGCAGGCGACGAAGTACTTGGCCGCGGGTGCGCCGACGACGGCAACCACGCGCACCAGGACCGCGGGCGGGCCATGCACGCTGGCCGTCTCGGTGATGGCGATCTTCGGGCGGGGCAGGGCAGTCAGGGGCGCCGCCGCCGCCGCCGAGCCGAGCACGGCGAAAGCCGCGGCACTCGCGCAGAGCATTACGAGGAGGGCGGCGAGCGCCGCGGGAAGACGGGGGAGGTGTCGGATTGCTCTCATCGCTCCGTTGCTGATAGGAGGGGGGGCGGGAGTCGGGTGAGCCGAGGCAGGCGCGTCGTGTGCGCCGACTGGTGATGGAGGACGGGACCGATCGGCGCGGGCATCACAGACCTAGCAATGCGGGATCGGTGGACTGAATGCACCGTTCATCCCCGAGGTGTCCACGTAGAAGTCGGCCACCCAATAGGTGTCGGAGAGCTTGTCCCAGACCGTTGATGACGAGCCGTCCAGCCCGGAGACCGCCTCCCCGCTGTCCTGGCAGATGATGTCGACCTCGTCACCGTCGTACTTGATGGCGACCTGAGCGTAGTTCGAGTACCCGGGTCCGGCACGTTCCTTGAGGCCGCACGCCCCGTTGGCACACGTGTGGTAGACGTGGTGCACGTACACCGGCGGCGGCGGCGGCGGTGGCGGCGTCGGGGCAGCCTGCGTCCAGACGTGGACGGGCGGCTGCGGGTCGACCACGCCGTTGACCACAGCCCGCACCGAGAACGCGCGGTCGCCGAGACTGACCGTGTCGTAGCTGACACCCGCGCTCGGGCAGGCCACCCACGGGCCGGAATCGAGGCTGCACTGGAAGGAAGCGGCGGGGTTCGTCGACGCGTAGGCGAACGTGACCGGCAGGGTCGTCACGGTTCCGGACGGCCCGCTGAGGATGGTCGTCCTCGCCGGCGTCTGCTCGAACCAGGCGCGCACGGGTGGCGCGGGATCGACGACGCCGCCGAGAACCGCCCGGACGCTGAATGCATGGCTCCCGTCGCCGAGATTTGCGTAGCTGATGCCGCTGGCCGGGCAGGACAGCCACGAAGCGCCGTCCAGCCGGCATTCGAAGGTCGCTCCGGGGAGGGACGCCGTGTAGCTGAAGGAGTTGGGGCGGGTCGACACCGTCCCTGCCGGCCCGCTGACGATGGTCGTCGCGGGAACGCCGGAAGGCGTTGGTCCGACCGGCTGGCCAACCATGGGTGGGACCTGCGTGCCGACCGGGCACCTGGTGGGGCGCCGGTCGACCCCCAGGCATCCTGAGCTTCGGTAGACGAGCCGCGGATGCCGGGTCCGGTCGATTCCGATGACGAAGAACCAGCCCAGCTCGCCGCGGGCGGTCACCTGGATGACCAGGGCGCGGGTTCTTGTCATCACCCAGTTGAGGCCGCGAAACTCTCGCCCCCCTCCGGGCAGGCTCCGCTGGAAGATCCGTCTGCCCTGATAGCGGGCGCAGCCGTGGCAGGCGACCGTGGACTGGGCGCCGGGCTTCGTCCCCACCTGAATAACCCGGACGAGTACAGCCGCCGGACCGTGCACGCTCGCGGTTTCGGTGATGGCTACGGTGGGCCTGGGCAGGACGTTGGGCGCAGCCGGCGCCCGGCCGGCAACGAGGAGTGCCGCGGTGCAGACACAGACGAGGCAGGCGAGGCAACGACTCGCGCTGGAGCGCTCCGCGATCATCGCGCGCCGGTCAAAACGTCTGCACGGTCTTCGTCTGGCCGAACGTCGGTCCGGAGCTTTGGTGACTCGGAGCAACGGGCCGAACCGGCGTCCGGTAGGCGGGCGGGGGAGGGGGAGGCGCAACCGGAGTCGGCGCCGGTGACACCGGCGCCGGGAGCCCGAGCGACCGCGCTGGCGCCGGCTGCGGCAACCCGGGCAGCCTGAGGGGCGACAGGCCGGGCACCGCGAATCCCTCGCCCGCGACCGCCGAGAGCGCCGCGACCAGGCCAGCGCCGGCACGCAGGACGGCCAGCCGTGCGGCCGCGTAGGCGACCCGCTGGTCGGCGGCGGCTGCCCGACCGAGGACGTCCAGACGACCGGCTTCGAAGGACAGCGCCGCAGCGAGGCGTCCGGCGGCCACCCGGTTGCGCGCGAAGCGGGGAGCCGCCGCCAGCGCCTTGGCCTCGGCTCGTTCCACCCGGGCCAGGGCCTCCGCGGTGGCGGCCCGGGCTGGCAGGGCGCTTGCTCCGAGTCGGCCGAGGTGGCTGCGGGCGACGCTGACGGCCCCGAGATCGCGGGTCAGCGCGCCGCCCAGCTGGGGATCCGGGCCGGGAGAGAGCACAGGGGCTCCCGTCACCCTCGTGGTGGCGGCGAGAGCTGTGCACGGTGCGAGCGACTTCGGCGTCGAGTCGTGCGGGGCGCAGGTGACGGCGAGATCCCCGCCGGCGGTGGCGAGCACGAATACGACGAGCGGACGGCCCCCCGCGAGCTTCCAGTCGTCGCGCTTGGCCGGGTAGGCACCGACCCGCACTGTCGTCGAGCTCGAAGGCTGGGCGTATCGAGCCACCAGTTGGGGCGGCGGGTTCCCCGGCACAACGGCGGACTGGCCGAGAGCTCCTGCCGCGAGGATCGCGTCGCCCGCCTCCAGCAGGGCGGGAGACGCGAGCGCCACCGCGGCGGCCGACCGCGCGGCCGTGGGCTTCCACGGCGAGTGGTAAGCGAGGCTGATCGGGCCGCTGCGAACCAGGCCGCTGGCTGTGGATCTGCCGCCGCCGGCGGTTATCGCCACGACCCCGCCGGCAAAGGCGGTCACGGCAACCACCGCCGCCGCGACCAGCTTGGGACTTACCCGCCGGCGGCTGGCCGTCGGGGCTGGCTCGGCAGCCACCGGGGCACGGCGCTGGTCAGCGGACGTGCGGTCTCTGGCCAGCTCGCGGACGCTCCGCTCCGCGGGCGACACGATCTCGGTGGCGCCGACCCGGAGGGCCCGGGGCCGGGGATCCGATTCGTCGCCGGCCACCGCAGCGGACAGCCCGGCGTCGCCGGAGGGCTCCGGGTGCGCACCCGGGCCGACATCGCCTGAGGCGTACTGGCCGGCTGGGTGGCCACCGGGGCCGGCCGGGAACGCCGGGGCGGCCAGGCGGCGGGTCTCCGGCAGCGAGCTGATCGCCGCCGATGCCTCGGCGAAGAGCTCGGATGCGCGCTCGTAGCGCTCGGCGGGATCCTTGGCCATGCCCCGGGCGATGACCCGATTCAGGGCCCTTGCCTGGCCCGCGAGGGGCGCCAGCGTCGGCGGTGGCGCGTGGAGGTGAGCGTGCATCACGCCGGCCTCGCTCTCGCGGGGATAGGGGACCTCCCCGGTCAAGCACTGATAGAGCACGGCGGTCAGCGCGTAGATGTCTCCGGCTGCCGTGGCCGGGCTGCCGGTGATCTGCTCCGGTGAGGCGTAGTTGATGCTGCCGACGAACCCACCGGTGGCCGTCAGACCGGCGCTAGCCGTGGTTGCCCTGGCCACCCCGAAGTCGGCGAGGTAGGGATGGCCGTCATGTGCGATGAGGATGTTCTGCGGCTTGACGTCGCGGTGTATCAAGCCAATGCTGTGCGCGGCGTCGAGAGCGTCGGCGATCGGGGTCAGAAGGGAGGCCGTGTCCTGCGCGGAGAGGCCCTTCCCGGCGCTCATCCGGTCGGCGAGCGTCGTCCCTTCCACCAGCCGCATCGCCATGTAGAGGCGCCCGCCATCGTCCCCCGAATCGTGGATCGTGACCACATGGGGGTGATCGAGCATCGCCGCGTGCTTTCCCTCGCGGCGGAAGCGCTCGCGGAAAGCCTCGTCGGAGGAGAGCTGCGGCGCCAGCACCTTCAATGCCACCCGGCGACCGAGAGAGATCTGCTCGGCTCGGTAGACGACCGCCATGCCACCCCAGCCGATGACATCCTCGATCCGGTAACCGGCAAGGGTGTCACCCGCCGTCAACATCGTCGCCGTCGTCGCCACCCAACCGCCCCCGAGTCTTCCTTGTCCAGAGCCAGCCGCTTCGATGATACGGGTTCGCGGCGAGGTCTGACACTTGCGTCACCTCCCCGCGCCGCGCGGCGGCGACCGTTGTGAGGCGAGGATGGAAGCCACGCTGGCGCGATCCGGGGATGGCCCGGTGGCACTCGCCCGTGCCTCGGGCTCGCCGCCCGGATCGCCCGGCGGCGGTGGCCGCGCAATTGCGTCATTCTGCGGATCGATGGGGGCGGGTCGACCACTGCGCAGCGCATCGATCGAGCTCCAGCTCACGGTCGAGCTACCGGGCGGCCGGTCGCGCGATGTCGCGGTCGAGTTCGGGCGTGAGGCTTGCGCCGGCGCGCTGATCGGGGAGCTGGCGCGCCACTTCGAGCTCGACTCGAGCTCCGCCGCCGATCTCACCCTCTACTCTCGCCGCACCACCCGAGGCCTGCGGGCGGACCGCCGACTCTCGGATGCCCAGCTTCGAAACGGCGATCGCATCGTCCTCGCCCCCGAGGTCCCCCGCGACGCGCGCCGCGCGGCCACCCGCGGTGCCGCGGTCGAGCTTGAGGTCGTGGGGGGTCCTTCGGCCGGTCTGAGGCGGGATCTGCCGGACGGGCGGTATGTGCTCGGACGCGACGAGAGCTGCGAGATCGTCCTCGACGACCCGTCGCTGTCGCGACGCCATCTCGCCGTCGAGGTGAGCTCGGGAAGGGTGTCGGTCCGCGACGAGGGGTCGTCCAACGGCTCCTCGGTCGACGCCGTCCGCTTGGGTGAGCGCGAGGTGCGGACGCTCCTCCCGGGGCAGCACGTCGAGGTCGGGCGCACCCTGATCCGCTTTCGCGCGCCGGCCGACGAGCTCGGACGCGCGCCGTTGGTGCTCGACGGGACCGTTCAGTTCAACCGCCCGCCCCGGGTGGCCCGCCCGCACCGCCCGCCGACCGTCGCGGTGGAAGCTCCGCCCGAGGAGCCGGGCAAGGTGCGCCTCCAACTGGCCGCGGCGCTGCTTCCGCTGGTCATGGGCGTCGCCTTCGCCGTCCTCGTCCATCAGCCGGCGATGCTTCTCTTCTCGGCGCTGAGCCCGATGATGGTCGGCTGGACCTACATCTCCGACCGGCGTGGCGGGCGTAAGACGTTCGCCTCCCGCCACGCGGACTTCCGCAGCCGCCTCAAGGAGCTGCGCTCGCGGCTGGCCGAGGAACACGAGGGCGAGATCGCCAACCGTCGGGCGAGCGCGCCGGACGCCGCCCAGCTCGTGGACCGAGCCACCCGGCTGAGCCCGGACCTGTGGGAGCGCCGCAGCGACGACGCCGACTTTCTCGAGCTACGGGTCGGCGTTGCCGACCAGCCGACGCGGATCAACATCGAGGTGTCGAACGGCGGGAGCCCGGCGCTGGTCGCCGAGACCGAGCAGGTCATCGCCGAGTTCTCCACGGCGGCTGCGGTACCGGCCACGGTTCCGCTGGGTCGCGTGAGCGCGATGGGCGTGTCCGGCCCTCACGACCGGGTGGTCGGGCTCGGCCGGTGGCTGGTGGCTCAGGCGGCGATCCTCCACAGTCCGCGTGACCTGGTGATCGCCGCCGCCATCGGGCCTGGGCACCTCGAGGATTGGGAATGGCTGAAATGGCTCCCGCACGCGCGCACCGAGACCTCGCCGGTCGAGGCCGATCTGCTCGCCGGGGGCAGCATCGCCACCCGCGAGCTGCTGCGCGCGGTCTCGGGACTGGTGAGCGGGCGGCGCGCCGAGGCACAGGAGCGCTACGGACCCGCCGCGCGGCGCCCCCGCCCGCATGTCCTGCTCATCATCGACGAAGCCGCCGCCGCCGACCGGTCAAGCGTAGGCGAGATCCTCGCGGCCGACCCGAGCCTCGGCGTCTCGACCTTGTGGCTGGGAGACGATCCCCGAGATCTGCCCGGTGAATGTGGGTTCGTCGCCGAGCTCGACAGCGAGATCGCTCGTCTGCGTCTGGTTGATGTCCGTAGCGGAGCCGTCCTTCCCGACGTGGCGGCCGACGCCATCCCCCCGGCGGTCGCCCGTGACCTGGCGCGCAGTCTCGCCGCCGTCCGGGATACCGGAGCCAGCGGGACGGGGGCGGTCATCCCGCGCCGCGTCTCGCTCCTCGAGCTGCTGGAGCTCGTCGATCCCGATCCTGACCGGATCGGCGCGCGGTGGGATCAGACCGGCGGGCTCGGAGCGCCGATCGGCATGGAGGCCGGGGTCCCGCTGGTGGTCGACCTGCGGCGAGACGGTCCCCACGGGCTGATCGCCGGCACCACCGGCGCGGGCAAGAGCGAGCTGCTCCAGTCGCTGGTCGCGTCGCTGGCCGCGAGCCACCCCCCGAACCGCGTCAGCTTCCTCCTCATCGACTACAAGGGTGGCGCCGCGTTCAAGGACTGCGCCAGGCTTCCGCACACCGTGGGCATGGTCACCGATCTCGACGCTCACCTCACCCAGCGCGCGCTCACCTCCCTGAATGCCGAGCTGCGTCGCCGCGAGGCGCTGCTGAGGCGAGCCGACGCCAAGGATCTGGCCGACATGGAGGCCCGGGATCCCGGCAGCGCGCCGGCCAGCCTGCTCATAGTCATCGACGAGTTCGCCACCCTGGCGCGTGAGGTTCCCGCCTTCGTCGACGGTGTGGTCGACGTGGCCCAGCGCGGACGCAGCCTCGGTGTCCACCTGATCCTGGCCACCCAGCGTCCGGGCGGCGTGGTCAGCGAGAACATCCGGGCCAACACCAACCTGCGGATCGCGCTTCGCGTCGCCACACCGGCCGAGAGTGAGGATGTGATTGCCTCGCGTGAGGCCGCGCGTATTCCCCGCACCTTGCCCGGCCGCGCGTACTCCCGCACCGGCCACAGCGAGCTCACCCCGTTCCAGGCCGCGTATGTGGGCGGGCGCACGGGTGCCTCGGTGTCTCCTGACGCGAGCGAAGTGACGATTCGGCCGTTCACCTTCGGTCAGCCGGACGCTGACGAGGTGCCGACGGCGCCGGCCAGACCATCGGGCGGGCCGAACGACCTCAAGCTTCTGGTGGCGGCGATCACCGCGACGGCCGCGGACAGGGGCATCGTCCCGCCGCCGTCTCCCTGGCTGCCTGCGCTGGAGCCGGTGATCCCGCGCGCATCCTTGGAAGCGCCGCTCGATCTGCCGATCGGCGACCCGGGTCGAGTCGTTCTCGGACTGATCGACGAGCCCGGTCGTCAGCTCCAGGCCCCGCTGATCCTCGACTTGGAGGCGGATGGCCATCTGCTGATCTACGGCGCCAGTGGCGCCGGCAAGACGGCCATGCTTCGCTCCATCGCCGTCGGTCTCTCCCAGCGTGGATCTCCCGAGGAGGTGCAGATCTACGGCCTCGACTTCGCCAGCCGCGGTCTCGGCGGGCTGAGTTCGCTGCCCCACTGTGGGGCCATCGTCATCGGCGAGGACGACGAGCGGGTGGTGCGCCTGGTGTCGATGCTGCGCCGCACGATCGACCGGCGCAAGGACCTCTTCGCCCGCGCCGGCTCATTCTCACTGACCGAGTACCAGCGCTCGGCAGACGCGGCGCAGACGCCGCGGATCGTGCTCCTGCTGGATTCCTACGCCGGCTTCGTCTCCGCGTTCGAGCGCGTGAACGGTGGAGCGCTGGTCGACACCCTGCCGCGACTGGTCGCCGACGGCCGCTCGGTCGGGGTGCACGTGATCGCCACCGCCGACCGTCGGAGCGCCGTGCCCCCGGCGGTAGCCAACATCATCGCCCGCAAGCTCGTGCTCCGGATGGCCGACGACGACGAATACGCTGCGCTCGGCCTCGACATGCGAGCCGTCCGCGGAGCCCGGCTGCCACCGGGACGCGGATTCACCGACACGAGCCTCGAGTTCCAGGCGGCGCTGGTCGGGAGAGACCCCTCGGGCGAGGCCGAGACGGCAGAGCTGGTCCGCGTCGGCCAGGAGCTCACCGGGCTGCACGGCGACCTCCGCGCCCCGGCGGTCGAGCTCCTGCCCACGCGGATCGACACTGCGTCGCTGCCCCCGGCCGGCGCACCGCTCCGCGCGACCATCGCCCTCACCGACGACGAGCTGCTGCCGCTCACCGTCGACGTTTCCCAGAGCCACTTTCTGGTGGCCGGCCCGTATCACAGCGGGCGCTCGACCGCCCTGGCCACGCTGTTCGGTGGTTTACGCGACGAGGGCGAGGTCGAGGCCCATCTCCTCGCGCCGCGGGAGCGCAGCCCGCTCGTTCGCGTCACCGGCTGGGCATCGGTGGCGCTCGGAACCGACGAGTGCGTGGCGGCGGCGACCAGGATCGCTCAGCTGATAGCCGCCCGCCGGTCTGGCGCCGAGCATGTCCCGATGCTGGTGGTGATCGACGACGCCGGCGAGCTCGCGGACGTCGCCGCGGCTGCCGGCCCCCTCGAGACAGTGGTCCGTCGCGGCCGCGACGTCAACGTCAGGGTTCTGATGGGCATAGAGGTGCAGACGGCACGCGTCGCCTATGTCCAATGGATCAAGGAGGTCCGCAAGGACGGCCACGGGATCCTCCTCGATCCGGATCTCGACATGGACGGCGACGTGCTCGGCGTCAGACTCCCGCGCCGGGCCAGGTCGACCTTTCCCCCCGGACGTGGGTACTACGTCGAGGGCGGGACGTCCCAGGTGGTTCAGGTAGCCCGCTCGACCTCGTAGTCAGGGCTCGCTCCGGACTGGGCTCCGGGACCGTCCCGAAGTCGCTCGGCTTCCCCCTCGGTGGGCAGCAGGGTGGCCAACAGCCTCCAGACGGCGGTGGCGTTGGCGCTCACCACGGCGATCATGTCGTCGGCATCGGGCACCGGGGCGATCACCCACAGGCCCTCGCCGCGGGTGTCGAGCACCTCGCAGCGGCGATCGAAGAGCTCTCCGTGCGAGGCCGGATGCCAGAGACGAACCTGCCAGTGGAGGGAGCCGGTCGCGGTCAGTGAGCACATCCAGGCGGCCGGGACGTCGCCATCGAGCTCCAGTTCGCCCCGCGGATCGCCCGTGGGCCCGGCTTGAGCGCTGACGCGCTCGAAGGCCTCGCGCCTGAGCGCCAGGATCCCGTCCGCGTAGGAGGTCGGCCGCGGCCCCAGTCTGACGAACGCGGCCAGCCGGTGGGCGAGCAGGGGCGTCGGGCAGGAGAACACTCCCGCCGGCGCGCCGGGGCGCTCGGCGGGCGGGACCGCGACCACGGTGGTGTCAGCGTCCAGCCAGCCGTACCCCTCGATTCGCCGGCCACCCCGGCGCATGGTGAGCTCGATCTCGAGCAGCGGCGCGCCCACTGCCTGGGCCAGCGATTCCAACCCCGGGGCGATCTCGCCGCCGTCGAGGATGCCGGCAGCCCGAAGCGTTCGTCGATCCTCGGCCGAGGCGCTCCCGCGGGCGTGGCGGCCGAGCCCGAGCAGCTGACGGCGCTCGAGGACAAGGGTCCCGCCGAGCGCATCGTAGGCGACCTCAGGAGACATCGAGGCGAAGGCTTTCGACCATGAACTCGAAGATCGGCAGGTCGTTGGCGTAGCTGCCGGTCGATGTCGTGCAGGACAGCAGGTAGGAGCGACCACCGGCGATCACGCACCACTGCTCGAGGGTGAGGGCGTAGATAGCATCCCGATGAGCGACCAGCACGCGCTGCCCCGGCTGACCGGCGATGGCGACCGCCTCCACGTCGATGAGCACGGGATCGGTGAGTGCCCGGGCCAGATCGTCGACCTGGGCCTGGAAGATCACCGGGGGATCGAACCCGTCGGGCAGATCTCGCACGACGACGTTGAGGTTGGCGCGGAAGGCGAGGGGGTCGGTGTGCTCGGGCTCGCAGAACGCGACCTGGGTGCCGAGGATGTCCTCGAGGACGATCCATTCGCCGGGGCGCTCGATCGCGAACCCGTGCCCAGCCTCGTAGCGCTCCCAGGCCGGGGCGCTGACTCGGCTGCCTTGTTGACGATCTGTGTTCACGAAATGCTCCCCTGCTCGGTCGGGTCGGTCCGCGCGGCGGCGCCGGACTCAGAACAGCTTGAAGTGGTGGAGAAGCGCCTCGGCTCCCTTGCCGATCTCCTTGCCCGCCCACCCGCCGGCCGCGCTTCCCACCACGCCTCCGATCGCCGTCCCCACGCCGGGACAGATGAAGGTGCCGAGGGCCGCCCCGGCCGTGGCGCCGAGTACCGATCCCGCGGCACCCGAGCCGCCGATGATCGCCGCGTGTTCGACGGAGTGGGTCACCGACCCCCCGTGATGCTGGTCCTGGCCGAAGGCGTCGAACGCGTCCAGCGCCGAGCCGACCACCCCGAGCGCCTTGCCGGCCACCCCGGTGACGGCCTTGACGCGCCTGACCGTGTCGAGGCTCGCCAGCTTGCGCAGCTGAAGCTCTCCGACGACCCAGCGCCCCTGATGGTCCATGTAGCCGGGGACGCGCTTGGCGAAGGCAGCCACCCGGTCAAGGAGCGGCGCGCCGCCCGACTCGTGCCACAGCTTGCTCGCCTTGCCCAGCGTCAGATAGCCGGGGTGCTCGAGCCAGCCGGCCGCCCGATTCACCCCCTCATTCCCGTGCTTGAGGAGGTCGAACCAGCCGCGCGCGGAGTGGGGGAGCGGCCCCGAGTTGTGGTGGAGCAGCCCGGCCCGGTCGAGGAAGTCGAACATCTGGCGCGAGGTCGAGAACGCCGACGGATCTTCCGCGAACGCCGCCCGCCGGTCCAGATCGCTGGCTTGGGCCACCAGCCGCACGCGGTGCCAGGCAAGACGGACCTCCGACCCGGCCAAGGTGGCCGCGACGTGGGCGATCACGTCGGGGGGCATGCCGCTGAAGCCGCCGGAGAGCAGCTGGCGGGAGATCCCGCCGATCTCGCCTTCGGAGCTGCGGAGCTCCTGGGCGGTCCCGCGCAACTCGACCGGGTCGAGAAGGATCTTCATTTGCCCGCCGCGCGGCGGGCCGAGGCTTCGAGTGCGCTCGCCTCGCGCTTGAGCCGATCGAGGCGACGGTGCCAGTCTCCCTGGGCGGACTCCACCCGGCTGGCAGCACGGCGCAGGTAGTCGGCCAGCTCACCCAGGCGCGCGGCCTCGGCCTCGAGGTCACGGGCCAGGCTGTCGGCGTCGCCGATGAAGCGCAGAGCAGCCGGTCCCTCGTAGTGCATCGAGGCGGCCCGAACTCGAAGGCGTCGGCCCTGGGCGGCGACCGCCTCGCCCTGCTGCTGGAGCCTGGCGGCGCGGCTGCGCATCTCGCCGGGGTCACCGACGGGAAACAGCCCCGCCAGGGCCAGCGGATTGAATGTCATCCGTCCGCCACTCAGCGATTCTCGGTCGCGGGCCCGCCTGCGGACGCCGCGCCTGTGGTCATCATTCTCTTAGCTTCCGGCTGACTGAATGGCCTCGGAGCGGCGCGCCACCTCCTGGCTGCATTCCTGGAGCGAGGTCTGGAGCTGGGCGAGCATCGGCTTGAACTCGCCGTCCCACTGGCTCTTGAAGCGCTCCGCCGCCGGTCCGACCCACC
>JAXDHJ010000088.1:0-6442 GCA_034664565.1 Solirubrobacteraceae bacterium
GGCCGCCGGCGGCGGATGCGCGAGCGCAGGACGGCGGCGCCGATGACGAGCACGAGCAGGCCGGCCACCAGGTTCAGCCACGGGTAGAGCTGCTCGGGGAGCACGTATCGCGACAGCAGGAGGGTGACGGCGCCCAGGGCGAACACGCCGACGGTGTGGGTGACGGTCACGGTCAGGCCGAGGGCGAGGGCGTGGCGCGGGGTTCCCCGGCTTCCCACCAGGTAGGCGGCGACCATCCCCTTGCCGTGGCCCGGCGAGAGCGCGTGGACGGCACCCCAGCCGAAGGCGGCGAGGAGCAGGACGAGGAGCACCCCTTTTCCGCTCGCCGCGTCGCTGAACACCCCGGCGAACCCGTCGCCGGCCCGGTTGGTCGTCGTCGCCTGCGCTCCGCCCGGACTTCGCGGGGCGAGCACGGTCCCGCCGCCCGGAGCGACGGTGAACGTCGCGGTTCGCTGGTCAAGGGGGCTGGACAGGAGGTCGGTCGGGTAGTGGCGCAGGCCGCCGGTCGGATCGCCGGTCGGAGCGCTCGAGCCGACCGCGGTGCCCTGGCCCGCTGCCACCACGATCGCCTTCCACCCCACCCGTCCGGGGAAGGTCTGGTCGGAGATGGCCAGGCTCGCCCGCGCCGGGACGGCGGCGACGAGGGCGAGCTCGACCCGGGTCAGGGGAAGCCCGCCCTGCCCGGGCGGATGGCTGACCACCGCCCCCGGCTGCCCGGTCAGCGGGACCCGGCGCCCGTCGACGGTGAGGCTCAGGCCCCGGGCGACCTCCGCCTGCTTGGCGGCCAGCACCGCCGCCGGCGTGAGCCCGCGCTCCTCGAAGGTCGGGATCTCGGCCTGGTCGAGGATGTAGCGGACGCTGACCCTCCCGCTCGATATCCGCACCTGATCGAGGTGATTGACGGAGAAGTTGCCCAGCGGGTGGGCAGCGGCGCCGGCCGCCAGCCACAGGCCGAGCACGGCGAGCGCGGCGCCTGCTCCCAGCCGCCTCACCGCACGCTCTCCAGGGCACGGCGGGCCAGGGGGCCGTAGAGCGGCGAGAAGCGCGGGTTACGGGCCAGGGCCCGCTCGAGGTCGGCCCGTGCCTCCCCGCGGTGGCCGCTCGCCCGGGCGGCGATCCCCGCGTGGTAGAGGAAGCCCGGGTCGGCAGATCCGAGGGAGAGCGCCCGGCGCGCCCAGCCCAGCCCCGGACCGGGTCGACCCGCTCGGGTCAGGGCCCATCCGAGGGCGTCGGCCGAGCGCACGCTCGGCGCCTGCCCCCAGGCCCGCCGCCCGAGGGCCACCGCCCGCGCCGGGTCGCCGTGATTGGCCTCGTAGAGGGCGAGGTCGACGTCGGTGTTCACCCCGTTGGCCCGCAGCAGCCGCTCCTCGACGCCGATGATCGCGAAGTCCCGCCGGGCGGCCGCCGGGCGCCCGGCGGCGAGCTCGTCCTCCCCGAGGGCGACGACGTACTGGGGCAGCGGCAGCCGGGCCACCGCGTCGCGCAGCCCGGCGATGGCCGCCGGCAGGCGCCCGGCGGCCGCATCGAGCTGGGCGAGGCCGACCTCCGCCGGGACGTAGTGGGCGACCCCGGCCAGGGCGCGCAGGTAGGCGGTCCGCGCCGCGGCCGCCCCGCCGCTCAGGAAGCGGAGATCTCCGAGCAGGGTCTCGACGTAGGCCACGTTCTCCGGGGCCTCGCCCCCGGCCGAGACGGCGTAGCTCATGGCGTCGATGGCCCCGGCCAGATCTCCGTGGAGCTCCCGGAAGTAGGAGACCCGCGCGTAGGCGGGCAGGCCCGGCCGCAGGTCGACGAAGCGCTGGAGGGCCCGGCCGGCCTCCCGGTAGCGGCCCAGCTCGACCAGGCCGTCGACCATCCCGGCGTAGCCCTGGACGCCGCGAGGATCGAGCTGGCGCGCCCGCTCCGAGTAGCGCAGACCGCCGCGGAAGTCGTGGCGGGCCAGGGCGACGGTGGCCAGCCCCACCGTCGCCGTCAGGTTGGTCGGCTGGCTGCGCACAGCGTGGTCGAGGACGCCCTCGGCCCGGGCGTAGAAGCTGAAGTCACCGGTCTCCCGCACCCGCTGGTAGTAGGCGAGGCCGAGGCTGGCCAGGACCTCGGCGTCCCCCGGTCGGGCCGCGGCCGCCGCCTGGAGGACGGCGATCTGCTCGCTCGTGGTCTGCCCCGGTCGCAGGGCCAGGCCGAGCGAAGACCCCGGGGCCGGGCGCGCGGGCGGCGTGGCGGCGGGGCGGTCGGAGCCCGCGAGCACGTACCCGGCCAGGGCGAGGACCGCCACCCCGGCGGCGAGGATCGCCGCCCACCGGACCGAGGCCCGCCCGGACGGTTGGGCGAGCATCGGGCCAGGGCGGTGATTCACGGCGGGGGCCGGGGTCAGGGGCTCGCCGGGGCCGGGATCGGGCCTCCCGGCAGCTCGGGGAGATGCACGGGCTCGACCCGGTCAGACGGCGCCGAGTCGAACCCGGAGGTCGGGGCGGCGAGGTAGGGGAAGTTGTTGAGGAACGGCTTGTCGTTCTGGTCGACCCCGTCGCCGAGCGGCAGGATCTTGCCGCCCTTGAGGTACCCGCCGAGGTCGGTCTCGACGATGTCGACGACGTCGTCGAACAGGCGCCGCCCGTTGGGGTAGCCGGCCCGGTCCCCGCCGATGACCCCGAACCGGCTCGGCGTCGTCGTCGGCGGGATCCCGAGGTTGATCTTCAGGGTGTCGGCCGCCACCGGCCGCCCGGGGAACTGGTTGAGGCCGGGGAATCCGGTCAGGAACAGCTGGACCAGGTCGGTCCGGTCGGTCTCCGGAGCGCCCACCACCGGGAATGCCTGGTTGATCTGGGAGGCGATGGTCGGGGCGAGGACGTTCTTGCCAAAGTTCGCCATGTCATCCTGGGGAGCCGTCCGGTTGAAGAAGTCCTTCTGGGGAATCGGGTTGAGGACCTCGTTGAACAGCGGGGTGCCCAGGCGCGAGACCTGGACCTGCGGGTTGGGCTGCTTCTTGGCCGTCGTGGTGTGGCAGCGCGCCCGCTTGGGGAGCTTGCCGCCGTGGGCCGGGCGCGGTCGCGCGGCCCGGCAGGAGACACGGATGCTGGTGGCCACCGACGCCGGCGCCGGGTCGCGGAAATCGGCGTTGGTGACCTGGAGGGCTTGGCGCTCGGTCGAGGCCCAGACACCGACCACCGCGTTGGGCGAGCTCGGGGAGTCGACCGGCTTGCGGTCGACGGTCACGTCGGACTTCGGCACCTGGAGCACGATCGCCGAGGTCGAGAACCCGGCGAAGTCGTCCTTGCCCCCGCCGGCGGTCCCGGTCAACAGTCGGAAGTGGATGGTGTCGAACACGCCGCCGAGATCGACGAAGAACGGGTCGTCGCGCTGCCCGGCGAACACCTTCCCGTTGCCCGGGAGCTCCTTGACCGCCTGGGCCGCCAGCGCGTCGTAGTTGGGCATCGTCTTCTGACCGACGTTGCTCGGAGCCACCGGAATGTCGCGGGCGATCACCGTCTGGCCGGTCGGCTTGCCGTCGGTGAACGTCTCCCGGGTCAGGTCGTAGGTCTGGAAGACGTTGAGTGTCTTGTCGTAGACCGAAAGCACCGGCGGCGTCGCGTAGAAGGCGGAGCTCGGGTCGCGCAGCGTGGTCTTGAACTTGAACAGGTAGCGGATGTCGGTCCGCCCGTCGCCGGTGTCGTCGATGTTCAAGTAGTAGAACGCCCGGTCGTCGAAGCGAAAGAAGTTCGGCCCGTTGGCCGGGACCTGCCCGGGGATCCAGTCGCCGACGATGGTCAACGACCCTGGCGCGTCCGGCGAGACGTAGGCGTAGGTGTCGGTGTTGTCGGCCGTCGGATCAAGCGCGATGTTCGGAGCCTCGCGATGGCTTGACGCCTGGCTCGCCGGCACGGCGACCACGCCGCCGCCCAAGGCGGCACCCACCACCGCTACACCCAGCAACGACCTTCTCACCAGCACCAGCTCCTTCCCCGGGGCCTCGGGACGAGGCCACATCTCGGCGTCTTGGAGGGCTACGCGAGGCGACCGAACCGCGGATCACTACCGGCCTGTGTCACATCTGCGAGGGCGGACCGGCGACGGCCGGGCGGGCGACCGGTGATCCGAGCGGGCACGAGGACATGCACAACCTCCGATGACACAATCACCGATCCGTGGCTTCGGGCCGCGCGGGACGCCCCGGGCAGGGCCGGGGACCCGACTCGGGCTCGGGCTCGGTCTCGGTCGCGGGCTCGGGCCGGGGTGCGCCCTCGCGCTCGTGCTCGGCGCCCTGACCGCCCTCTCCGCCTGCGGGCAGACCGGGGGCGCGGGGCCGGCTCCGGCGGGCCCCCCGGCCAGCCGGGCGCCGGCCGGCCCCTCGGTCCTCACCGCGACGATTCGCGTCGGTCGGGGTCCCTCGGCCCTCACCACCGACGCCACCAGCGTCTGGACGGTGAACGCCGGCGCGGAGACGGTCACCCGCTTGGACGGACGGTCTCGCCGGCCACTCGGCGCCCCGGTCCGAGTGCCGGGGGGACCCCGGGCGATCGCCGTCGGCTTCGGCGGCGCCTGGGTGGCGACGGCGGCCGGGAGCGTCGTCCGGATCGACGCTCAGACGTTGCGCCCCGGCCCACCGATCCCGGTCGCCGACCCGGCCGGCGTGGCGATCGGGGCCGGCTCGGTGTGGATCACCAGCCGCTCGGCGGACACCGTCATCCGCATCGATCCCCGGACCTCGCGGATCAGCCGACCGCCGATCCGGGTGGGATCCCAGCCGACCGACATCGCCTTCGCCGACGGGGCGGCCTGGAGCGCCAACTCGGCCGACGGGACGGTCAGCCGGGTCGACGCCGCCTCCGACCAGGCCGGTCCGCCGATCAGGGTCGCCCCGCATCACCCGCTGAGCCCCGGCGGGTCGGCCCGGGCGATCGAGCAGCCGGGCGACGAGGTGCTCGCCCTCGCCGCCGGCCAGGGCGCGATCTGGGTGGCCACCACCGACCAGCAGCTGCCCGCCCGGTTCTACGTCTCGCGGATCGACCCCGCCAGCCGCGCCGTCGGGGGCCCGCTGGCCATCACCGGCGGCGTGCCGCTGCGTCTGGCCGCCGGGGCGGGCGGCGTCTGGGCCACCGATCCGGGCAGCGCCCTCCCCGGTTCACCCCAGCGATCCCCCCGTCTCGAGCGCGTCGATCCCGGCGGCCGGGCGCTCTCGGGACCGGCGACCGGGGTCGGGCGCGACCCGGCCGGCGTCACCGTCGGGCTCGGACGGGTCTGGGTCACCAGCGCCGCCGAGAACACCGTGACCGAGATCACCCCGTCGCCGGAGCGTTGAGCCGCCGGCGCGGGTCGAGGGCCGAGGGCCGAGGGCCGGCCAGCCGACTGCCCGCCCGCCCTCGATCGGTTTCCCGAACCGGCTCCGGGAAAGCGCGCGGCTAGCGTCCGTAGCGGTCCTTGCCGAGGACCAGCTGCTCGGGCAGGGCCACCCGGGTCGGGGGCGAGGGGTCGGCGAGGACGGAGACGGTCTCGGCCACGCTCCGGGTGACGACGCAGCGCCCGCCGGCGAACTCGAGCACCAGCTCCTCGGGGTCGGCCGCGGCCAGCGTCCCCTCGAGCCCGGGCTCGAGGCCGGCGTCCTTGAGGTAGTGGAGGAGGTCCTCGGCCTCGTTCTCGAAGCGGAGCACCCGGACCGCGGCCCCGATCTCGACGTCGGCGAGCGGCACCCCGGCGATCCGCGCCCCGGCGACGATGGGATGGCCGTGGGGGCAGGTCTTGACGTCGCCGATGGCGGCGAGCATCCGCTCCTCGAGCACCGGCGACATGGCGTGCTCGAGCCGCTCGGCCTCCTCGTGGACCTCGTCCCAGGGGATGCCGAGGACATCGGTGAGGAAGCGCTCGATCAGCCGGTGGCGGCGGACGACCTCGCCGGCGTGCTGCTCGCCCGAGCTGGTGAAGCTGATCGCCTTGTCGTGGGCCCGGGTGATGTAGCCGTCGCGCTCGAGGCGGCCGATCATCTCGTGGACGGTCGGGGCCGAGAGCTGCATGGCCCGGGCGACGTTGGCCCCGGTCATCGGCAGGCCGGCCTCGCTGAGCCAGAACAGCGTCTGGAGATACTCCTCCTCGGCAACCGTCGCCTGATCGCCCGTCATCCGCGGATCCTATCGGCGCCCGGCGGTGGGGACGACCGGCCCGGATCGACGGGATACGCTGCCTCGGTGACCCTCCCCCTCGCCCCGCCCGTCCTCCCCCAGCTCGCCCGGCCGGCGGCGGCCCTGCCGGCGGGAGCGGGCTACGCCTACGAGCCGAAGTACGACGGCTTTCGGGCCATCGTCTTCGTCGACGGCGACGACGCCGTCCTCCAGTCGCGCAACGGCAAGCCCCTGACCCGCTACTTCCCGGAGCTGGTCTTCCCGGCCGGGCGCTACGTGCTCGACGGGGAGATCGTCATCCACGCCGCCGGCGGCGGCGAGGAGTTCAACCTCCTCGG
>JAXDHJ010000089.1:0-51367 GCA_034664565.1 Solirubrobacteraceae bacterium
CCTGGCTGCGCATGTGCAGCTCGTCGCCCTGGTGCAGGCCCTGGGCCGCGAGCTTGAAGATCTCGATCGGGCCGACCCGGTCGATGAGGCGGCCCATGAGCGGACCGAGGTCGTCGCGGAAGAAGCGGAGACGCTCGATCGCCGCGTCGGTGTCGGTGCCGAACCACAGGGTCTTGCCGGCACCCTCGTTGAACGTCGAGAAGGCGCGCGCCCCGGAGTCCTCGTCCTCGACGACCCACACCGGCATCGACGGCGAGCAGACCCCGGTCATCGCGCCGACGTGGTTGTTCTCGTTGCCGGACGCGAGGCCGATCACGCCCTCCTCGATCATCCCGCGGGCGCGGTCGCGGTCCTCCGCCCATCCCTCGAACAGGCAGGCGGCGACGAGCGCACGTCGCTGCGGGTCGGCGAGGCGGTGCGGCTCGATCGGCGGGCCCGAGTGGATCAGGGTGCGGCCCTCGCCCAGCACGGGCAGGACGTCGCGCGCCGTGGCGACGCCGACGGCGCGCGGGCTGCAGGCCTCCATCCGCTCGACGACCCGCTCGTTGGCCTGCGCGACGGTCGCGCCGTGGACGCCCCACAGGCGCTCGAGCGCGGCGACGGCGGCGGGGTCCCCGGCCGCGGGCGGGCGCCAGTCGACGTCGACGACCGGCGTGTCCTGATCGCGGATCGCCTCGCCGAAGGCCGCGAGCCCGACGTTGACTACCTCCACCTTGTGCAGCACCGCCTGATCGAGCGTCACGTCCAGCCCCCGCTGAGGTCGATCGCCATCGGCTGGTGCTCGACCCCGAGCATCGGCGCCGGACCGCCGTCGCGCCTCCAGCCCAGGCGCTCGAAGAAGCGGGTGTTGGGCACCTGGACCTGCGCGACCATCAGACGGCCGCCGCGCTCACCGGCGGTCCGCACGGCGAAGCGGACGAGCATCGCGCCGAGCGCCAGCGCGCGGCCGGCGGGCAGAACCGCGAGGCGATCGCCCTTCCACAGGCCGTCGTCGTCGAGCGGATACAGCCGCACCGCGCCGACGACCTCCTCCCTGGCCAGGCCGACGGCATGCAGCGTGGCGGGGTGCTCGTCGCGCAGGTCGCGGTCGTCGTCCTCGAACAGGCCCTGGGCTTCGACGAACACGCTGCGCCGGATCGCGAAGTGCGCCTCCAGCTCGACCTGACCGCGCGCGAGCGCGCAGGCAGCGACGAGCCTCTGGTCAGGCTGCGTGGACGGTGCCGAGCTGGAAATGGCCACCGTTGGCCTCCCTCTCGAAGACGCGCTCCCACGCCGAGAGGCCCGAGCAGGCCTGACAGCGCGCGCAGCCCGCCGCCGCGTCCGAGTGATCCAAGCCGGCGTCGGCGAGCATCTGCGACACGCTGCGGTACATCGCGGCGACATAGTCGGGGTCGGGCGTGGGGGTGCTCTCCAGCAGCGTCCCGGGCACCGGCCGGATTGGCACGACGAAGGGGTAGACGCCCATCTCGATCGCGCGACGGCAGCCCTCCTCGATGAGCTCGCGACGCTCACCCATGCCGAGGATCACATACGTGGTGACGCGCCCGCGGCCGAAGACCTCGACCGCCTTCTCCCAAGTGCGGAAGTAGCCCTCCACGCCGCACTGCGCCTTGCCGGCCGCGACGCGCGCGAGCACTTCCGGGTCGAAGGTCTCGATGTGGATGCCCACGGCGTCGACGCCGGCGCGCCGGACGTCATCGATCACCGACAGCTCGTCGGGCGGCTCGAACTGGACCTGCACCGGCAGGCCGCAGGAGTCCTTGATCGCCGCCGCGCAACGCGAGATGTACAGAGCGCCGCGGTCGCGGCGGTTGATCGACCCGGTGGTGAGCGTCGCGTCGACCGCTCCGTCGAGCTCGTGCGCGGCACTGCAGACCTCGGCGAGCTGGGCCGGGGTCTTGACCGAGACCGTCTGCTCACCGCGCGTCAGCTCGATGCCGCAGAACCCGCACTGCTCATGGGTGCCCCAGTAGATGCACTTCTGCACGACGGTCGAGGCGATCGAGTCGAGATGCAGCAGCGCGATCTTCCAGTACGGGATCCCGTCGGCGGTCTCCATGTCGTAGATCTTCGGGCGGCGCGGCAGTCCGACCACGCCGACCAGCTCCCCCTCGCGATACAGGGCGGGCTTGGCGCCGTCGAGGCGCAGGGTGTAGGGCGACGCGCCGACGTACCCGGCGTGCTGGGGGACGGTCAGCGGCAGCCCGCGGACGTACAGGAACAGCGCGTCGGATGGGCCGGCGCCGCCGCTGCGGCCCATCGTGCCGTCGCCGCCGACCACCCGCACACCGAAGGACTGCAGCTCGACGAGCAGGCGGCGGTCGTCGAGCGACAGCGACCGGTGGCTGACGCGCTGATCAGCCACGGCCGTCATACACGTTCTCGAAGTTGCGCCAGAAGATGTTGTCCTTGAGCTCCTGGGAGATCCCGCGCACGCCGTTGAGCTTCCAATACTCCGAGTCGAAGTCCGACCACGGCTCGTCGGAGCCGAAGAAGACGCGGTCGCCGCCGACGCCCGTGCGCTCGATCTCGGTGAGCAGCCAGCGCGCCCCGAAGCCGACCGCCCACGACGTGTCGGTGTAGACCTTGTAGCCCTCCTGCACCCACTGCAGGAACTTGGGCACGAGCTTGATGTGGCCCGAGACGCCGCCGCCCATGTGGACGAGGTAGATCTTGCAGCGCTTGCCGTACTTCTCGACGAGCGGCACGAAGTTGCCGAAGTCCGAGTTCCCGCCCGGGCTGGTGTGGAAGTGAAACATCAGATCGTGCTTCTCGGCCACGTCGAAGATCTCGTCGGCGAGCGCCGTGGTCTCCTCGTCCCACGTGTTGGGGTCGGGGTTGCCGCCGAGGAGGAAGGTCGTCTTCAGGGCGACAACGGTCGACTCCGAGGCGAGCTTCAGCGCCTTGCGCGTCATCTCGGCGTTACGCGGCAGGAACGACACCCAGATCGCGGCGAGCAGCCGGTCGGTGGAGGTGGCCGCGTCCATCACGACGTCGTTGAGGTCGAAGGAGAGTTCGTGGATCGGCACGCCGTAGTTGGACATGATCAGCGCCCGCTCGACCTTGAACTGCTCCATGTGGCCCTTCATGAAGGACTGCTTGTCGGGCCAGTCGTAGACCGTCGGCTTGACCGGATGCTCGAGGTCGTAGTACTTCCACGGCGGGATCTCGCCGATGTGGCAGTGCGCGTCGATGATCTTCTTCGGGTGGGTCGTCACTTCTGGTCACCTCCGAAAGGAGGATCGGGCCTGCTGGATGCGCGCCTCCCATTCGTCTTGACGGTCGAATTTCTGGGTCTCCAGCAGCGGCGCCTGGTCCAACAGCCAGGCGCCGTCGTGGGGGTCGAGTTGGACTACCTCGAACTCCCACGTCGGCCGTGTTCCGTCCAGCGGCAGGTCGGTGCTGATGTGCAGGGCCCGGCCGCTGCGCACGTGCATCTCCAGGCGCTGGGCACCGAGCGGGGTCACGTCGTCGAACAGCGTGACCCACTCGGCACCGGTGCGCTTGGCCTGCTCGAGTCGCTGGGCGGCGAGCTTCTTGCCCTGCTCGCGCGTGATCTCGCGGTGACGGTGGCAGAACGCCGCGTCGCGAACCGCGTCGCGGTCCATCAGCTGGGCCATGGACGGGGCGGTGCGGTCGATCACCAGGCGCGCAAGATCGCGGCGCTCGTGCCACGCGACCACGAGGTCGTCCTCGCTGGCGACATCGCCGAGCTCCTCGGCGATCCCCTGCACGACCGCCACGTACTCCTGGTACAGCGCGGCGTTCATCATGACCGAGGGGTAGATGCGCCCCTCGGCACGGCGCCACGCCGCAACCGCCCCGTCCCGGTCCGGCTCGAGCACGGTCCTACAGAGTCCAGGTGTTGAGCTGGAAGGACTTGCTCCGCCACGCGGTCAGCGCCGCGTCGAGGACGTCGAGCGGATGGAACGGCTTGACCCCCGGCATGAAGTTCGCCTCGGGGAATCCGTAGAGCGCGCCGGCGGCGAAGCGACAGGCGTAGACCTTGCCACCCTCCTCGATGAACTTCGCAATCTGGTTGTTGATGGCCATGTGGCCGGGGAATGCCTCGTCGCCGACCTTGGGAAAGCCGCGCGTGCCCGATGCCATGAGGATGCCGGGGCCGTAGAGGATCAGGCTCGTGTCGAAGCCCTTGCGCAGGACACGGGTCGTGGTGAGGAGGTTCACCAGCCCGACGGAGCCCTCGTAGGGCACCGTGTGCATGAACGTGAACGCCGTCTCGCCGGGCTCAGCCTTGATGTCCTCGAAGAGCTTTTCCTCGGTGTTGAACAGCTCTGTACCTGGGTCAGTCAGGTTTTCGGCCATGCGGCCCTCCTCGGTAAAACCGACGCGATGCCGGCCGGGCTCCGCTTCCGGAGCCCTTATCGGATTGTAGACGCAGTTCTAGCGCTCCAGAAGGCGCGCGTCAAGTCGAAAGCGTCTCCAGAGCGTCAACCCCCAATGTTTCCGGAAGATTACAGATGTGTCGCGAACATCCACGGGACGTGTACTATTCGAAACATCGTGACCCCTGAGCCCGAGCGGATCGCCCCTCTTTCCCTTCCCAGTATCGAGCGGACGGTTTCTGCGCTGGGCGCCAAACTCGCGCTGGCCCGTGCCGAGCGCGGCTGGTCGCTCGCCGAACTAGCGCGCCGAGCCGGGGTCTCGACGGCCTCCGTGCACAAGATCGAGAAGAGCGGCATGACGCCGACGATCGCCACCCTCATGAAGGTCGCGGCGGCACTCGGCACGAGCGTGAGCTACTTCATCGACGAGGACGTCGAAGTCCCGGCGGCGATCGTCGTCCGCGGCGACGAGCGAGCGCGGCTGTACACCTCCAAGCACGGGATCGCGCTCGAGAACGTCTCCGGGCGCTACGGCCGCTACCGCCTGGCCGGCGCCGAGGCGGTCGTCGAGCCGCGGGCCACGAGCGGCGCCGAGCCGATGCGCCACCCCGGCGAGGAGCTCGTCTACCTGCTCGAGGGAGCGATGTGCTTCACCGTCGACGGCGAGCCGCTGCATATCGGCCCCGGCGACTCGATCCACTTCCGCACCGACCGTCCACACACCTGGGAAAACCCGACGGAGCGCCCGGCGCGTGCGCTCTGGTTCATGGTCAGAGGAGTCGATTGAACGATGCGCATCGTGATCGCCGTCGGCGGCAACGCCCTACTCAAGGAGGACCAGCGCGGCACCTGGGCCGACCAGCTCGACAGCGCGCGGCCGGTGTCGCAAGCGGTCGTCGCGCTGCGCCGGGAGGGCCACCAGGTGGTGCTGACGCACGGCAACGGCCCGCAGGTCGGCACGCTCATGCTCCAGCACGCCATGGGTGAGCCGCAGGTGCCGGGACTGCCGCTGCACGCGCTCGGCGCGATGACGCAGGGGGAGCTCGGCTACCTGCTGCAGACCAGCATCGCCGAGATCGATCCGACCGCGCGGACCGCGACGATCCTCACCCGGGTCCGCGTCGACGACGACGATCCGGCATTCGAGCACCCGACCAAGCCGGTCGGCCCGTTCTACAGCGAGGAGGAGGCCAAGCGCCTCTCCCGCGAACGCGGCTGGGTCGTCGGCGAGGACTCCGGGCGCGGCTGGCGCTGCATGGTGGCCAGCCCCAAGCCCGTCGAGATCCTGGAACTCGAAGCGATCAAGCTGCTCGCCGAGAGCGGCGCGATCGTCATCGCCGGCGGCGGCGGCGGCATCCCCGTCAGCACGCGCGGCGGGACGCTGTCGGGCATGGCGGCGGTCATCGACAAGGACCGCTGCTCTGCCGAGCTCGGCATCGCGCTCGGCTTCGACATCCTCGTGCTGCTGACCGCGGTCCCGCGCGTGGTCGAGGACTTTGGGACGCGCTGGGCGCGCCCGCTGTTTCACATGAGCGCCTCCGAGACGCGCCGCCGGCTGGAGGCGGGAGAGTTCCCACCCGGCAGCATGGGGCCGAAGGTCGAGTCGGCCGAGCGCTTCGCCACCGGCGGCGGCCGCGCCGCGATCATCACCGACGCCCGGTCGCTGGTGGCGGCGATCCGCGGCGAGGACGGCACGTGGATCCAGGCCGAGCGGGAGGCGATCCTGTTGTGAGCTGGCGTGCCGAGGTCATCGCCAACCGCTACGCCGACAGCGTCAAGCTCATGGGCATCGCCCGCGGAGTGCGGGCCCGCGCCGGCGTCGGCGGCTGCGAGATGGGCATGGGAACGGCGGCCAACCTCGAGGCGCTCGCCGCCCGCGGCGTCAAGGTGTCAGACGCCGGGCCGTCGGATCTCATCGTCGCCGTCGACGCCGACAGCGACGACGTCGCCCGGGACGCGCTCAGGCAAGCCCAGGAGGAGCTCTCCAGCGGTGGCGCCGACGCCTCATCCGGCGCGAAGGCCCACCGCGAGCCGCCGCGGTCGCTGGTCTCGGCCCGGCGGCGGCTCTCCGACCCCAACCTCGCGCTCATCTCCGTCGCCGGCGAGTACGCGACGCTCGAGGCGCACCGCGCCCTGAGCGCCGGCATGCACGTCTTCCTCTTCTCCGACCACGTCTCGTTGGAGGACGAGCTCGAGCTCAAAGAGCGCGGGGAGAAGCTCGGGCTGCTGGTGATGGGTCCCGGCTGCGGCACGGCCATGCTCGGCAACGTCGGGCTCGGCTTCGCCAACGTCGTGACGCGCGGCCCGGTCGGCATCGTCGCCGCGGCCGGCACCGGCGCGCAGGAGTCCGCCTGCCTGCTTGACGCCGCCGGCGTCGGCGTCTCGCAGATCGTCGGCGTCGGCGGGCGCGACCTGTCGGGCGACATCGGCGGGATCATGTTCCGCCAGGCGATGCGCATGCTCGCCGCCGACCACGAGACCGAGACGCTGCTGCTCGTCTCCAAGCCGCCGGCGCCCGACGTGGTGGCGTCGCTGGCCGACGACCTCCCCGAGGGCAAACGCGTCGTCGCCGCCTTCGTCGGCTTCGAGGGCGGTGGCGAGGACGCGCCGTTCGAGATCCACGACACCCTGGAGGCGGCGGCCCGCGCCGCGGCCGGTACCGAAGCCGAGAATCTCCGCGAGCTCGAGGTCGCCGTCGACGCCCTGCGCGGACGCTCCGCCGGCCGGCGCCTGCTCGGCCTGTTCTCCGGCGGCTCGCTGGCGCACGAGGCGGTCACCCTGCTCGAGCCCGAGCTCGGCCCGCTGGAAGGCAACGTCGGCCACGGCCCGGACGAGCGCGGCAGCGGCCACGCGGTCCTCGACCTCGGCGAGGAGGAGTACACGCAGGGGCGGCCCCATCCGATGGTCGACCTCGACGTGCGACTCGGCTTCCTCGAAGAGGCGGCCAACGACGAGGCGGTCGGCTGCGTCCTGCTCGACGTCGTGCTCGGCCACGGCGCGCACACCGACCCCGCCTCGGGCCTGGCGGACGCGATCGCCGCTGTCGCCAAGAACGCCGTGGTGCTCGCGCGCGTCTGCGGGACCGACGGTGACCCGCAGGACGCCACCCGCCAGGCACGGATCCTGCGCACGGCGGGCGCGATCGTCGCGCCCTCCAACGCCGCCGCCACCCGCCTCGCCCTCCGGGCGATCGCACCCGCGCGAAGGAGTGCCGCGGCGTGAAGATCGCCATGCTCACCTACTCGGTCAAGCCGCGGGGCGGCGTCGAGCACGCGCTCGCGGTCGCCGAGGCGTTGGTCGGGCGTGGGCACGAGGTCACGGCCTGTGCGCTGGCCCGGCCCGGCGAGCGCTTCTTCCGCCAGACGCCGGTGAGCACGCGGCTCGTCGAGCACGTGCCCGCCGAGGCCACCTTCGACGAGAGGATCCTCGGGATGGTCGCCGCCTACCGCGAGGGCCTGCGCCCGCTGCTGGTGAGCGGCGAGTTCGACATCGTCCACGCGCAGGACTGCATCTCGGCCAACGCCGCCCTCGATTTGCGCGACGAGGGCGTCATCGAGCACGTCGTGCGGACCGTCCATCACATCGACGACTTCATCTCGCCGTCGTTGATCGCCTGCCAGGACCGCTCCATCCTCATGCCCGATCTCGTGCTCTGCGTCTCGCGGCCGTGGATCGAGCGGCTCGCCGACGAGTTCGGCGTCCGGGCGCAGCTCGTGCGCAACGGCGTCGACTGCGCCCGCTTCCGCCCGCCGCGCGACGCGGCCGAGCGGGCGGCCGACCGCGATGCCCTGGAGCTCGGCGACCGCCTCGCCGTACTGACCGTCGGCGGCATCGAGCCGCGCAAGGGATCGCTCACCCTGCTCGAAGGCTTCGCGCACCTGCGCGCCCGAGCGCCCGAGCTCGACCCGCTGCTGCTCATCGTCGGCGGCGCGACGCTGTTCGACTACCGCGACGAGATCGATCGCTTCGCCGCCCGCGCCCGGGAGCTCGGCGTCAGCGAGCAGGTGCGCAACGTCGGCACCGTCCTCCCGACCGAGCTCGAGCGCCACTACCGCGCGGCGGACGTCTTCGCCTTCCCCTCCACCAAGGAGGGCTTCGGCCTCGTCGCCCTCGAGGCGCTGGCCGCCGGACTGCCGGTCGTCGCGTCGGAGATCGACGTCCTTCGCACCTTCCTCGCCCACGAGGAGAGCGCGCTGCTCTCGCCCGCGGGCGACAGCCTCGCGCTCGGCGAGGCGCTCGCCCGCGTCGCGCGCGACCGTCCGCTGCGCGAGCGCCTCGCCGCCGGGGGCCGTAGGGTCGTCGACGCCTATGACTGGGACACGGCGGCCGTCGCTCACGAGGATGCCTACCGCTCGTTCCAGGGCGAGCCGATCGGAGCCCTGTGATGAGCCAGCCACTCCACGTCGAGGCGCGCTGGCAGGATGGCCTGTCGGCAACCGTGAGCGCGCGTGACCACCAGCTGGTCGCCGACGAGCCCGAGGCGTTCGGAGGCGCCGACGCCGGGATGATGCCGACCGAGCTCTTCCTCGCCGGGCTGACGAGCTGCTTCTGCCTCGCGGTTGCCCACGTCGCCGCCAAGCGCGACATCGTGCTGGCGGGGTTGCGCGTCACCGTCGACGCTGAGCGCGTCGGCACCGAGCGGCGCTACTCGCGACTGCGCGTCGAGGTCGCCGCCGTCGCCGGCGAGCACGACCTCGAGGCGCTCGTCGAGCGCGCCAAGCCCTTCTGCTGGGTCTCGAACATGCTGGCCGGCGACCTCGAGGTGACCTACGTGCCCGTTGTACTCGACCCCCCGCCCGCCGATGCTCGATAACCGCGAGGAGCTGCTCGAGGTGCTGGGCGACGATCCGAGCCGGATCGGCAAGGTCTTCGCCCGCCACGCCTACGGCATGCGCCGCTGGGTCGACCTCTTCGCGGTCCGGGTCGCGCTGACGCCCGAACCACAGGCCAAGCAGCTGCTCGCCGAGATCGTCGCGGCGAACGCGCGGCACATGAACCTCTTCCGCGCTCGCGCGATCGCGCACGGCATCGACCCCGACGCCTACGTGGCGCCGCCCGAGGGCGAGGCGATCTACGAGCGCATCGAGGTCATCGACGACTTCGACGAGCTCGTCGCCTACGCCGCCGGCTCGCTGGATCACTTCGGTCAGCTGCTGGATGCCTACGCCGCGAGCGCCGAGGGCGAGGACGCCGCAACGCTCGCCTTCGTCGCCGCCGAGAACAGCATGGCGCTCGGGCGGCTCGCCGCCGTGATGGGCCGGCCGCACAGCGCCACCGGCGACGCGCACGAGCTCTACCGGCGCCGCGAGCTCGTCGAGACCGGCCTGTATGTCGGCTGAGCTCGCCGCCCGCCGCTTCGAGGCGCTGTGCGCCGAGTTGCCGCGCACGTCGCCGCGGGCGTGGCGCTTCGCCGCGCTCTCCCTCGCCTCGCGCGCGGGCGCGCCCATGTCCAAGGGAACCGGCATCGGTCATCGCCACGGGTTCGACTCGGGTCCCTTCATGGCCCACGTCTACGCCGACCGGGCGGAGGGGCGCACCACCATCGGGCGCCGGCTGGACCGCCGCCTGCTGGATCGCGCGACCTGCCAGGCCTTCCGCGACATCCGCGGCCTGGCCGAGTCGGCGGTCGCCGAGGCGATCAACCTGGCCGGCGGCCGGGCGGTCGTCGCCGACCTCGCCGCCGGGCCGAGCCCGTACCTTCTGCACGCGCTCAAGCGGTTCCCCGACGCGACCGCGGTGCTGTGCGACATCGACGCCGCCGCGCTCGAGCAGGCGTCGGCGACGGCGCTCGAACTCGGCGTGCAGGATCGCGTGACCACGCGCCCCGCCAGCGCGTTCGACCGGGCGGCGCTCGCCTCGCTGCGCCCGCGCCCGGACGTCGTCTGCGAGCTCGGGCTCTACGGCATCTACCACGACGACGCCCTCATCGAGCGCCACTTCCTCGACCTCGCCGAGACGCTGGCGCCCGGGCAGATCGTCTGCAACGTCCAGGTCGCCAACCCCGAGATCGAGTACATCGCCCGGGTCTGGCGCAACGCCGAGGGCGGCCGCTGCGTCTGGCGACTGCGCCCGCAGGAGCAGCTCGAGGGTTATGCGCGGGCGGCCGGGTATGAGGCGGCGTCGGTGACCGCGGACCGCAACGGCATCTACCGCGTCACGCGCTTCGTGCGCCATGACGGCGAGAAGGAGCCGGTGGCATGAGCACTTCGGTCTTGACCTGGGGCACTGACCCCGGCAGCACACCGCGGCTGGCGTCCGACCGCCTGCGTGTGCTCGAGCGCTCGCACCACGCGATGTGGAACTACCTGACCTACCGCGACGCGATCGGCATCGTCGGCCTGGACCCGGCGGAGCTCTACCCGGGCGGCACCACCCGCCTGGATCCGGCGAACTGGGCCGACCTCGGCTGGCTGACGTGCTTCGCCGGCCCTCCCGCCAGCGCGGTCGAGGCGATGCGCGCGGCCGCCACCGCGGAGCACCTCAACCAGTACAGCCCCGACCTCATCGAGCCGCTGCGCGATGCCGCCGCCGGCGTGCTCGGCCGTGAGCGCGACGCCGGCTTCGAGGTCATCGGCACCGAGGGCGCGCAGGCCGGGATCGCGCTGTCGCTGATGGCGGTCGCCGGCCCCGGCGACGAGGTCGTGGTGTCCGACCCCGGCTACTTCCATGTGCCGTCCGCGGTGATCGCCACCGGCGCCGTGCCCATCGCCGTCTCGATCGACGCGAGCAGCCGGTACCGCCTCGATCCCGATGCCGTTGCCGCGGCGATCACGCCGCGCACCCGCGCGATCGTCATCGTCGATCCGCTCAACCCGTACGGCACCGTGCAGACCGCCGACGAGCTCGCCGCCCTGGCGCGACTGGCCGACGAGCACGACCTGCTGCTCATCCACGACGTCACGCACGGCTCGCTGGTCATCGATCCCGCCGTGGCGTTCTCGTCGCTGCCCGCGCTCGGGCTGACCGAGAACGCGGTCGCCACCTTCTCCGTCTCGCACTGCTACGGAATGGCGGGCGCCCGGATCGGCTTCCTCGCCGGGCCTTCGCGGCTCATGCGAGGCTGCCTGCGGCTGAAGGCCGCGCTCACCCGCCTGAACACGAGCCTCATCGCGCAGCACGGCGCCCTCGCGGCCCTGGGCGACGAGCACTACCTGCCGCACGCGCAGGGCGTCGTGCGCCGCAACCTCGACCACCTCAGCGACACCCTCGCCAGCCACGACGAGCTGCGGCTGGCCACCTCGCCCGTCCGCGGGCTCGCCTGCGCGCTTGACACCGCGGGCGCGGGCGTCACCTCGCAGGAGCTGATGGTCGCGCTGTTCGCCCGCCGCGTCGCGACCTACCCGGGCGACGGGATGGGCAGGACGGGGGCAGCGACGAACCTCCGCCTGAACCTGTCGCGCCCGGACCCGTGGGCGATGGAGCACCTGCGCGCGGTGCTGCCCGAGGCGATCGCCGAGGCGGCCGGCGGACGCTGGCGCGAGCCGGTCGCGGCGCTGCTGGAGAGCAAGGGCACGCCCCGTGCCATCGATCTCGCGGCGACCGTGCGGGGCGGGCGGTGAGCGTCATCGCCGAGCTCGTCGCCGAGCACGGCTCGCCGCTCTGGCTCGCCGACGTCGACCAGGCGCGCGAGCGGCTGGCCAGCCTGCGCGCGGCCTGGACCACGGTGTGGCCGCAGACGGAGATCGCCTACTCCTACAAGACCAACCGCACGACGGCCTTCCTGCGCGCGTTCGCCGACGACGGCGCCGGGGCCGAGGTCGTGTGCGCGGCCGAGTACGCCCTGGCGCGCGAGGTCGTCGGCGTCGACGGGGCGCGGATCACCGTGAACGGTCCGGCCAAGGCGGATGCGCTGCTGGCCCATGCCGCCGCCGACGGCGCGCTGGTGATCGCCGACAGCACAGCGGAGCTCGAGCGGTTCGCGCAGGCGGGCGTGAGCCGCGCGGGCCTGCGTGTCGGCCTGCCCGGCCCCGGGGGGCACCCGAGCCGCTTCGGGATCGCGCCGACCGACGTCCTCGCAGCGGGCCGCCGCGCGCGCCGGCTCGGGCTGGCGCTCGAGGTCCTGCACGCGCACATCGTCTCGACCGACTTCGCCGCCGCACTCGGCAGCGGGAACGGGGGCACGCTCGCAGCGAACGTTCGGGTCGGGTGGGCCAAGCCGGCGGACGTTCACGCCGAGGCGGCGACGACGCTGGCGGCGCTCGCCGCCGAGCTCGACGTGGCCGCGATCGACCTCGGCGGCGGCATCCCCGCCGCGCCGTCGCCGGCGGCAGACGCCCACGCAGCGGCAGTCGCCGACGCGCTGCACGCCGCCGGCTTCAGCGGGAAGCTCATGCTCGAGCCGGGGCGGGCGCTCGTCGCCGACGCCGTCGACCTCGTGTGCACCGTCCTCGCGGTCAAGACGCTGGCCGACGGCGCGTCGTGCGCCGTCATCGACGCGGGCACGAACATGCTGCCCGGCGCGCTCTGGGTCTGGCCGCGCCTGGAGGCGCTGGCCCCCCGCGGCGACGAGACGACGACGACGCTGGTCGCCGGCCCCCTGTGCCTGAACATCGACGTCGTCGCACCCGCGGCGCGGCTCGGCGAGCTGGCCGTCGGCGACGTGCTGGTCGCCCGCGGGGTCGGCGCCTACCAGCAGGTCCAGTCGACGCAGTTCGGGGACCTGCGTGCGGCCGTCGTCGCGCGCGCCGGTGGCACCTGGCACCTGCACCACCGGCGCGAAGAGCTTTCAGACCTGATCACTTACGAGCGAGAGGAAGCACCATGGAGCGCGTAGTCGTCATCGGCGGGGGCGGCGCGGGAACGGCAGCCGCCACCATCACCAAACGCCTGAACCCCGATCTCAAGGTGAGCGTGTTCACCGAGTTCTCCGACATCGCCTACTCGCCGTGCGGCATCCCGTTCGTCCACGGCCGCGAGATCGAGAAGTTCGAGGACCTCTTCCTCTCCACGGTCCAGCGCTACGAGGAGGACGGCCTCGACATGCGGATGGAGACAGTGGTCACCGACATCGACCTCGCGCGGCGCACGATCACCACGAAGAACCAGCCCGAGGGCTTCGATCAGCTGATCCTCTGCACCGGCTTCTTCTGGGAGCAGCCAGACGTGCCGGGCGCCAACCTCGACGGACTCCACTACGTCAAGGACATCCGCAAGTCGATGGAGTTCGACAAGAAGCTCGACTCCATGAAGCGGATCGTCGTGGTCGGCGCCGGGCCGGTCGGCGTCGAGATGGCCGGCGGTCTCGCGCGCCGCGGGCTCCAGGTCGATCTCGTCGACGAAGGGCCGTGGGTCCTGCACGAGATCCTCGACCCCGACGTCGCCAAGCCGGTGCACGACTCGCTCGAGGCGCGCGGGGTGACGCTGCACCTCGGCACCAAGGTCGAGTCCTTCGAGGGCGACGCCGACGGTCACATCTGCGCCGTGACGACGTCCGCCGGGGTCCTCGAGTGCGACGCGGTCGTCAACGGCCTGCACAAGGTCCCCAACACGAAGCTCGCCGAGACCGCCGGCCTGAAGCTCGGCACGACGGGAGCGGTCGTGGTCGACGACCACATGCGCACGTCGGCGCCCGGCGTCTGGGCGGCCGGCGACGTCGTGGAGATCCCGCACGGGCTGAACATGATCCCGATCGTCGGCCTGACGGGCGCGCACGCGTATGCCCAGGGCCGCGTCGCCGCGGTGAACATCACCGGCGGCGATCTCACCTACGACCCGGTGTGGGTGCCGTGGGGGATGGTCGCCGGCGATTACACGGTCGGCGGCTTCTCGATGGGCGAGAACCTCGCGCGGTCGATCGGCATCCCCTACGTGCTCGCCAAGGGCGTCGGCATCACCAGGGCGCGCTACTACCCCGGCGCCGAAAAGACGTTCGTCAAGCTGCTCGCCGAGCCGGACACCCTGCGGCTCATCGGCGGCGTCATCCACGGCGGCGAGGGCGTCAAGGAGCGCTGCGACTTCCTCGCCTTCGCGGCCAAGCGCGGCGCGACGCTCTACGACCTCGCCTACATGGAGAACATCTACTCGCCGCCGATCGGTGCGCTGTTCGAGCCGATCCAGATCGCCGCGCAGAACGCGCTGGCCGAGCAGCGGTCGAACCGGCTGGCGGTCGCGAGATGACTTCGCTGTCCCAGGTCAGGCGCAACCTGCGCAGGCGCTCGGAGGAGCACCTGCGCCTCGCGGTGCTCAGCGAGCTCGGACGCGGCCAGCCGTCGACGGTCGAGCCGTACAAGCCGGAGGGCGGGCGGTTGTGGAGCGCGCTGTTCGTGCCCTTGTACCGGCGGGTGCCCTGGAGCGCGAAGAAGAAGGTCATGGGCGCGCTCGGCATGACCGCGCAGGGCTGGGAGGCCCCGGAGCGCCGGCCGGGCGAACCCTGGCGCCCGCCCCCCGGCCTCGCGGAGAAGGTGAGCGCGGCTCGAGCGGAGGCTCAGCCTCCGGCCGAGCCGGCGCACCCCGATGGCGACTCGTAGCGCCAGCACCGCGACCGGCGCACCGGGCCGTACGCGCCGCCGACTCCCGGCCCACGGCCGTCCACGGGTGGGAGATTCCGTACGCACGGGCATCCAGGCGGCCGCGGGGCCGCGCGGCCCCGCGATCGGTTAGTCTCGCGCCGCGATGAACCTGGCCGCCCTCGGCAACGCCGTCTCGCTGCTGGCTGAGGCCACCGCCCACGAGAAGAGCAAGACCGCCTTCTACATCGCCGGCGGGACCCTGGCCGGCTGGGCCGTCCTGGTCGGCGTCTTCGGCTTCACCCACCCCGACTTCCCCCGCTCACCCGGCCAGGCCCGGCTGCTGATGGGGATCAGCTTCGTGCTCATGGTCGCCGCCGTCTCCTCCGCTGCCATCACCGGCTCGACGCCGGCTCCGGCGCCGCACTTCCTCCACGGCAAGCTCCCGCCCAAGGGCACGGCGCCCCCGCCCACCCCGGTCACCGCCGCCGGGGCACCGGCCGCGGCCAGGACGCCGCCGCCCAAGCTCCAGCCCGGCGCCGTGGCCCTGGCCGCCGACCCCACCGGGGTGCTCAAGTTCGACAAGTCCAGCCTCTCGGCCAAGGCCGGCAAGCTGACCATCGCCTTCACCAATGCCTCCCCCGTCCCCCACAACGTGGCCGTGGCCAAGGGCGCCCAGGTCCTCGGGACCTCGCCGACCTTCCAGGGCGGCGGCACCAAGAACCTGACGGTGACCGTCGCCGCCGGCAGCTACACCTTCTACTGCACGGTCCCCGGCCACCGGGAGGCCGGCATGCAGGGCACGCTGACGGTCCAGTAAAGGGGCTCCGCCCTGCGGGCTACGCCGACGAAGGCGGCCCGGCTGGCAGCCGGGGCAGCGCGGATCGGCTGGCGGCCCGGTCCGCCCGGCGCCCGCCGCTGGCTCGACGTCGTCTGGGTCGCCTGGCTGGCCTGGATCTTCGACGCCGTCAACAACCTCGGCGAGGTCCGCCAGCGCCTCGCCGAGGAGCACGGCCGTCAGGTCCTCGACCTCGAACGGGCGCTGCACCTCGCCCCCGAGCTCGGCCTCAACACCTGGGTGGCCGCCCACCGCCTGGTCACCGACGTCGTCGTCCTCTGGTACGAGAACGTCCACGCCGCCGTCACCTTCGGCCTCATCGCCTGGCTCTGGTGGCGGCGCCCCGAGCTCCTGCCCCCGCTCCGCGCCGCCCTGATCGCGGTGAACCTCGCCGGCCAGGCGGTGTTCTGGAGCTGGCCGGTGGCCCCGCCCCGGATGCTCGCCGACCCGACCTTCCTCGATCTCGTGGCCCAGGTCCGCGGCGACTCCCCCCACTGGCCCCCCGGCGCGGTCGCCCTCGACGCCAACCAGCTCTCGGCTCTACCCTCGCTGCACATAGCCTGGGCGGTCTGGTCGGCGCTCGTCCTCTGGCGGCTGTCCGCTCGCCGGGCGGTGCGGACGCTCGCCCTCGTCTACCCGGCCCTCACCGCCCTGGCGGTGATGGCCACCGCCAACCACTACCTCGCCGACGCCCTCACCGGCGGGCTGCTCGCCGCCGCCGCGGTGGCCCTCGCCCACCGCTTCTGGCCTTCCCAAGCCGGCCCGGCCGCGCTAGGCTCCGCGCAGGCGGGGGGGCACGGTCAGGGTGCGCCCACCAACCAGCCGGTCAACGCTCGGGGTGGCGGAGGAGGATGAATATGAGGCAGTCGCGCCCAGCCCACGCCCCACGCCGGCGGCGCCCGACGCCGGGGTCCCCGCCGCTCGACCGCCGGCGGCGCCCGCCGGCCGGTCTCTGGCTGGCCGCCGCCGTGCTCGCCCTCGGACTCGGCCCGGCCGCCGGGCCGTCCGCCGCCGCCGTGGTCGGCAACTTCGACACCGGGCCCCTCCAGGCCGCGGCGGTCGGAGCCTCCGGGTGCGGGGCCAACACCGCCGGCGAGCCGGCGATCCACGTCTCCCAGGCCGACAACGTCCTGCTCGGCTCGGAGAACGGCCTCGGCGGCGGCAGCCAGCTCTGGCGCGGCCTCGCCGCCGTCGGCGGGCCCGCCGCCTCGGCCTGCGGCCTCGAGTTCCGCGGCTCGCCCAACGCCCTCCTCCCCGGTCTCGCCCTGGCCGGCGGGGACATCGACATCGCCGTGGCCAGCGCCCCCAACCCGGCCGGCAGGTTCAACGTCTACGTGGCCAGCCTCAACCTTCTCTCGGTCAACGTCGCCCATTCCCTCGACGACGCTGCCACCTTCACCCAGACCCCGGTGGTCTTCGGCCTCCCCCTCGACGACCGCGAATGGATCGCCGCCTACGGCGCCCACACCTCCCTCCTCAGCTACCACGACGTCCTCACCAACGACATCAACGTCCTGCGCTCCGACGACGACGGCGCCACCTACACCCAGATCTCCCAGGCCATCCCCCTCACCGACTACCGGGCCCGCAACAACGAGCTCGGCAACCTCGTCATCGACCATCGCAACCTCCCGGCCCCCGGCAGCTTCTACGCCTACCAGACCTTCGTGGCCCCGTCGAGCCCGTCCGGCGCCGCCAACAACGAGGCGTTCCTCGCCGTCTCCTCCGACGGCGGCCACAGCTGGAGCGACCAGCCGATCCCGTGCAGCGTCTCCCCCAGCGGCCTCGACCACAACTTCCCCAACGCCTCGGTCGACCCCGCCGGCAACGTCTGGTACGCCTGGTCGGACGACCACAACATCACCACCGCCGTGTCGAGCGACCACGGACGCAGCTGGACCTGCTCGCGGCCGGTCAGCATCAACACCGCCCAGGCCATCTTCCCCTGGCTGGCCGCCACCGCCCACGGGGTCGACCTCGTCTACTACGCCTCCCCCACCCCCCCGGCCGCCGACCAGACCTTCTACGTCTACTTCGCCCAGAACCCCTACACCACGGCCGGCGCGCCCGTCGGCTGGCGCGTGCCCCAGCGCCTGGTCGCCGTCCACCGGGGCGCCATCTGCGAGAGCGGGGTGACCTGCACCACCGGTCGCCAGCTCTTCGACGACTTCGGGGTCGACACCGACAGCCTGGGCTACGCCCACATCGCCTACTCCCACGACAGCCCCGACCTCGGCGGCCCCGGCAGCTACACCGGCTACGCGGTGCAGCGCCACGGCATCCGCGTGGGCCGGCCGAACAACTGACCGCCGCTCCCGGCCCGGCCGCCCCGGCGGACCCGACCCGGCTCCGAAAGAACTACCTCGGGTCCACCGGCTCCATCCGGCGCAGATCCGAGTGCTCGATGAACTCGCTCGGGTCGTGGCTCAGGGCGGCGCGGTCGGGGCTCGCGTAGTAGGCCGCCTCGGCCTCGTCGAACTCCGGGTGGCCCACCACCCAGGCGAAGGTGCTGGTCTCGGCGTCGGCCCACGCCCCCTCCACGGTGAAGCCGAAACGCCGGCGCAGGGGCACGATCTCCGCCCGCCAGAACGCGGTGAACTCGTCGAGGCGAGCGGTCCGGATCGAGTAGATGCGCAGTTGGCTGGACATGGCGGCTCGACGGATGGATAGCCGATCTGACTCGACAGCGTCAGCCGCATCGGTACCCTTGCCCCCATGGCAGCGGACGAGAGCTTCGGCAAGCGTCGCAGTGAGGACCATCAGGCGCTGGCCCTCGAATGGCGCCGCCTGACCCGCGCGGCGACCTTCGTCGCCCTCCTGACCAGCCCGATGCTCTTCGCGCTGCTCTACTACACCCACCGCTGGAGTCTCCCCAGCGCCCTGGTCGGGACGTTCATCGGGGTGATCGCCTTCCGCGGCCTGATCGACGTCGTCGCCCACAAGGTCATTCCCCGACCCAGCCTCTACGGCGCCGACCGCGAGGCCCTGCTCGACGACGCCGTCGCCCGCCGGCGGGTCTGGTACTGGCGCGGCAAGTACAAGCTCCTGGTCTGGCTCGGCCTCGTCTTCCTGGCCTTCCTCTTCGTGGTCGACGTCGTCCTCGGCTCGAGCCCCAGCCACCTGTTCTCCTCGCTCGGGACCTACATCAGCCAGAACGCGCCGATCCTCGTCTCCTTCGCCTTCCAGCTCCCGCTGCTCATGTTCATCAACGTGTTCATCCTCTTCGGGCCCCTGCTCATGGCCAACCTCCGCCAGATGAAGGGCTACGAGCCGGGGGACGCCGACTGGGGGGTCAAGCTCGAGGACGTCCGCGGGCAGGCCGAGCCCAAGGAGGAGGTCACCCGGGTGATCAGCCTCTGGCAGTCGGGCGAGGAGTTCCGCAAGGCCGGCGGCAAGCCCGAGCGCGGCCTCCTCTTCATCGGCGCCCCCGGCACCGGGAAGACCATGCTCTCCAAGGCGATCGCCACCAGCTTCAACTCGCCGATCGTGATCATGCCCGGCTCGGGCTTCGTCGCCACCTTCATCGGCATCGACGTCATCGTCGTCATGGCCATGATCGCCAAGGCCCGCCGCCTGGCCCGCAAATGGGGCGGCCAGTGCATCATCTTCATCGACGAGATCGACGCCGTCGGCCTCCGGCGCCAGGCCCTCTCCTCCGGCTTCCCCGCCGCCGGGGTCCAGAGCATCGAGGAGCTCTCGTTCTACGGGCCCTTCGGCGCCCGCAACCAGTCCGGCGACCTCATCCTCGAGACCAGGGCCTGGCGCGAGCGGATGTTCGAGATGCGCGCCGAGGCCCCCCGACCCTGGATGCCCCCGGTCTACCGGTGGGCCGACGACCGGGTCAAGAACTTCATGTTCCCCGGCGGCATGGGGATGGGCGGCGGCGGCAGCGGCGCCCTCAACCAGCTCCTCGTCCAGATGGACGGCGTCGACTCCCCGCCGATGATGAAGAAGTTCTGGACCAACCGGGTCAACACCTTCCTCGACGCCACCTACTTCATTCCCCGCAAGGTCGCCGGCCTCCCCCTCCGCCTCCCGCCGCCCAAGCCCCGCTCCGAGCAGATCTACTTCGTCGGCGCCACCAACGTCCCCATCGACCGTCTCGACCCCGCCCTGATCCGCCCCGGGCGGATGGGGCGCCACATCTGGTTCCGCACGCCGACCAAGGAGGATCGCAAGGACATCTTCGACCTCTACATGGCTCGGGTCGCCCACGTCGCCGACCTCGACTCCGAGCGCCGCCGCGACGAGCTCGCCCGCATCACCAACGGCTACTCCCCCGCCATGATCGAGCAGATCTGCTCCATGGCCCTCACCCTCGCCCACGCCGACGGGCGGATGGAGTTCGCCTGGGACGACGTCGTCGAGGCGATCACCACCACCGAGTCCGGCACCGCCCAGGGCATCGAGTACGTCCCCGGCGAGGCCCTCTCCACCGCCATCCACGAGGCCGGCCACGCCGTGGCCTCCCACGTCTACTGCGAGGACCACCTCTCCACCCGCCTCTCCATCCGCAAGCGCGGCCACTCCTACGGCCATCACCAGGCGATGAAGAAGGAGGACAAGTTCCTCAACTGGCGCCACGAGGAGGTCGCCGAGCTCGTCTGGGTCCTCGGCGCCATGGCCGCCGAGCACGTCTTCTACGGCGAGAACGGCGTCGGCGTCGGCGGCGACGTCCAGAGCGCCACCGCCCAGGTCGCCCGCATGGTCGGCATGTGCGGCATGGGTCCCGAGCCCATCGACCTCGCCGGCCGCGACTGGGCCAGTCCCGAGGAGCGCGACGAAGCCGCCGCCCGCTACATGGAGCGCTTCGAGCGGATCGGGGCCCAGATCATGAACCGCGCCGGCGGCAGCGCCCTCATGGGCGACCCCATCCCCGCCATCCTCGGCGACCCCGGCAAGCGCCGGGCCGCGGCCCAGATTCTCGGCCAGGCCTACATCACCGCCTACTGCCTGATCCTCCACAACCGCGACCAGGTCCGCCACATCGCCGAGACCCTCCTCCAGCGCAAGGAGCTCCACGGCGACGAGGTGGTCGCCGTGCTCGACGCCGCCCAGCTCGAGGCCCCCTCGATCGACATCACCGACGAAACGACATGGCCGACGCTGTGAGTGGCGAGATCCGCGACGACGCCCCCGCCCCAGACGACGTGACCGAGATCCCCGGCGAGGCCGTCCCGCCCCGGCCGGTGTCCTACGCCCCCGACCCGGCCGGCACCCGTCCCAAGGTGAGCAGCGAGTCCCTGGCCGCCGTCCCCCCGCCGCCCCGGATCCGCACCACCGACCCGGTTTCCGGCGCCCTCGGACAGACCTTCCGGGGCCCGGCCGGCGACGGCGCCCCCGCCCGGGCGCCCGGCGTCCTCCCCGGCGAGGTCGCCCTGGCCGGCGCCGGGGTCGGGGTCGGGGTGACCGCCGAGGGTCCGGTCGAATCGCCGCACGCCCCGCGCTTCCAGTTCATCCTCGGCGCCCTCCTCGCCCTCGGGCTCTCGGCCATCGCCATCACCGCCTACACCCTCGGCTCCGCCCGCAACCCCCTCCCCACCGACTGGTCCACCTGGCACCCGGCGGCGAGCGGTATCGCCGGGGCGGCCGAGATCGCCAACCACGTCGCCGCCGAGTACCGCCAGCCCGGCACCGGCCAGCTCCTCGCCGTCAAGGGCGGGCCGCTCGCCCTGGCCGGCGTCCCGGTGACCATCGCCCTGAAGACCGGCACCCCGGCCACCGGCGGCGTCAACGTCCTCACCGGCAACGCCGTCCTCTACAAGATGTGCGGCCTCGGTCCCAGCTGCTCGATCACCGGCAAGGCGTCCGCCGCCCGCCTCATGCTCGTCCGCCGTGAGGCCCTCGAGCTCGCCCTCTACACCTTCCAGTACGTCGGCGGCGTCGATCAGGTCGTCGTATTCCTGCCGCCCGTCATCCGCACCCCGGTCGCCGGCCAGAAGACCAAGGCCAAGGCCACCGCCGACACCACCGACGCCGTCTTCTTCCGCTCCGGAGATCTCTCCGGCGAGCTCAGCCACCCCCTCGACTCGACCCTCACCCAGCAGACCCCGAGCCTGGCCACCGTGGCCGGCGCCCCCGACACCGCCCTCGTCGACCAGCTGACCAGCCCCTCGTTCTACAAGTTCAGCTTCGTCCAGACCGCCCAGGACGCCTCCCTGTTCCTCGTCCTCGAGCCCCTGGCCCTCGGCAGCTGATCAGGACCCGGCCGGTGCGGCCAGGCCTCCGGGCCGTCGGCTAGCATCCGCCGCCTCAGACACGGTGGCGGAGGGGAAGGTCGACGATGCGGCGGTACACCATGGCGGCGGCAATCGCGGTGCTCGGGATCTCCCCGATCGGCGCCGGACTTGCCCAGGCCGGCGCCGGCGCCGGCGCGGGCGCCGCGGCGGCGGCGACGGCCACCCCGTGCAACATCCGCTCCCAGGCCCAGTCGCTCGGCCCCAGCTACGTGACCTCGCTGACCGTGGCCGGCGGCGCCGGGTGCGCCGAGGCCCGCGCCGTGGTGCGCGGCTACTACCGCTGCCGCATCCGGGCCGGCGGGGTCAGGGGCCGGTGCCATGTCGCCGTGCTCGGCTTCCGTTGCGCCGAGCAGCGCATGGGCATCTCGGTGCAGTTCAACGCCCGGGTGACCTGCACCCGCGGCCGCCGGCGCATCGTCCACACCTACACCCAGAACACCTAGCAACCTCGCCCGGCGTGCCGCCGACCCGTCCGGTCCGCCGTCTCGCCGCCTGGCTGGCGGCCCTCGCCTCCGTCGCCCCCCTGGCCGGCCCCGCCTCGGCCTGGGCGGACTGCGGCGGGGTCAGGCGGGCGGCGCCCCAGCGCTGGCACCGCCCCTACCGCCCGCCCCTGGCCATCGGCGACTCGACCATGCTCTTCGCCCTCCCGGCCCTCGCCCGCGAGGGCTTCAGCGTCGACGCCCATGGCTGCCGGCAGTTCGGCGAGGCCCTCCAGCTCCTGCGGCGGCTGGCCGCCGGGCGCGTCCTGCCCCACCTCACGGTGATCGCCCTCGGCGCCGACGGCGCCATCACCCGCCGGGACATCCAGAGCACCGTGGCCATCCTCGGGCCCCGGCGGACCCTCGTCCTCGTCACCCCCCTCGAGCTCGGCGGCTCAGCCGGGTCGGACGCGGCCACCGTCCGCGACGAGGCACGCCGCCATCCCGACCGCATCCACCTCCTCGACTGGGTCCGCTACAGCGCCGGCCACGCCGGCTGGTTCCAGCCCGACCACCTCCACCTCACCTTCGCCGGCGCCGACGCTTTCGCCCGCCTCCTGCGCCAGGCCCTCCCCCTCGCCGCGCCGCCCCCGGCCCCGAGCCCGCCAGCGCCGGCACCCACCCTCACCCTCACCCCCATCAGGGCCGGGTTCGGCGACCCCGACCAGGTCGTCCTCGGCCCGACGACCTGACCCGCTGACCGCGCCGCCGGGCCGGATCCGCGGCCGACCGGGTCGAATATCCGTCGAGGTTGCCGGGCCAACACTCTCGACCCAGCGGGAATACAGTTAGATTTCTACCTAACTGCACAAAGTTTTACTCAAAGGATAGGCTATGGACAGCGAGCGTCTCACCCGCCCGGGTATCCGGCGGATCCGGGGCGCCGGCCCGCCCCGCGGCCTCGATCGCCCCTCCGCCCCCGACTCGCCATCGCCGAGCCCTCGCCTCTGCGCCGTCGTCCTCTCCGCCGCCATCCTCCTCGCCGCCGCCCCCTCGGCCTGGGCCGGCGCCGGCCTGACCATCACCACCGAGTTCCCCGCCTCGCTCACCGCCGGCCAGACCGGCGTCCCCGCCGCGGTCAGCGTGACCAACGCGTCGAGCGGCACCGAAGGCGGGCAGAGCATCACCCTGAGCGCGATCACCCTGGTCGCCGCCTGCGCCACCCAGGCCATCTCCGGCGCCGACTGCCCGGCGGCGGCGATCGAGCCCGGCGCGCTGCGCCTGCCGGCCAGCGCCGTCGGCGAGGTGGGCACCGGGTGTGCCGGCACCACCTTCGCCCTCGTCCTCATCGACGCCGTCCAAGGCAAGTATCGGCTCACTCCAGGCGCACCGGTCGTCCTCGGTCCCCGCGGCAGTCCGACCGCCGCCTGTGTCATCGACATCGCCTTCGACGTGGTCGCGCCGCCGACCCGGGACGCCGACCCGGCCAAGCTCGGTAAGCAGACCGACCAGATCGCCTTCGCCCTCGGCGCGAGCACCGACGGTCAGCCGGCCGGAGCCTTCGGGACCGCCGAGACCACGGTCACCGCCGACGAGTCGCCAGTGGCGGCCTACACCCCGAGCACCTACTCACCCACCGTCGGCCAGACCGTCTCCTTCGACGGGACCGCCTCCGCCGATCCCGACGGGACGATCGTCAGCCTCCGCTGGGTGTGGGGCGACGGAACGCCCGACGGCACCGGCCTGCGCCCGACCCATGTCTTCACCGTCCCGGGCCTGCGCAGTGTCGGCCTCTACGTGACCGACAGCGACGGCCGCACGGCCGCGGTCGGACACGGCGTCACCGTCGGGGATGAGCTCCCGACGGCGGCCTACGCGCCGACCACCTACGCCCCGGCGGCCGGCCAGTCCGTCTCCTTCGACGCCGGCGCCTCCCTCGACCCCGACGGCACCATGGTCAGCTTCCGCTGGGTGTGGGGCGACGGGACGCCCGACGCCAGCGGGGTCACGGCGACCCACGTCTTCGCCACCGCCGGCGTGCGCAGCGTCGGCCTCTACGCCACCGACTCCGACGGGAGGACCGGGGCCGTGGGGCACACCATCGTCGTCGCCCCCTGAGCCGCCGACCCGGGTGAGGGATGAGGGGGACGGAGCCGGCGGCCGGCGGGCGGGAGCGCCGGCCTGGCCGGGCACGGAGTGGGCGCCCGGCGCCGGCGGGGCTCCGAGCCCTGGTCGGCGCCGATCGGCCACACTGATGTCGTGCCCCACACCGATCTCGCCGTCCGCCTGCAACCACGGGCCCGGCGCAACGCCATCGTCGCCGAGGAGGACGGCGTCCTGCGGGTCAGCGTGGCCGCCCCGCCGATCGACGGTCTGGCCAACGCCGCGCTGTGCAAGCTCGTGGCCAAGCGGGCGGGGATCGCCCGCGGACGGGTGAGCGTGGTCCGGGGCGAGCGCTCGCGCGAGAAGGTGCTCCGGGTCGAGGGGGTGGCCCGGGCCGAGCTGCGCCAGGCGCTCGGACTGCCCGCGCGGTAGGGCCGGCGCCCCGGGTCAGTCGCCCGGGGCCCGCGCCAGATACCCGGGGCAGGCGGTGACCGGAATGCGGGGATAGCGGGAGTAGAGCTCGGGCTCGTCGCGCGAGCGCTCGCACAAGGAGAAGACCGACCCCCGAGTGGTGGGGACCAGGCGCTGGTGGCGGCAGCGGTTGCACAGCCCCGCCGGCGGGGGACGGCTCTCTCGTGTCACTATACTTTATGAAGTGAGGACGTTCTTCAGGTTGCTCGGCTTCCTGCGACCGTACCGCACGGGAGTCCTGTGGTCGCTCGTGCTGGCCGCCGCGGCCATGGTCGCCACCGTGGCCATCCCCTACCTCAGCGGCCGGGGCCTCGACGCCATCCGGGCCCACGACCGCCACACCCTCGTCGTCCTCGGGCTGGCGGTCGCCGGTGCCGGGGTGGCCCGGCTCGGCCTGACGGTGATGCGCCGGCTGGTGGCCGGCCGGGTGTCGCTCGGCGTGGAATACGATCTGCGCAACCTCCTCTTCGGCCACCTCCAGTCGCTCGAGCTCGGCTTCTTCGACCACAACCAGACCGGCCAGCTCATGTCGCGGACCACCGTCGACCTCCAGGCGGTGCGCTTCTTCCTCGGCTACGGCCTGGTCTTCATCCTCCAGTCGGCGCTGACCATCCTCCTCGCCGGGGGGGCCATGCTCATCCTCCAGCCCGGGCTCGGCGCCATCTCGCTCATCCCGGTGCCGTTCGTCATCTACGTCTCCGCCCGCTACGGCGGCCGGTCGCGGCCGGCGATCCAGGAGGTCCAGCAGCGCATCGCCGAGCTGACCGCCGCCGCCGAGGAGAACATCTCCGGGGTCCGGGTGGTCAAGGCCTTCGCCCGCGAGGCCCACCAGCGAACTCGCTTCGAGCGCAGCGTCGGGCGCGTCTTCGACCAGGCGATGGTCTCGGCCCGCCTCCAGGCCCGCTACAACCCGCTGATCGGCTTCCTTCCCCAGATCGGGCTGGCCGCCGTGCTCCTGGTCGGCGGCGGCCAGGTCATCGATCATCAGCTCACCGTCGGCCAGTTCAGCGCCTTCTACTTCTACCTGCTGATGCTCCTCTCGCCGATGCGCACTCTCGGCGTGATCCTCGGCCTCTCCCAGCGGGCCACCGCCTCCGGGGCGCGGATCTTCGAGCTCCTCGACCGGGATCCCCGACTCGTCTCCCCGCCGGACGCCCCGCCGCTCCCGCCCGGATCCGGCCACCTCCGCTTCGAGGGCGTCGAGCTCCGATACGAGGGCGCCGCCCAACCGGCGCTCCGCGACGTCTGGCTCGAGGTGCCCGCCGGCCGGACGGTCGCCCTGGTCGGCGCCACCGGCTCGGGCAAGACGTCACTGGCCGCACTGGTCGGCCGGCTCTATGACCCGACTGCTGGCCGGGTGATGATCGACGGGGCCGACCTGCGCCAGGTGACGGTCGATTCGGTTCGGGCGGCGGTCGCCGTGGTCAACGACGACCCCTTCCTGTTCAGCGCCACCATCCACGAGAACATCGCCTACGCCCGGTCCGAGGCCACCCGGGACGAGGTCGAGGCGGCGGCACGCCGGGCCCAGGCCCACGCCTTCATCGCCCGCCTGCCCGAGGGCTACGACACCCGCGTCGGCGAGCGCGGCCTCACCCTCTCGGGCGGGCAGCGCCAGCGGCTGGCCATCGCCCGGGCCCTGCTCGCCGATCCCCGGGTCCTGATCCTCGACGACGCCACCTCCTCGGTCGACGCCTCGACCGAGCGGGAGATCAAGCGGGGCCTGCGCGAGGTGATGGCCGGACGCACCACCCTGGTCATCGCCCACCGCCTGTCGACCATCGCCCTGGCCGATGAGATCGTCGTGCTCGAGGACGGACGGGTCGCCGCCCACGGCACCCACGCCGAGCTCCTCGAGCAGTCCGATCACTACCGGGAGATCGTCGAGAAGGGGCTCCCCGACCAGGTGTTCCTCACCCGCAAGCCCCGCGAGCGGGAGGTGGCCGGCCTGTGAGCCGAGGTCTCGAGGATATCCGCCGGCGCCTGCGCGGGACCAGCGGCCGTGGGCGGCGCCTGCGCGGCCTGCTCGCCCTCCTGCGGCCCTACCGGATCCGGGTGGTCGCCATGTTCGCGGCGCTGATCGCCGGTACCGCGGCCTCCCTCGCTCCGGCCCCGCTGGCCAAGCTGGCCATCGACGACGGCATCACCGCCGGCAACCGCCACGTCCTGACCCTGGTCGTCATCGCCTTCCTCCTCGCCGCCGGGATCGTCTGGGTGGCGACCTACGCCCAGACCTACCTGGTCGAGTGGGTCGGTCAGCGGGCCCTCGCCGACCTGCGGATGGCCATCTTCGACCACCTCCAGCGCATGCCCATCGGTTTCTACGAGCGCCGCCGGGCCGGGGTCCTCATCTCACGGATGACCAACGACGTCGAGGCCCTCGACAGCCTGGTCACCGACAGCGTGGTCACCCTCTTCCAGGCGTCGCTGACCCTGGTCGGCACGGTGGTGATCCTCGTCCTCCTCGACCTCCGCCTCGCCCTGCTGACCTTCGCCGTCGTCCCGGTCATCGCCATCGGATCGCTCGTGTTCCGCATCGCCTCGGCCGACGCCTACCGGCGCACCCGGGAGACCATCGGCCAGATCACCGCCAACCTCCAGGAGACCCTCTCCGGGATCCGGGTGGTCAGGGCCTTCGGCCAGGAGACCCGCCACGTCCGCCGCTTCGCCGAGCTCAACGAGGCCAACCGGGCGGCGAACATGACCACCGTCAACCTGAATGCCGCCTACTTCCCGGCCATCGAGCTGATCTCCGCCCTCGGCACGGTGGCCATCCTCATCTACGGCGGCTACCAGGCGATCGACGGGTCGATCACCATCGGGGTGATCGTCGCCTTCATCGCCGCCCTCAACAACTTCTTCGACCCCATCACCCAGCTCTCCCAGCTATACACCACCTACCAGTCGGGCATGGCCGCCCTCGACAAGATCTTCGAGCTGCTCGACGTCCAGCCCGACCTCGTCGAGTCGCCCGACGCCATCGAGCTCGGCCGCCTCCGCGGCGAGATCCGCTTCGAGGGGGTGACCTTCGCCTACGCCGCCGCGCCCCCGCCCTCCCCGGCACCCGACTCCGGTCCGGGTCCCGGTGGCGATGGCGATGGCGCGGGCCAGGGGTCCGAGCCGGCGGTCGGGGAGGTGCCGCCCGAGCCGGTGATCGCCCTCGACTCGGTCGACCTGGTGGTGGCGCCGGGGCAGACGGTGGCCCTGGTCGGCGCCACCGGGGCCGGAAAGTCGACCCTGGCCAAGCTGGTGGCCCGCTTCTACGACCCGACGGAAGGGCGGGTACTCGTCGACGGGCACGACCTGCGCGACATCCAGGCCTCGTCTCTGCGCAGCCAGATGGGCATCGTTCCCCAGGAGGCGTTCCTCTTCTCGGGGACGGTGGGCGAGAACATCGCCTTCGGGCGACCCGACGCCACCCCCGAGGACGTCCGCGCCGCGGCGGCGGCGGTGGGGGCCGACGAGTTCGTCACCGCCCTCGCCGACGGCTATGACACCGAGGTCGGCGAGCGCGGCGCCCAGCTCTCGGCCGGTCAGCGCCAGCTCCTCGCCTTCGCCCGGGCCCTCATCGCCGACCCCCGGATCCTCGTCCTCGACGAGGCGACCTCCAACGTCGACCTCCACACCGAGGGCCGGATCGAGGCCGGGCTGCGCCGGCTGCTCGCCGGGCGCACGGCCCTGGTCATCGCCCACCGGCTCTCGACGATCCGGGCTGCCGGGCGGATCGTCGTGCTCGACGGCGGGCGGATCGTCGAGCAGGGCACCCACCAGGAGCTCCTCGACGCCCGCGGCGCCTACTGGGATCTCTATCGCGACTGGTCGGTGGCCGCCGCGGCCTAGCGGCCGCCCCGCCGAGCCCCGCACGGTCGGCGTCGGTCCCGCCGACCGGCGCCGGCGCGGCTGGTCAGTCGGGCTTGCGCTCCTCGTCGGCCTCGGCGTAGGAGGCCTCGCTCGGCTCCTCCTCCCGGCCGGCTTGGGTGAGGATGCTCGTCGAGGACCGGTCGTCGGCGTGGGAGGCGTGGTCGATCAGGTCCTGCTCGGCCAGCTCGAAGCCCTCGGCCTCGCCTCCGCCCGCCTCCTCCACCGCCCGGCGCTCCTGGCGGCGGCGCTCGGCGAGGGAGAGCAGCGGCTCGCTCGGGGTATCGGCGTCCATGATCCAAACCGTACCCGGTCTGTCTAGGCCACGAACGGGAGCCGGTTGGTCAGCCCGGCCAACCCGAACACGACCCCGGCCTCCAGCCCGGAGAAGATCTGCATGTCGGCGCCGTGGGCCCGGGCCCGGTTGTAGGCGTCGAGGACACAGCGGATCCCCGAGGAGTCGATGAACGTCACCCCGCGCAGGTCGAGCACCAACTCGGTGACCTGCTCCTCGGCCACCGCCACCAGCGCCGCATCGAGCGCCGGGCTCCCGGCCAGGTCGAGCTCCCCGGTGGCCACGACTCGACGCCGGCTGCCCTCGTTGACCACCTCGACCTCCAGCGGCGCTTGCTCCATCGGCGTGTCCAATCGTCCTCGGGCCGGGCTCGTCGATCCTCTTAGACACTGTAGCCCGGGCCGGGGCCGGCTCACCGGCCCGGTTGGCCTATGGTGTCGAGCATGGTTGACGGCGACGAAGGAAACGTGCCCAGATGAAAGCGGTCCGGTTCGGCGAGTACGGAGGACCCGAGGTGCTGCGCGTCGAGGAGGTCGACGAACCCCACGCGGCCGGCGGCCAGATCCGGGTCGCCGTGCGGGCGGCCGGCGTCAACCCGATCGACTGGAAGATCCGCAGCGGAGCCATGGCCCAGGTCATGGCCGTCGAGTTCCCCCGCATCCCCGGCAGCGACGTGGCCGGCGTGGTCGACGAGGTCGGCGACGGCGTGAGCGACGTCGCGGTCGGCGATGAGGTGTTCGGCAGCGCCGTCGGCGGGGCCAGCGCCGAGTACGCCCTGGTCGACCACTATGCCCGCAAGCCGCCCGGACTCTCCTGGGCCGAGGCCGCCGGCCTGCCGGTCGCGGTCGAGACCGCGGTCCGGGCGTTCAAGCTCCTCGGTCTGGAGGAGGGACAGACGATCCTCGTCAACGGCGCCGCCGGCGGGGTCGGGGTCGCCGCCGTCCAGCTCGCCCGGGCTCGGGGCCTGCGGGTCATCGGCACGGCGAGCGAGGACAACCACGACTTCCTGCGCGAGCTCGGCGTCGAGCCCACGACCTATGGCGACGGGCTCGTCGAGCGCGTCCGTGCCCTCGCCCCCGACGGCGTCGACCGGGCCTTCGACGTCGCCGGCCGCGGCGCGCTCCCCGCCCTGGTCGAGCTCGCCGGCAACCCCGACCACGTGGTCACCATCTCCGACTTCACCGCCGCCGACCACGGCGTGCGCATCACCACCGGCGCGGAGGGGCGCTCATGGGAGGCGCTGGCCGAGGCTGCCGACCTCCACAAAGAGGGCCGCTTCACCCTCCCGGTGGCCCGGACCTTCCCCTTCACCGAGGCCGCGGAGGCCCACCGCCTCAGCCAGGAGGGCCACGTCCGCGGCAAGCTCGTCCTCACCCCCGACGCCGCCGACCATGACTGAACCGCCGGGCGGGGCGCCCGCCACCGGTCCCCAGGGCTGGTGCGTATGCGGGCAGAAGGTGACCATCGCCGACGCCCTCGAGGTCACCCTCCCCAACGGCCGCCCCGGCTGGGAGGGTCACTGCCCCGAGTGCGGCGCCCCCCTCTTCGCCATCCGCCGCAAGCCGCGCGCCGCCTCCTGAGGCGCCCGGCGCCGGGCGCCGGCGGTCGGGGCGGGGGGCCGGCCGGGCGACTCAGATCGTCCGGGACGGCGCGGCCGGCACTCGCGGCGCCTCCATCCGGCGGTAGAGGACGAGGATGCCCGCGGCCATGGCCGCCAAGCCGGCGACGAACAGCCAGGTCAGCGGGTTGGCCTGGTCGAAGTCGGCCCAGGCCCGGGCGCTCCCGACGAGCATCAGCACCACGGCGACGAGGAAGGTCTGCAGCAGCAGGCGCCACGTACTCCAGCGTCGATCGCGCGAGAGGAGGAGGGCACCGCTGCCGACCTGGATGGTGAAGGACGCGATCACCCGCGCCGTCAGCGGCGTCAGCTTCCACGGCCAGATGTCGATGGCGAGATGCGGTGCCGCGAAGAACACCACCCCGGCGATGGCCGCCCCGGCGCCGAACACCCGAGCGGCCAGCGCCACCACCGGGGCGAGGACGGGGTCATCGGGTGCGGCGGCGCCCGGGTCGGTGCGCTGGTTGCGCAGCCAGAGCAGGCCGATGGCCAGCGGCGAGACCACGTACACCGACACCCACCCGTAGAACATGAAGGCTCCGACGAAGGGCGCCTGGCCGTGGTTGAAGCGATCCCAGTGGATCAGGGTGGCGACGAGCATGAACAGGGCGAAGATCGCCGCCGAGAGGACCCCGGCCGAGGCCGGATGCCAGCGGCGTCCCCGAAACGCCGAGAAGAAGAAGAACGCGCCGGCGGCGTAGCCGGCCCCCATGAAGATCGGCGTCATCGCTGGCTTGATCGTCCACGCCCAGGCGTCGGCGGTTCGGCCGGGCAGCCACCAGAGGATGACGAAGGCGGGGATGAGGATGACCGTCACCGCCAGGCTCACCCAACGGGTGGCCCCGAGGACCTCGTCGCTCCCGTGCACCGCGCCCTCTCCGCGGATCTCCGACACGACCACCTCCGTACGGCGTGACCGGACCTCTCGATCCTAATCCAGCCGCCGGGGGAGCGGGGTCTTTTTCTTCGCCATGGCCCGCCGCTCGGGCGGAACGATCTGGGGGTCGAAGGCCGATGGATCGTGTCTGGTAGACCAGCGCCCGGGCCGCCTGGGCCTCCATGGCGATGTCCGACCCGCCGATCCCCGTCCGCCCGCCATTCGTGGGATCCTCGGTGGCGGAAACCGACGAAGGAGAAGGGCCCACGTGGAAACCGATCAGACCCGCCCGCCCGCGGACCTGTCGCTCGAGGAGCGCCAGCAGCTGCACCGCGCCCATGAGCGCCTCCGCGCGGCCTCGCTCGAGCTCGAGGGCCTGGTAGCCACCGAGCCGGTGCGCGGCCGCTGGGAGCCCGAGCCCCCGCCACCGGAGATCCTGGAGGCCGCCCGGGTGGCGGTCGGGCAGGCCTACGAGGACCTGATGCGCTGCCATCGGGAGCTCCTGGGGCCCGCGGCGACCGCCTAGGCGGCTATGGCCGCCGGGCACGCCGCGCCGTCCGTCGGACCCGCCACCGGTCCCGGTGGCGGCCGTGGGCCGGCCCGGCCCCTGCTCACCGCGCGCTGGCAGAACCTGCTGGTGGTGACCTACCCGGTGGCCGAGGAGCTTCTCGCTCCCCATCTCCCCCCGGGGGTCGTCGTCGACCACCTCGACGGCCGGGCGCGGGTCAGCTTCGTCGCCTTCGAGTTCGCTCGCACCCGGATCTACGGCCTGGCCATCCCCGGTCACACCAGCTTCCCCGAGATCAACCTCCGCTTCTACGTCCGGGCCGGCGGCGAGCGGGGCATCGTCTTCATCCGCGAATTCGTCCCCCGGCAGGCCGTCGTCCTCGTCGCCCGCGCCCGCTACCACGAGCCCTACCGGCGGATCTCCATGCACAGCGACGCCGTCCCGGTCGGGCTGCCCGACGCCCCCCGCCTGCGGGTGAGCCACGAGTTCGGACCAGGACCGTCATCACTCAGCGCCGAGGTCGACGCCCGCGGAGTCGCCCCGCCCGAGGGCTCGGCCGAGCACTGGCTCACCCACCAGGCCTTCGGCTTCGGCCAGACCCGCCGCGGACAGCCCCGGCGCTACCGGGTCGAGCATCCGGTGTGGCCGCTGCACCCGGTCCGCCAGCTCGACATGGACGTCGACTTCGCCGGGCTCTACGGTCCCGACTGGGCCTTCCTGCGCGACGCCGTCCCCGGCCACGTCACCTTCGCCGCCGGCTCCGACGTCGCCCTGTTCCCGCCCGACCGCGGCCGGCGGGCGCCGGCCGGGTGAGCGGTCAAGAGCCGCTCAGGGGCAGGGGTTGGGAAGCTTCCGCGCGTAGTTGTGGATGCGGGTGTCGAACCCGTAGTTGGTCACCTCGAGCGGCCCCCACGCCGCCTGCTCGCCCCCGAAGTTGTTCAACTGGTTGGGCATGTCGTTGGTCAGCCCCCACGCGCACGAGGCCCCGCCGGGCGGCTGCAGGAGGTGGAACCACGGATAGAAGGCGGCGCCCGCCGGCGGGTTGGTGCATCCCGCTCCGGTGTGATGGTCGCAGGCCAGGGGGCCGCCGTTGTTGGCCTCCTCGATCCGCGGCAGGTCGGTCTCGAAGCGGACCAGCGGATAGGTCGACGTCCGGTTCGTCGCCCTGTCGATCGGACTCCGCGGCGAGCTGAAGTAATTGGGCGTCGGGAACCGCGGGGACCCGTTCGGCCAGTCACGGTGGTAGGGGTAGCCGTCGAAGTCGGAGTCCGAGCCCAGGCACCCGCTGATGAACGGTCCGGCCACGCACGGCGGATCCTCCAGCGCGTCGGCGTCGGAGGCGGCGTCCGCCGGCTCGAAGTGACCGGTCTCGACGTCGTAGGCGACGTTGTCGGTGTGCGCCGACCAGGTCGTCCAGGTCAGGGGCTGCCCGTTGGCGGTGGGGGGCAGAGCCGAGTCGTACATCGGGTGGAAGGCGTACGGCGCCCCGTTGCAGGTGAAGTTCACCGGGTCCCAGAGGATGTGGCGGAAGCCGTTGGCCGTGCTCGCCGTCATCGTGCCGCTCTCGCCGGTGGTCACGTCGTCGATCTCGGTGTAGAACCCGGACGGCGTGTCATGCATGGAGACCTTGAGGGTGTCGCCCGGGTTCATCTTGAGTGTGTCGGTGGTCGGGGTGAAGGACGCGTCGGTTTGCACGTCGGGCCCCGGCGGTCCGTTGGGAACGCCGCTGTGGGTGAGAAAGGCGAAGTTGACCGGCTCGGTGCAGTTGTCGTTGGACTTCGCCCCCGGCGGCGTGCCCGGGCCGTGGAGGGCCCCGAAGCTGGCCTGGAGGCTGTCGATGGTCAGTGCCGCGCACCACTGCGGGCCGGTGTCGCAGGAGATCGCCGGCCCGAGCCCCGGCGGGTAGAGCTGGAGCTCCATGTAGGCGGCGCCGGCGTGGCTGGCCCGCGGCGGATCCTGGATGTTCGAGTTGCTGTCGGGCCGGCACACCTTGGTGCCCTCCGGGTAGCTCTCGTTGTCGCACAGCACCAGCCCGAACCAGATCGCCGGGGTGAGCTGGAACTCGTGGGTCGGCCCGTTGAACGACGGCGCCGGCGGCGCGCTCGGGTCGACGGGGAGGATCGTGGTGTAGGTCATGTTGTTCGCCGTTCCCGGCCGGCCCGAGTAGAACCCGATGTCCGGCTCGTCATGGCCGACGTAGTGACCGTTGTCCTCGAAGCCGTTGGTGTCGTTGGCGGCGATCTCGGTGCAGAAGAAGTGGCGGAAGGTGGTCTGGAGCGGGCTGAAGCCGTTGCAGTCGAGGCCGCCCTTGGCCGCCGGACCGTTCGCCGTGCTCCCGGCTGCCAGTGCCCCCGGCGCGGCGAGAGCCAAGCCGGCCGCCAGCAGGATCCACAAACCGACTCTCCGCATGTCCCCTCCACCCCGCCGTTTTTCCGTCCGCCCCACTCCAGGAACGGTGGTCCTGAAACGGCCGGGCGACTGTGCTCAGTGACGTCCGATGCTAACGCTCCCGCGCCCCCGGGGCAAGGTCTCGCCGCCCCCAAGGAGACCCGATCATCCGCCGGCGCGAGGCCGCCGCCTCGGCCACCGTCGCCTCGAGCACCAACTCGAGCTCGTGGGCATGGAACCCGTCACGTCCCTCGGCGAGGAGGCGGCCGGCCTGCGCCGGGTCACACCACACCTGCCGGCGGAACGCCTCGTCCGCCTGCCCCACCTCGGTCACGTGCAGGAGGAAGGCGGCCACCCGCTGGTCGGGGCCCCGCCGCGACGGATAGCTGTACACCCGCAGGCACCGCGGGTCGACCACGCCGACCACCCCGGCCTCCTCCCCCGCCTCCCGGGCGGCGGCCCGCCACGGCGTCTCGAGGCGCCGCCGGTGCCCCTTGGGGAACGTCCACCGCGCCCCGTCCCTGGTGGCCACCAGGCCGAGCCGCAGCTCGCCGTCCTCGTTCCAGCGGCAGCAGACGGCGGCGGCGATCCTCCCCCGCCGACCTCGCCAAACACCGATCAACGGCGTCATCCCATTCTCCCCACCCCGACCGTCGCCGCCAACGCGCGGGCGGGCTGTCCTCACCGCCGGCCGCGCGACAAAGTCCGCGCCGGGGTTGGCCCTCCCCGGTCGCGGTGCCCGGAAGTCAGTCGGCCGAGCCGGAGGGCATCTCCACGCAGTTGGTGGCCTGGCACTTGGCGCAGCGGATGCGAACCTTGCGCATCTGGCCGGGGGGCATGCTCTCGGCGAGGAGGTTCCCGCACGTCGCGCAGTAGTAGCTGTCGGGACCGTTGCCGTGGAAGACGGGAATGTCGGGGTTCTCCTGGATGGCGGTCCCGAACGCCTGGGGAATCTCCTCCTGGGGTAGGTCGAGCATGGTCAGGTCGGCCATCGTCGTCTCCTTCGTCTCGGACTTCGGGGTGATCGCAGGGCGCCGCATCGGGGGCCCCCGGGTGGAGGCGGAAGTAAAGCACGACCGCGAGGCCCGCTCGGCGGCCGCACCGGCCCGCTCGGCACGCCCACCCGGCGATTGGCAGGACGAGGCCCGCGTAGGCTCTGTCCATGCCCGTCCGGCGCCTGATCATCTCCGATTGCCACTTCGGAAGCGGCGATGACCTGATGCGCTCGCCCCGGGCGCTCGAGCTGATCGAGCCCGAGCTGGCCTGGGCCGAGGAGCTGGTGATCAACGGCGACCTCCTCGAGCTCGTCTTCGCCTCGCTGACCGAGGCCGTCGCCGCCGCCCGTCCGTTCCTCGAGTTGGTGAACGCCCACGTCGAGCGGGTCCACTTCCTCCCCGGCAACCACGATCATCACCTCGTCGCCCTCGCCGGCGACGAGCGCCGCCTGGCCGGCCTCACCGGCGAGCCGGACCCGCCGCCGTTTCGGGTGATGCCGGCCGAGCGGCTGCTGCGCGCCCTCTGCCCGGATGTCGAGGCGATCACCGCGTATCCGATCTGCGAGCTCGACGGCATGCGCTTCATCCACGGCCACTACATCGCCCCCCACATCGAGTCCTTCGGCTGGCGGATGCTGGACCGCCTGGCCTGGTCGCTGACCGGCGAGGCCCAACGTCCCGAGCGCCTGAGCACCAGCGACTACGAGGCGCTGATCTCACCGCTCTACGAGCTGATGTATGAGATGGCCAACCTGCCCCAGGGCAAGCGCGCCCAGCAGCAGTTCGAGCGCTGGCTGATCGGCATGGGCACCGTCGCCCGGGCGCCGGGCAAGGCATCCCGCCAGGCCGCGGGCCTCGCCCATTCACTCGTCCGCCACCGCAACGCCGAGGAGATGCTCGAGCCCCTCGACGCCCCGACGGCCCAGGTCCTCGGGGCGATGGAGGCGGTCTGCCTCAACCTGAGCGTCACCCCGGGCACCGTCGTCTTCGCCCACACCCACACCCCGCTCGCCGCCCGGGGCTCGCCGCGCGGGCACTACACGTTCTGGAACTCGGGCTCCTGGCTGTGGGACCGGCGCATCCGCAACGGCCCCACCTATCGCGACTCGGCCTGGCCAGGCACCGTCCTGCGGGCCACCGGCGGGGCGCTCGAGCTCCGGCGGCTGCTCGAGGACTGCGACGAGGGCGACCTGCGCCAGATGCTCGGCTCGGTTCCCGAGCCCCGCCGGCGGCGGCTGCGCCTCAGCCGCCGAGCCCTCCTGCGACCGGCGGCCTGAGGCGGGGGCTCGCCGGAGCCAGAGCTTTTATACTGGCCAGGCCATTGGGGAATGGTGTAATCGGCAACACGCCTGCCTCTGGAGCAGGAATTTGGGGTTCGAGTCCCTGTTCCCCAGTCGCGGCCCCGGCTCTTGGACACCGGTCGCCGCTCGGCCCGTCCGCCCGCGAGACCATCCTCGCCGACGCCGGGATCCGCACCGACCGGGTTCTCCTCAAGCCGCCTCTACGCCGGCGGGCACCCGCGCCTGGCCCGCGGGCCGCGCGCCGCCACCGCGAGCCCGGACGCCGGCCCGAGTCCCGGGCGGCCGCCGAGCTAGCCCTGGCCGTTGGGCGAGAAGAAGGGGGTGATGACCTCTTCGAGACCGGGGTCGAGCACGAGGAGGACCGCGTCCCCGGCCTCGATCACGGTGTCGGCCTTGGGCACGAAGCCCTCGCCGTCGCGCAGCACCGAGATGACCAGGCTGCCCTCGGGCAGCCCGACGTCGACCACCCGGTTGCCGGCGGCCGGGGCGTTGGGCAGCACCTCGAGCTCGATGATCTCCAGGCGCTCCTCCTCGAGCGCCAGCAGGTGGACGAGGCCGTAGCGGGGCACCTCGTGCTCGATCAGGCGGAGGATGAGGTCGGTGGCCGAGACCACGGGCTGAACCCCGAGGAGCTTGAAGTGCTGGAGGTTGCGCGGGTTGTTGACCCGGGCGATCACCCGGTCGCAGAGATACTTCTCCTTGGCCACCTGGCAGACGAGCATGTTGTCCTCGTCGTCCCCGGTCACCGCGATCACCAGGTCGGCCCGGGAGATGCCGGCGCGCTCGAGCACCCAGAGCTCGGTCGCGTCCCCATACTGGACGGCGTGCTCGAGCTCCTCCTCGACGACCAGATAGCGGCGGCGGTTGGTCTCCAGCAAGGTGACCTCGTGGCCCTTGTCGATCAGCTCGCGGGCCAGGTTCCACCCGACCTTGCCTGCCCCGACGACGATTACGTACACGGCTAGGCCGCGAGATCGAGCGCGCGGGCGAACATCTCGATCGCGTGCTGAGTGGGCGAGATGGTGTGGAGTCCCTGCTCGGCATACCACGCCGCCCGGGCCGGGTCCATCACCCGGCAGATGACCCTCTCGACCCCGTAGCGGCGCTGGGCGATCTGAGCCACGGTGAGGTTGGTGTTGTCGCCGTCGGTCGAGGCGATGAACACGTCGGCCTGTTCGATGCCGGCCTCCACCAGGGCGTCCACCTCGAGCGCCGTGCCCACGGTGAAGCGCCCGCCGGCATCCTCCCAGCCCCGGCCGGTTATCTCATCCAGGCGCTCGTGGGAGAGGGGATCCTCATCGAGCACCGAGACCTCATGGCCGGCGGCCAGCGCCCGCTTGGCCACCGCTGATCCGACGCGCCCGGCACCGACGATGAGGACGAACATTGGCGCTCATGTTAGTCAATCCCCTCGCTCCTCCCCGCCCCTCCCCCGTCCGCCGCCCGGCGCCGCCCCGGCCGGCTGGGAGCGGGCCGGCCCGCCGCCGCGGGAACCGGTCGGCCTGACGTCGTCGGGGTGCGGCGGGGCGGTGAGGATCACCCGGCACGGCGCCTTGCTCACCACGTAGCGGGTCATCGCCCCGATCGCGCTCTCCCCGATCCCACTGCGGCCCCCGAGCATTCCCCCGCCGCGGATGCGCGGCGCCTCCTCGGCGGCGAGGACGATGGCCTCGACCCCGCGCCGGCGGGCCTCCTCGACGATGGCGTAGCCGGTGCGGCGGGCGCGCACGGTGGCCGTCGCCACCTCGACCCCGGCGTACTCCTCCCCCACCGCCTTGGCCCGGGCCAGCGCCGCCCGCGCCTGCTTGAGCTGCTCGTCGGGGAGCCGTGCGTCGAGCGGCAGGGCCATCGGCACCTGGAAGATCCAGATCGCCTCGATCGTCGCCCGGTCGATCGCCGCCTCGTCGGTCTGCTCGCCGGCGACCAGGAGCGCCGCCGTCTGGACGATGTCGTCGTCGAGGCCCTTGCCGAACAGGGGGACGAGGATCGAGCCGAAGTCACGCTCCGGGCGCTCGGCCCGGAGGATCGCCGCCGGCACCACCACCCGGGCGAGCACCGGCTTGCCCGCGCTCTTGCGGTAGGCCACGTAGAGGGCCACCCCGCCGATCAGCCACGCCGACCCCACGTAGCGCGCCCCGTCGTGGAGGACGATGACGCTGATCCAAGCCGCGGCCGACAGCACGGCACCGGCCACCGCCGGCAGCGGCAGCTCGCGCCCGCCGACCCGCAGCGAGCCCGGGATGCGGAACGGCCGCTCGCGCTCGGGCTCGCGGAAGCGCAGGACGCAGATCGAGAGATGGGCGATGGTGAAGGCGAGCATCGCCCCGAAGGCGTAGATGCCGACGAGGAAGTCGATGTCGGCGGGGAGGACGAGCACCGCCGCCAGGACGGCGGCCACCCCGATGAGCACGAACGGCGTCGAGCGCTCCGGATGCAGGCGCCCGAGCGGGGTCGGGATCTGGCGGTTGGTGGCCAGGGAGTAGGCGAGCCGGGACAGGCCGAGCATGGCCGAGTTGGCCGCCGCCACCAGGGTGAAGGCGGCGGCCGCCGCCACCACGTACTTCAGCGAATCGGCCAGACCGACCGGATGGAAGCGCTCGACCACCCCGATCAAGGGCGCCCCGACGTGGCGGTCGCCGAGCGCGGTGTGGCCGTTGATGACCGGGATGGCAGTCACCGCCACCACGGCGATGCCGACGTAGATGATGTAGACCGAGGCGTTGGCGCTCGCCACCAGCCGGCGCAGGCCCCGCCGACCGATCGCCACCTCTCCGGAGAGGCCGGAGGCCGACTCCAGGCTGGTGAAGGCGACGGTGGTGATGGTCAGGGCGTAGATCACGTCCGACCAGCTCGGCGCCACCCCGAGGCGGATGTCGGCGGTGATGGTGTGGAGGTTGAAGAACAGGACCAGGCCGATCCCGATGACCACGAGCTGGATGGCCAGGTCGGCGACCACGATCAGGGCCGTCCGCTGGGTGCGGCGAGTCGAGAACCCGCGGACGTTGCTGTAGGCGACGAAGGCGATGACGGCCAGGGCCACCCCCAGGCGGGGCAGCCCGTGCCCGAGCGGGTGGTAGAACGCCGCCAGATAGCTCGTGGCCGCCAGCGAGGCGATGGCAATGAGGATCACGTAGTCGAGGAGGATCGCCCAGCCGGCGACGAAGGAGACGAGCTCGTTGAACGCGTAACGGGCGAAGACGGTCGAGCCGGCCCGATCCTGGTGGAGGGCGGCTCCCTCGGCGTAGGTCAGTGAGGTCAGGGTGAAGAACACCCCGGCGCCGAGGAAGACGAGCGGGGTCAATCCCAGGGCGTGGCCGGTCACCACCCCGAGGGAGAAGTAGATCGAGCTGGCCAGCGAGGTCCAGACGATGGCGAAGAGGGCCGGCGACCCGAGGCTGCGGCGGAGCATCACCGCCGTGCGCTGCTCCGGCGCCGCCGGCTGGTCGTCCCCGCCGGCCATCACCCCTCCCCGTGGCGCCGGCGCCGGCGCACCCGAGCCCCGACGTAGAGGCGACCGACCCCGGCGGCGACGAAGAGCAGGCCGAGGAGGACGCTGACCGGGCTGAGCTGGGCGGCCAGGGCGACCCCGATCACCACCATCGCCGCCGAGAGCACCTGGGTGGCGCGGTCGTGCAGCGCGGCGGCCAGCCCGGGCCGAGCCCGGTCGGAATCGCTCATCGCTCGGAAGCTTACGGCCGCCGGGCACCGGCGCGCCGGGTCCCAGGAATGCCGGCGATAGGGTGGCGACCACTACGGCGTCGAGGTTCCCACGGCCTTCCGCCCGCACCGGTCTCCTGGTTGCTCGGACGACGGAGACGGCCAACGACGCCGAGACAACGTTCGCCCCGCCGCTCGACGGGGCCGGGGTCCCTGCTAGGTGATGATGGGGATGATGAGGATGGCCACGATGTTGGCCACCTTGATCATCGGGTTGATCGCCGGGCCCGAGGTGTCCTTGAACGGATCCCCGACGGTGTCACCGGTGACCGCCGCCGCGTGGGCGTCCGAGCCCTTGCCGCCGTGGGCCCCGTCCTCGATCAGCTTCTTGGCGTTGTCCCAGGCGCCGCCTCCGGCGGTCATCATCACCGCGAAGAAGAAGCCGACGACGATCACCCCGATGAGCAGGCCGCCGAGCGCCTGCTCGTCGATCAGGCCGACGATCAGGGTCATGGCGATCGGGAGCAGGGCGGGGATGATCATCTCGCGCTGGGCCGTCTTGGTGACGATGTCCACGCACGTCGCGTAGTCGGGCTCCTCGGTCCCCTCCATGATCCCCGGCTTCTCCCGGAACTGGCGGCGCACCTCCTCGACCACGGCGCCCCCGGCCCGACCGACCGCCTCCATGGAGAGCGAGGCGAACAGGCAGACCATCAGGCCGCCGAGGAGCAGGCCGATGAGCACCGGCGGCTGGTCGATGCCGAAGGAGATCGACCCCGCCCCGAACAGCGGTTTGCCCGACCTGGCCGCCAGCTCCTGCTGGAAGCCGGCGAAGAGGACGACGGCGGCGAGAACGGCCGAGCCGATGGCGTAGCCCTTGGTCACCGCCTTGGTGGTGTTGCCCACCGCGTCGAGCCGGTCTGTCACGTCGCGGACCTCCTCCGGAAGGTCGGCCATCTCGGCGATGCCGCCGGCGTTGTCGGTGATCGGGCCGAAGGCGTCGAGGGCGACGATGAGACCGGTGAGCGAGAGCTGGCCCATGACGGCGACGCCGATCCCGTAGATGCCGACCGTGCCCCCGCCGGCCAGCTTCCACGCCCCGAGCACGCCGAGGACGAGCACCAGCGCCGGCAGCGCGGTCGCCTGGAGCCCCGATCCGAAGCCCTGGATGATGTTGGTGGCGTGGCCGGTCTCCGACGCCGCCGCCGTCTTGCGCACCGGCGAGAACCGGGTCGAGGTGTAGTAGTCGGTGATGACGAAGAGCAGCGCCGTGACACCGATCCCGATCAACGAGCACAGGTAGAGGTCGGTCGCGCTCGGCGCGGTGATCGGCGCCGTCGTCGCCCGGTAGCCGAGGCTTCCCATCAGCCAGTAGGTGATCGGGTAGAAGGCGGCGGCGGCGATCAGCCCCGAGGCGATCAGCCCCTGGTAGAGCGCCCGCTCGACGTTACCCGAGCGCGAGCGCACGAAGAAGGTGCCGAGGATCGAGGCGATGATGGCCACCGCCCCGAGGACCAGCGGGTAGAGGGCGACCTGAACCTGCTCGTGGAAGGTGAGCACGCCGATCAGCATCACCGCCACCGCGGTGACCGCGTAGGTCTCGAAGAGGTCGGCGGCCATGCCGGCGCAGTCGCCGACGTTGTCGCCGACGTTGTCGGCGATGACCGCCGGGTTGCGGGGATCATCCTCGGGGATGCCGGCCTCGACCTTGCCCACCAGGTCGGCCCCGACGTCGGCTGCCTTGGTGAAGATGCCACCGCCCAGACGGGCGAAGACCGAGATCAGCGAGCCGCCGAACCCGAGCCCGATCAAGGCGTCGACGCCCTGCTTGGGCGAGTCGCCGAAGAACGAGGTCAGCACGCCGTAGTAGCCGGCCACCCCGGCCAGGGCGAGGCCGACGACCAGCAGCCCGGTGATCGCCCCGCCGCGGAAGGCGGCGTTCAGGGCCGGGGAGACTCCACCCCGGGCGGCTTCGGCCACCCGGCAGTTGGCCCGGACCGAGACGTTCATGCCGATGTAGCCCGCCGCCCCCGAGAGGATGCCGCCGAGGGCGAAGCCCACCGCCACCGCGATGTCCTGAACGAAGAACAGGGCGATGCACACCACGACGCCGACGATGGCGATCGAGGTGTACTGGCGGTTGAGGTAGGCGCGCGCCCCCTCCTGGACGGCGGCCGAGATCCGCTGCATCTGCGCGTTGCCCGGTGAGAGGGCGAGCAGCGACCGCGCGGTGACCGCGCCGTAGATGACCGCGCAGGCCGCGCACACCAGGGCCACCACGACCCCGTGGTTACTCAGAAACTCAGTCAACGGAACTCCTCACGATTTTGTTTGCCGCAGCCTCGAAGGCCGGTGTCTGCCCCGGACACACACATGCCGGGGGCTGCGGCCGCCACCCGGCATGAAGCGTGGGGGAGTGTACCGGGCCGAGCGGCGGCGGCGCCGGTCAGCGCCCGGGCACCGGCGGGCGGCCGCTCGGCGCCGCCAGGGGCCGGTTCCCGAGCTCCGCTTGCGACCCGGCGGCGGGCCCCGCCGGGGCGGCGCTCAGCGCCCGGGGACCCAGAGCCGGCCGCTCGAAGGCGCCGAGCCGGTTCCCGGCTCCGCCGGCTGGCTGCCGGCGGCCGGCGGTGGCGACGGTGGCGCCGGCGGCGCCCCGGGGGCGAGCTTGGCGTACTCGAGCTGGAGCTGGGACAAAGCGTCGCGCAGCGGCTTGAGCGTCTCCGGACCGTCGGCCCGCTCGAGCACCGGCGTGAGCGCCCGCACGGCGTCGATGGCGTCGCGCACCTGGGCGAGGTCGCGCTCCGCCTCGCCGTCCGGCCCCAACCCCAGCCGCCGGCCGGCGAGATTGACCAGGGAGACGGCGGTCTGGACGAGGACGTCGGCCACGGTGATGTGGCGCAGCTGCTCCTCCCACGCCGCCCGCATCTCCTCCTCGGTCGGCTCGGGCTCGGCGGGCTCGGGCTGACCTGGCTGCGGGGTGCTCATGCTGGTACCTCCTGGGAATAGGTGGCGCGGGTCTCGCGCACGGCGCTTGCGTAGACCTCCTCGATCGAGGCGCCCGCCTCGATCATCCGCCGCTGGCGCTGGGCGCCGTTGGCCTCGGGGAGGGTCGGGTCGATGCCGAGCTCGGCCCGGACCGGCGCCGTCCACGCCAGCAGCCGCTCGCCGATCTCGGCCGCCGGGTACTCGACCGCCCGCTCGAGGTCGATCATCCGCCCGTCGAGGCCGTGGCGGATGGCCCGCCAGACGTTCTCCTCGATCAGCCGCTGCGGCGCCTCGGCCCGGGGAAAGCCCTCGTCGAGGTCCCGCGCCGCCTGGGCCACGCAGGCGACGATCAGACCGGTCAGGGCCTCCGACTCGCCGGCCGTGGCCTGCACGTCGCAGATGCGGACCTCGACGGTGCCGAAGGAGAAGTGCGGGCGCACCGACCACCAGACCTGGGTGAACTCGATGATCGAGTTGGTCCTGATGAGGAAGTCGACGTAGTCCCGGTAGGCGGCCCAGCTGCCGAACACGTCGGGCACGCCGCAGCGGGGGAAGCTCCGGGTGAAGGTCTGGCTGCGCGCCGAGTGCAGGCCGGCCGGGCGCCCGTCGAGGAAGGCCGAGTTCGCGGAGAGGGCGAGGAGCAGCGGCAGCACCGGGCGCAGGCGGTCGCACACCCGCACGGCCCGGTCCGACCCGCGCACGCCGACGTGGACGTGGAGGCTGAAGGTGTTGTTGCGCCAGGCCACGTACTGGAGCCCGTCCGCCACCCGGCGGTAGTGGTCGGTGTCGATGATCGGCTGGCGGCGGTAGTCGGCCCACGGGTGGGTACCGGTGGCGCCCAGAGCGGTGGCCTGACGGTCGGCGAGGGCGAAGAGGCGGCGGCGATGCTCGCGCTGGCGGGCGATGGCGTCGTGGATGTCGGCGCCGCGACCGGAGACGATCTCGATCTCAGAGGCGATGAGCTCGCCGGTGATGTGCTGGTGCAGGCGGGGATCGGCCGCCGCCGCCGCGTCGCGCAGGAGCTCGAAGCGGGGGGCCAGATCGAGGCTGCGGGGATCGAGGATGGCGAACTCCTCCTCGATGCCGACGGTGAAGTCGGACCCGGTGTCGAACACCTCGACGGCCCGCTCGAGATCGATCGGCGAGCCCATCAGGTGAGGTAGAAGTACAGCGCGTAGAGGAGGTCCACCGCCGGGCTCGAGGTGTGGACGGTCACGTCGGGGGGGACGCTGAGGAGCGCCTCCGAGTAGTTGAAGATGATCTTCACGCCGACAGCCACCAGGTCGTCGGCCAGCTGTTGGGCTGCCTCGGTGGGCACCGCCAGGACACCGACCACGACGTCCTCCTGCTCGACCACCGCCTTGAGCTCGTCGTTGTGGCGCACCACCTGGGCGCCCACCTGCTGACCGACCACCTCGCGGTCAGAGTCGAAGATGGCCACCACCCGGAACCCGTGGTCGGCGAAGATGTCCGAGGAGGCGATCGCCTTGCCGAGGTGGCCGGCCCCGAACAGAGCGATGTTGTGCTGGCCGGCGGTCCGCAGGATGCGGCGGATCTGCCCGACCAGGGAGTCGACGTTGTAGCCCACCCCCCGCTTGCCGAACTTGCCGAAGCCCGAGAGGTCACGCCGGATCTGGGTCGAGTTGACGTGGGTGTAGTCGGAGAGCTCCTGCGAGGAAATGGTCTCCCGACCCATCTTCTTGGCCTGGGTCAGCACCTGGAGGTAGCGCGAGAGGCGCGCCGCCACGCCGAGCGACAGGCGCTCGCCCGTCCCCTCCGCGGCGCCGTGCCCATATTCGGCCTCGGTCGCGAGCTCGCCGTAGGTCATCGCCTTGACTCTAGATCATCCAGGCGCGCCCGCAGGACCGCCTCCTCGAGGCGGTAGTCGAACAGCTCCTCCCCGTCGAGGCAGATGACCGGAACCCGCTCGAAGTAGGCGCGGTGGAGCTCCTCGTCGGCGGTGATGTCGTGCTCGACGAGCCTGAAGCCGAGCTCGCCACGTAGCCGCTCGAGCACCGCCATCGCCGTCCGGCACAGGCAGCACTCCGCGTGGCCGTAGATGTCGATCCGCGGGACGGCCCGGGCCGCCGGCCCGGCGGCGGCGGGCGGAGTGGGGATCCCCGTCACCGCAGCGGCCCCTCACCGGTGGCGTAGGCCTCGAGGCCCAGGTAGTCCGGATAGGCCAGTGCCGGGGCATAGCGGGCGGCGCTGGCGATCATCGCCGCGTTGTCGGTGCACAGCTCGAGGGCCGGCAGCGACAGGCGGGCCCCGAGACCGGCCAGGCGCTCGCGCAGCGGGCCGTTGGCCGCCACCCCCCCGCCCACGGCCAGGCGATCGAGGCCGGTGCGCTCGAGCGCCCGCTCCACCCGGGTGACGATGGCCCGCACGATCGCCTCCTGGTAGGAGGCGGCCAGGTCGGCCCGCAGGCCGTCCACCGGGTCCGGTGCCTCGCACAGGTCGGCGCGGCGGGCATGCCCCCGAGCCGCCACCCGCCCGGCGTCGCCCGGAAAATTGGCAAGACGCAGCTCGCGGAGCTTGTAGAGGAGCGCCGTCTTCAGCCCGGCGAAGGAGAACTCGGCGCCGCGCCCGCTCGGGAAGGCGAACGCCTGCGGGTCGCCGCCCACCGCCAGCGCCTGGAGGGCGGCCCCGCCCGGGTAGCCGAGCCCCAGCATCCGCGCGCCCTTGTCGAACGCCTCGCCCGCCGCGTCGTCGAGTGTCCGGGCCAGGACCTCCGGGTCGCCCGTCCGATCCTCCACCCGCAGGAGCAGGGTGTGGCCGCCCGAGGCGATCAGCGACACGAACGGCGGCTCGAGCGGCTCCGGCTCGAGGAAGGCCACGGCGACGTGCCCCCGCAGGTGGTCGACCGCGGCGAACGGCAGCCCCCGCCCCGCCGCCAGCGCCTTGCCCGCGGCCAGGCCGACGAGCAGCGCTCCGATCAGCCCCGGTCCCTGGGTGGCCGCCACCAGCGAGACGTCGTCGAGGCCGGCGTCCGCCCGCTCCAGCGCCTCGGCGACGACGGCGTCGATGAGCTCCAGGTGGTGGCGCGCCGCCACCTCCGGCACCACCCCGCCGTAGCGGTCGTGGATGCCCTGCGAGGAGATCACGTTGGCCCGGACCCGCCCGTCCCCGGTGACCACCGCCGCGCAGGTGTCGTCACAGCTCGTCTCCAGGGCGAGGATCACGCGCGGTGATGGGCGACCGGGTCGGCCGCCGGAACGTCGTCCAGCCGTCCGCCCAGCGTCGACGGCGTTCGCCACATGATCAGGGCGTCCTCCCCGTTGTCCTGGTAGTACCGGCGCCGCATCCCCGCCGTGCGGAACCCGTCCCGCTCGTAGAGCTCGATCGCCGCCCGGTTGGAGCGCCGGACCTCGAGGGTGAACTGGGCCTCCGGATCGTTGACCCGCTCGTAGAGCTCGCCGAGCAGCGCCCGGGCGATGCCCTGGCGGCGGAGGTCGGGGTCGACGGCCACGTTCATCACGTGCCACACCGTGTCGTAGCGCGAGCACACCGTGTAGCCGACGATGCGCTGGCTGCGGCTGGCCACCAGGCACAAGCCGGACGGCTTGGAGAGCTCGAGCACGAACATGGCCAGCGACCACGGGGTCGGAAACGCCCGCCGCTCGATGCCGATCACCTGGGGAAGGTCGGCGTAGACGAAGGGACGGATCTCGGCGACGGTCATGACCTTGCGTTGCGAAGCGCCAGCTCGGCGTCGGGCAGCCTCAGGTAAAGGGGGGTGACCGCCCCGCGAGCGTCCACGTCATCGGCGAGCGCGAGCCCGAGCATCGTCCCGGCGCTCACGCGGTGCACCGACGACTCCTCGGGCGCAACGGTCACATCCGCGTCTTGGAATTGACCCTCGAATCGTAGCGCGCCACTTCCCACCGCCAGCCACGACCGCCCGCCCACCAGCCCGGCCAAGCCCGCCGGGGCCACCGCCGCCGGGGCCACCAGCTCCCGCCCGTCCTGGTAGCCGGCGGCGAACACCTCGCCCCGTCCCGCGTCGATCAGGGCGATGACCGGCCCCGGCCCCGCCGCCGCGGCCAGCACCCGGAGCGTGGACAGGCCGACGAGATCCGCCCCCGTGGCCTGGGCCAGCCCGCGGGCGGTGGCGATGCCGATGCGCAGGCCGGTGAACGTCCCCGGGCCCATGCCCACCACGATGAGCTCGACCTCGGCGAACCGGTGTCCGGCCTCGGCGAGCAGCCCGGCCGCCAGGGCGAGCAGCCGCTGGGTGTGGCGCGGGCGCTCCCCCGGCCCGACGTCGTCGCGCGCCTCCCGGACCCTCCCGTCCGCCGTGCGCAGGCCGACCACCGTCGAGGAGGTCGCCGTGTCGAGGGCCAGGGCGATCACCGCTCGATCTCGATCCGCCGGCGATCGCCGCCCAGGTGATGGAGGGTGACCCGGAGGCGCACCCTCCCGAGGCCCGGGCCCTCCTCCCGCGCCCACTCGACGAAGGCCAGCCGGTCGGGACCCAGGTAGTCGCCCAGCAGGTCCGGGTCCTCGGCCTCGAGGCCGCCCAGGCGGTAGAGATCGAGGTGGGAGACGACCAGGCCGCCGGCCGCGGTGTAGCGGTTGGCCAGGGCGAAGGTCGGGCTGGTGATCGGCCCCTCGACCCCGAGAGCCCGGCACGCGCCCCGGACCAGGGTCGTCTTCCCCGCCCCGAGCTCCCCCTCCACGAGGACGACGTCGCCCGCTCGCAGGTCGCCGGCCAGGCCGGCACCCACGGCGGCGGTGGCCTCGGCGTCGGCCGTCTCGGTGACCTCGTGATCAGGGGGCGCGCCGGCGGCCACGAGACTCAGAACAGCCCCAGCTGGCCGGGCTCGACCTCGGGCTCGGGCTCGCGGTTCGGGTGGGCCGGGGGCTCGGGCCGGTCCGGGGGCCGGGCGGCGGCCGGACCCGGAGGCGGCGGCGGGGCGCCGGGCGGCACCGGCGGCTCGTCTCGGGGGTCGGGGGCCGGCGGCGGCGGCGGCTCGTCTCGGGGGTCGGGGATGGGCGGCGGCGGAGCGGGAAGGGCGAGCAGGGCCGGCAGGCGGGCGAAGTCCTCGCGCAGGGTGTCGAGCATCCGCGGGGTGTAGAGGGCGGCGGCCGGGTGGTAGATCGGGTAGATCCGGACCGAGCGCCCGCCGATCGTCCGCACCTCCGGGCGCCCGTGGATCCGGCTGATGCCGGTCGGATCCTCGCGCAGGAGCTTGGTCGAGAAGTTGCCCAGGGTGCAGATCACCCGCGGCTCGATGAGCTCGACCTGGCGGCGGAGGTAGGGGCGGCAGTTCTCGATCTCCCCCGGCTGGGGGTCCCGGTTGCCGGGCGGGCGGCACTTGAGCACGTTGGCGATGAACACGTCGGCCCGGGCCAGGCCGATCTCGTTCAGCAGCCGCTCGAGGAGCTTGCCCGCCGCCCCGACGAAGGGCAGGCCCTGGCGGTCCTCGTTGGCCCCCGGCGCCTCGCCGACGAACATCAGGTCGGCGTCGGCGTTGCCCGCCCCGAAGACCACCGAGATCCGGGTGGCCGCCAGCTCCGGGCACCGCGGGCAGGTCGAGGCCTGCTCGTAGAGGGCCTTTAGGGCGAGCCGTCGCTCGGGGGCGCTGGGCACGTGGCGATGGTAGTCGCGGTCTCTTTGCCCCGCGCCGCGAGTGATGTACCGTTCCGGGTGGGCCGTCACTCCAGCCGGGGGACGGATCCGAGTACGAAAGTGCCGCTGTGATCGCGACCGGTATCCCCGGAAAGGGAACTGGACCGAAGCGCATGACCTTCGCCCCCACGCAAAACCGCACCGCCCCCCGTGGCCGCGGGGCTCCTGCCTGCCCGCCGGGGCGGCATCCCGCCCGACCCGGGGATGACGCCGGGTGCCGGCGATGAGGACGATCGCCACCGTCGCCGAGCTGCGCCGCGCCGTGTCCGCCGAGCGCGGCCGGGGGCGGCCGATCGGGCTGGTGGCCACCATGGGCTCCCTCCACGACGGCCATCTCTCCCTCGTGCGCCGGGCCCGGGCCGACGGCGGCGCCGTGGTCATGTCGCTGTTCGTCAACCCCACCCAGTTCGACTCGGGGGAGGATCTCGCCGCCTACCCCCGCGACGAACGCCGCGACGCCGCCCTGGCCGAGGAGGCCGGCGTCGACATCCTCTTCGCGCCGGCGCCCGCCGAGGTCTACCCCGACGGCTTCGCCACCACCGTCACCGTGGCCGGCCTCAGCGACGGCCTCTGCGGCCACCACCGCGGTCCCGAGCACTTCGCCGGGGTGGCCACGGTGGTGACCAAGCTCCTGAACATGGTCGGCCCCGACGTCGCCTACTTCGGCCAGAAGGATGCCCAGCAGGCGGCGGTGATCCGGCGCCTGGTCGGTGACCTCGACATTCCGGTGGCGATCGAGGTCTGCCCGACGGTGCGCGAGCCCGACGGCCTGGCCATGTCCAGCCGCAACGCCCGCCTCAGTCCGGTCGAGCGGACCCGGGCGGTCGGCCTCAGCCGCGCTCTGGCCGCCGCCCAGGCGGCGGCCGCCGCGGGGGAGCAGGACCCCCGCGAGCTGGCCCGGGTGGCCCGGGCGACGCTGGCCGAGCACGAGATCGAGCCCGAGTACGTCGAGCTCGTCTCCCCCCACACCATGGCCCCGGCCTCGGCCACCGAGGTCGACGGTCCGGTGCTGCTCGCCGTGGCCGCCCGCATCGGCCCGGCCCGGCTGATCGACAACACCACCATCGTCAGGGCTCGTTCCCCCGAGCCCCAGAACCCGAGGAGCTAGAGGAAGCCGCGATGCAGCGAACCATGCTCAAAGCGAAGATCCACCGGGCCACGGTCACCGCCTGTGACCTCCACTACATCGGCTCGATCACCATCGACCCCGACCTGCTCGACGCCGCCGACATCCTCGAGTACGAGCAGGTGGCGGTGGTCGACGTCGACAACGGCGCCCGCTTCGAGACCTACACCATCGCCGGTGAGCGCGGCTCCCGGGAGATCAAGGTCAACGGGGCCGCCGCCCGGCTCGTCCATCACGGCGACACGGTGATCGTCATCGCCTACGCCCAGTACGACCGCGACGAGCTGGCCGACTACCGCCCGCGCGTGGTCCACGTCAACGCCGCCAACGAGATCCTGGCCGTCGACGACCGCGCCTGCGCGCTGCTCACCTGAGGAGGAACCCGTGTCCACCGTCCCCAAGACCGCCCTGCGCAACCACCGCCTCCCGGTCACCCTCCCCGAGCTGGCCGAGAAGAAGCGCCGGGGCGAGCAGATCGTGATGGTCACCGCCTACGACCACCCCAGCGCCCAGGTGGCCGAGGCGGCCGGCGTCGACGTCGTCCTCGTCGGCGACTCCGGGGCGATGACCGTGCTCGGCTACCCCTCGACGGTGCCGGTCAGCGTCGAGGAGATGCTCATGCTCTCGGCCGCCGCCCGCCGCGGCTGCGACACCCCCCTGCTCGTCGGCGACCTGCCCTTCGGCTCCTACGAGGCCAGCGACGAGCAGGCGGTCCGCACCGCCCAGCGCTTCGTCAAGGAGGCGGGCTGCGACGCCGTCAAGCTCGAGGGCGGCGGCCCCGCCCAGGCCGCCCGGGCCCGGGCCATAGTCGGTGCCGGCATCCCGGTCATGGGCCACGTCGGCCTCACCCCCCAGACGGCGACCGCTCTCGGCGGCTACCGGGCCCAGGGGCGGACGGCGTCCCGGGCGCTCGACGTGGCCCGCGAGGCCTTCGCCCTCGAGCAGGCCGGCTGCTTTGCCATCGTCTTCGAGGCCATTCCCGCCGCCGTGGCCGCCGAGCTCACCGCCCGGCTCGGGATCCCCGTGATCGGCATCGGCGCCGGCCCCGACACCGACGGCCAGGTGCTCGTCCTCCACGACCTCCTCGGCATCTACGACGGCCACGCCCCCCGCTTCGCCAAGCGCTACGCCGGCCTGCGCGCCCAGATGGTGGCCGCGGTCGGCGAGTATGCCGACGAGGTTCGCAGCCGGCGCTTCCCGGCCCCCGAGCACACCTACTCCATCGACCCGGCCGAGCTCGCCCGGTTCCGGGCCGGGCTGTAGGCG
>JAXDHJ010000090.1:0-15584 GCA_034664565.1 Solirubrobacteraceae bacterium
TCACCCTCCTGCTGTCGCGATACGTGCTCCCCGAGCAGCTCTACCCGTGGCTGAACCTGGTGGCCGGCCTGCTCGTGCTCGTCATCGGCGCCGCCGTCCTGCGCTCGCGCATCCGCCGCCGGCGGCCGGGCCCCGACGACCACGACCACCATGACCACGCCCACCACAAGCACCACCGCCACGCCGATCACGGCCACCACCTCGCCCCCCACCGCCATGAGCGGCCGAGCAGCCTCTCGTGGCGGAGCCTCGTCGCCATGGGGGCCTCGGCCGGCCTCATCCCCTGCCCGTCTGCTCTGGTCGTTCTGCTCGGGGCGCTGGCCCAGCATCAGGTGGCTCTGGGGCTGCTGCTCATCGTCGCCTTCAGCATCGGACTGGCCACCACCCTCAGCGTCCTCGGGCTGGCCGTGGTGTGGATGGGGGCCCTGTCTGCGCGGATCAACCTCTCGAGCCCGGTGATGGCGGCGCTGCCGTCGGCGTCGGCGCTGGTCATCGTCGGGGTGGGCTGCGTGCTGACCGCGCAGGCGATTCCCCACGTCCTCTAGATCGGGGAGCGGTGACCGGGAACCGGTCGGGCGGGCGCGGGCAGTGGGCCGGCCGGCCCTCGGCCCCGCCGCCTCCGGGGCGCCCTCACCGGTGGCGGTCGGCGGCGACGGCGCCGATCACCGTCTGGAGCCAGGCCCGCTCGTCGGGGTCGGCGAAGTCGAGGCGGCGGATCGCCCACCGGGTCAGCGCCGCGTGGGGGCCGACGGCGCCGAGGCGGCCGGTGATCGCGTAGCGCCCGTCGGCCAGCACCCAGAGGCCGCCGGGGGCGTCCCGCCGGATGCGCAGCTGCAGGACGATGGCCTGGCCGCGGATCTCGCCCGGGCGGGCCGGATCGCCGTCGCCCGGCTCCCAGGGCCAGACCGAGAAGATCGGCGCCCGGCCGAAGGCCTGGCGCTCGGGACGGGGCGGGGGGCCGAGGGGGCCGGAGTGCCAGCGTCCGGTGAGGGCGTGGACGGCGCGGGCCGATTCCACCCGGACGAGCACGTGGAGGGCGTCGCCGACCCGGAGCCGGGTCGACCCGCGCGGAGGGATCGCCTCCTCGCCGCGGACGATGACGTTGACCACGGCGTCCCGCGGGAGGCCGAGGTCGCTGATCCGGGCTCCGGCGATGGCGTCGTCGCCGGCCACGGTGTACTCGAGGATCTCCGCCCCCAGGCGCCGGATGGTGCCCGCCTCGGTCAGGGGGCGGGGCAGGGCCGGCTCGTTGGTGGTCAGGCCGAGGCGGCGGGCCAGCGGCTGGAAGGTGGTGCCCTGGACGATGGTCGAGAGGAGGACGGCGAAGAAGACGATGTTGAAGAACTCGAGGCTCCGGGGGACGCCGGCGAGGACGGGGAAGGTGGCCAGGACGACGGGGACCGCGCCGCGGAGTCCGGCCCAGCCGAGGACGACGCGTTCGCGCCGGCTGTAGCCGGCGAACGCGGTGGCCAGGCCGACGGCCACCGGCCGGGCCACCAGGGCGAGGACGAGGGCGAGGGCGGCGCCCTCCACCGCCACCCCGGGGAGCTGGTGGGGAAAGACGAGGAGGCCGAGGACCACGAACAGGGTGAGCTGGGCCACCCAGGCCAGGCCCTGGTGGAAGGCGGCGACGGTCTGACGCGCCGGGATGGCGGCGCTGCCGAGGGCGAGCCCGGCCAGGTAGACGGCGAGGAACCCCGAGCCGTCGAGACTGGCCGCGCCGCCGTAGGCGAGCGCCGCGGTGGCGATCGCCGCCACCGGGTAGAGGCCGGCGGTGGCCAGCGCGACGCGGCGGAAGCCCTGAACGGCCAGCCAGCCGACGCCGACCCCGACGGCCAGCCCGATCCCGACCTGCTGGGCGAAGAGGCCCGCCATGTCGGCCAGGCCGTAGCCGGGGCGCTGGATCCAGGCGATGAACCCGACGACGAGCAGGACGGCCACCGGATCGTTGAGGCCGGCCTCGCCCTCGAGCGTCCGCGCCAGCTTGCGCCGGAGGGTCGACCCGCGCAGCAGGGCGAAGATCGCCGCCCCGTCGGTCGAGGCGACCACCGAGCCGAGCAGCAGGCCCTCGAGGGTCGAGAAGTCAAACAGCCAGGCCGCGGCCAGGCCGGTGATCACCGCGGTGCCCAGGGTCCCGAGGATGGCCAGGCTGACCGCCGGCCACAGGACCGGGCGGATCTCCCCGACGCCGGTGGTCAGGCCGCCCTCGAAGAGGATCAGGGCGAGGGCGACGATGCCGACGCTCCGCGCCAAGCCGTAGTCGTCGAACTCGAGCCAGCCGGCTCCGTCCGAGCCGACGGCCATGCCGAGGCCGAGGAACAGGACGAGGCCGGGGATGCCCAGGCGCCCCGCCGCCAGCGAGGCGAGGAGCCCGGCGGTGAGCAGGGCGCCGACGACGAGGATCAGTTGGCCATCGGCCACCGCCCTACGATCTCACGGCGAGCGCCGCCAGGCCGAGCCCGCCCACCCCGAGGCCGTAGACCACCGCCGCGTCCGGCGGGCCGAACGACTGCCGGCGAAGCCGGCGACCACTGCCGGTAGGCCGAGGGCCGGCTTAGCGCCCCCTTCCGGACGACACCACGATGTTCACGTACGCCCCCGATGCCAGCCGCGTGTGGGGCCGGGGGCTCAAGGCGATCACCGAGCCCCGCCTCACTCGCCGGCTGTGGATATAGCCGATCCGCCCGACCCGGCAGTGAGAGCCGAAGATGCGGAGCCTGATCGTCGCCAGCTTGGCCTGATGGCCGGCGGACGGGACGACGCAGGCCGGAGGCGGCGGCGGAGGCGGCGGAGGCGGCGGAGGTGGTGGCGGCGGGGGCGGTGGGGGCGGGTTGCCCACGTTGAAGGTGACGGGCTGGGGCCCGGCGATCGGTGAGGCGTCGGACGAGGAGCTGGCCAGCCAGAGGCAGACGAGGTAGGTGCCCGGGGTGTCCTGGGTCGTTGTCCCCGCGACCGAGAACGCTCCGTTGACGCTCTCGCCGCGAATCAGACCGGATCCGCTGTCAGCGTCGTAGGTCGGAGCGCAGGGGGCGCCGCCGGCCGGCCGGATGGTGGCGTACACGCTCTCCGGTGCCTCGCTCGAGCCGGTGGCGGTGACCGTCGCCTGCTGGCCGACGGCCGGGTTGACCGGACTCACGGTGGCGCCGATGGTGCCCGTGGCCGGGCGGAAGGTGATGACCTGCGAGATCGGGGTGGTCACTGTCTGGCTGTTGGCAGCCAGCCACGTGCAGAAGAGAAAGCTGCCGGGTGGAGACCACACTGCCGCCTGCTTGAGGTTGAACGTGCCGGAAACGCTGTCGCCGTCCCAGTCGTCACTGACGTTGAAGTTGTCGCCGAACTCGATTCCGGAGTCGGAGTCGGGCGACGGCGCGCACGCCGCTCCACCGGTGGGCCGGTAGCGGACGAACACGGCTTCCGGAACCGCCGCCACGCCGCTGAGGGTGAACACGCGCGCCACGCCGGCCACGGGATCCGACTGGCCCGACGTCGTCGTCACGGTTATCGCCGCGCTGTCGGCCAAGGCCGGACCGGCACCCACCCACAGCGCCGCGATGACGATCCCGCACGCCGCGAGGTAGCCCCACCTCACCCTCGGACCGACCTGACATTCGTGTCTGGCGTACATGATCGTGTTTCCTCCACGTCAACCCGGTGTCAGGCGGCCAGGACCCTTGGCGCCCCTCTCTGGCGCACATACTCTCATGCGCGGCCGACGATGCAAGCATTAATTAACCGGATTACACGTCAGCTCAGCGCCAGCTCCTGGCGGCGGGCGGCCAGCAGCCGCTGGGCGCCGAGGGCTGCCAGCCCGAGCCCGACCACGCCGAGGCCGTAGACCACTGCCGTGTCGTGCAGGCCGAACGACGTGCTGGCGAAGCCGGCGACCACCGCCGGGAGGCTGAAGGCCAGGTAGGAGATGACGTAGACCACGGCGAAGAGCTCGCCCCGCTCCTCGGGCGCCGCGATCCGGGCCAGGGTCCCGAAGCCCCCGAGGGCCGCGGCGCCGAAGCCGACCCCGGCCACCACCGTCCCCACCCCGGCCACCAGTGCCAGGTCGGCCTCGACCCCCACCAGGGTCACCACCATCCCGGCGGCCAGGAGCTTGGCGGCCATGATGAGCAGGCGATCGGTCGCCCGGGCGCGCAGGGCGAAGGCGGTGGCCGCCCCCGTCCCGCACAGGAGGGTGACCACGAGCCCGCCGATGAGGTGGCTGTGCAGGCCGAACAGGCTGGCCGCGACCGACGGGCCGAGCGAGAGGTAGAGGCCGCCGAGGGCCCAGCTGGCCACGAGGATGGGGACGAGGCCGAACACCTCGGCGCGCAGGCGGGCGGGGACGCCCACCCGCGGCTGGAGCGAGGCCCGGCCGCCCGGGCGCCGGGCCGAGGTCTCGGGCATGCGGGCGACCACCGCCGCAGCCACCACCATCCCCGCCAGGAGCAGGGCGTAGACCAGGTGGGTGGGGGACGGGGCGAGCTGGACCAGGGCCCCGCAGCCCAGGGCGCCGAGGGCGAGGCCGCTGAGCGGGGCCACCCCGTTGATCACCCCGGCCCGGCCGGGAGCGTGCGCCGGGTTGAGGTCGACCAGGGCGGCGCCGAGGGTGGTGAAGGCCGCCCCGGTGGCGATGCCCTGGGCCACCCGGGCGACGGCGAGGACGGTGACGTCGCTGGCGGCGATGAACAGGCCGAGGGAGACCGCCTCCAGGCCGATCGCCGCCGCCAGGACCGGCCGGCGCCCGATGTGGTCGGAGAGGGCCCCGAAGACGAGCAGCGACCCGAGGAGGCCGACCACGTAGACGGCGAAGACCACGGTCAGGGTCGTGGCCGAGAAGCCCCAGTCCTGCTGGTAGACCACGTAGAGGGGCGACGGCGCGCTCGACGCGGCGGCGAAGAGCACGAAGATGGCGGCGATGGCCCAGAAGGCCAGGCGCGGCGAGAGGCGGGAGCCCGCGGTGGCGGGGGACGTCGTATCGGCGGGACGGGCGGGCGCGATCTCGGTGGGCATGGCTCTCCTAGAGGCAACGATCTCTGCGTTAGTGGATACAGCATAGCGCAGTGATCAGTGCGATAATGGGGGGGTGCCACCCAGCCCCAGCCCCAGCCCGAGCCCGAGCCCCGGCAAGGCCCCCAGCCCCAGCCCGAGCCCAAGCGCGAGCGCGAGCCCGAGCCCGAGCCCCAGCACGGCCCCCAGCCCCAGCCCGAGCGCGAGCCCCAGCCCGAGCCGGGGCCCGACATCGAGTCCGCCCGGCCACACCCGACCCGGCGGGCGCTCGGCCCGGGTGCGGGCGTCGGTCCACCGCGCCGTCGAGGAGATCCTCGCCGAGGGTCCGCCCGAGGCGCTGAGCGTCCCCCTCATCGCCGCCCGGGCCGGGGTGCACCCGACAACGGTCTACCGCCGGTGGTCGTCGCTCGGGGAGCTCCTGGCCGCGGTGGCCGCCAGCCGGTTCAGCGGCGACGTGGTGGTGCCCGACACCGGAACGCTCGGCGGCGACCTCGAGCGGTGGGTGAGCGACGTCGCCACCGACCTCGCCGACCCCGACGTCCTCGCCCTCATGCGGGCGACGCTGGGCAGCGCCGGACCGCAGGGCGGATGCGCCTGCGTGGCCGATCGCCACGCCCAGCTGGCCGCCATCCTCGAGCGCGAGCGCTCCCGCGGCGGCCGCCCGCCTGACCCCGAGCGGGCGGCCGACGCTCTCCTCGGCCCCCTCTACTTCCGCGCCCTGTTCACCGACCATCCGGCCGAGCCGGGCTGGGCCCGCGAGCTGGTGGGCGCCCTGCTCTGAGCGGCGGCGCTCAGGCGGCGAAGCGGACGAGGTGCCAGTGACGGCCGCCGTCCCGCGTCAGCCAGAGCCGACCGGGGCTGGCGAGGGACTCGACGGCCACCCCCTGGTCGTCGGTGGTGAACCCGAGGTCCCGCCAGCCGACCCCGCCGTCGTCGAGGGCGAGCACTGCCCGGTAGCGGCGGCCGCCGTCGAAGCTCCCGTAGAGCTCGCTGGCCCCGGAGGCCGCCGCCACGATCACCGTGTAGCGCCGGTTGGCGGCCGCCGCGTCGAGATCGCCGCCGCGGGGCGGGCGCCCGAGGAGGGTGAAGGACCTCCCGCCGTTCGAGGATCCGTAGGCCGCCTTGACCTCGGAGCCGGCGGCGCCCTCGCCGGCGCAGACCATCACTCCGTCCGTCGCGCTGGTCAGCCACGCCTGTCCCGGGCCGCCGCCGGCGGCGGCGCCGCACGGTGTGGGCACCGTGCGCCAATGGACCCCGTCGTCGCTCACGCGGAGTGACGCCGGGCCGGCGAGCCAGGCCGCGGTGCCGGAGACGGCGAGCGCGGACTCGCTGACGGTGCCCGACCCGGCGAGGCCGGCCACCGAGATCCAGGCGTCGCCGGCGGCGGGCGCGCGCAGGATGCGCGCCCGGCTGCCGGACCCGACCACGGCCAGGGCGTAGCCGGCGCCGGGCGCCAGTGCCTCCACCGCCGCCCCGATCCGGATCCGTCGCCAGTCGGCTCCGCCGTCGTGGGTGGCCCACAACTGCGGTCCGAACGCCCATCCGTTGCGGGCATCGGCGAACCGCACCTCGGATACGCCCGGGTCGGGCGCCCCCCGCACCAGCGGCGCCCGGGGCGCGGGGATGGCCTGCCAGGTGCGGCCCCCGTCGCGGGTTCGCACCAGGGCGGTGCAGGCACCGGATGGGCAGGGCGCCGACCCGAGGACCCAGCCGGTGCGGGGGGAGACGAAGGTCACCGACTGGGCGCGCAGACCTCGAGGGGCCGGACTGCCGGCCGGTCCCCTCACCCCCGCCGCCGGGACGGCGGGGGGTGGGCTCGCGCCGGTGGCCTGTCCGGGGACTCCGGGAACGGCGGGGGCACCCGCCGGAGCCGGACCCTGTGGTGGGAGAGTGTTCGCCGACCGGGCGGGATGAGCCGACCCGCAACTGGATCCGAGCAGTCCCACCGCCGACACCGCCGCGGCCAGTCGGGTCCGGTTGAACATGCCGGTGGTGCGCACGTAAGCCACAGCCAGAGGACCTGAGCCGGGGGGCCGGCTCAGCGAATACCCGAGTCGTAGCTGATGGTGACCGAGGTGAAGCGCCCGGCGTGGACCTTGACCGTGAGCTCGGCCGGCGGGCGGGGAAGCGTCGAGCCGGGGCGGGGGAGGGCGTGGAGGCGGTAGCTGCCGGGGGAGAGGACGACCCGGAACCGCCCGTCGGCGCCGGAGCGCACACCGATCACGGGTCCGCGCCGACCGAGTGCCCGCAGGTGGAGGGTGACCGCCAGCGGGCGGGGCGCGCAGCCGGGGAGGGGTGGCATGGTCTCCACCGGGCAGACCGGACCGACCACCACCCGCCCGGTGATCCCGGCGGGCGACACACGCCCGCTCGCCGCGTCGCATCCTCCCAGCACGAGGAGCAAGCCGACCAGCGCCAGGGCGCGCCGCATGAACATAGGTTAGGTGGAGGCACGACCCGGCATGAGGGCGGGGGCGGGAGCGGCCGGGCGGGCGCGCTAGGCTGATGGGGTCAAGCGGAAGGGCGCCGGGCTCGTCGAGACCGCCGCTCAGCCAAGGATTGGGGGGCCGGATGGCCAACCACAGCTCGAGGGATGACGGGGCCGACGGGATCGCCGCGGCGATCGAGGGGCGCCCAGACGCACGCTTCCCCGCCGGCCGGGGGAAAGGGGCGCCTGGTTCGAGCGCCGTGCGGCTGCGCCGGGAGGGGACGGAGCGTCATCGGGCGGCCGCGGCTCGGGATACGGCGGCGGAGCGCCGCGACCTGCTGGCTTCGGCCCGCGACGAGAGCGCGGCGGAGCACGACCGCCAGGTCGAGGCCGACGACGCCATCCGGGCGGGCGAGGGGTGCGTGACCTGGGGCGAAGGCTTCCCGGCCTCCGGGGCGACCGCCCGCGCTCGCGCCGCCGGGGACCGCGAGGCGGCGGCGCAGGCCAGGGGCCGGGCGGCGGCGGCCCGGGTGCTGGCGGCGCGCGATCGCGGGCAGGCCGCCCGTGACCGGGAGGACGCCCGCGGCGAGCTCGAGGCGCTGCTCAATCGGCTGTCCGCCGTCGAGGGCCAGGCCGGGGTGGCAGGCTCCGCGCTCCCGGCGACGGCGCTCTGAAAATCCCGCTCCGGCTCCCGTGCCGCGTCGGCGCTTGTCAGCGTCCGATTGTTTCAAGGACATGACCCCTGGGAAGGCCATGTCCAAGCACCACTGACGAAATCGGGTCCGCCGCAGACCACCGGCCTACCTGATTCGTCGACCATGCCAGCACGGACGTCGCTCGGCCCGGGGCCCCACGTTCGTCGAGGCAGGGGGGAAGGCTCATGTCGCAGGGAGGACGGCAACCGCACGTGGACGAACTGGCGGCGCAGCGGGTCTCCGACGCCGTGGCGCGGGTGTACCTCGAGGAGTTCGGCCGCGGACCGCTCGTGGTCGAGACGTCGATTCGCGGGGAGGTGGTGCTGAGCGTGCTGCGCGGGGTCCTCGGACCGGCGGAGAAGGTCCTGTGCGCGGCGGGGAGACACGACATCGTCCTCGCCGTCCGCCGGCTCTGGCGGGAGGCCACCGACGCGATCTTCAAGGAGGCGGTGGGCAGCGCCGTCGGCTCTGCGGTGCTCGTCGCCGTCAGCGGCGTCCAGCTCGAGCACGACATGGCCACCGAGACCTTCATCCTCGGTGGGCCGCCCACTCCCCGGGACACTGACCCGAGCTAGCCCTTCCCGGGGGCGCCGGGTTCGATGAGGTGCGGGCGCGTGGCGGGGCCCTCGTCGTCGCCGAGGAGGTCATCGGAGGGCTCGAGGACGAACACCTCGCACATCATGTCCGGGTGCTGCTGGCTGCCGCTCATGAAGCCGATCACCGATCTCCCGGTCGCCTCCTCGACGACGGCGGCAAAGCGCTCGCGCATCACCTCCTGGAACTCGATCCGCTGGCGGACGACCGCCTCGCCGCGTCCGGCGTCGAGCAGCGTCCGCTCGACGCGGGAGAACCCGCCCCGCAGGATGCAGACCACGAGATCCTCGCCCTCCTCGTAGTAGGTCTTCGAGCGAGTCGGGCCGCGGCCGTAGAACTCCTTGAACAGGGCGACGATCGCCGCCGAGATCGCCGTGCGGAGCTCCCCGCCGGGCCGCGGGGCGCTGTGAGCCTCGCCCGAGCTCATCGTCGCCCTCGCTCGGGCCTTGCCGGCCGAGCCCTGAAGCCGAGATCGCCGCTGGATCGGATCCCACCACCCCTTCCGGATCGACCGTGGCCCTCGCTTCACCGGCACGAGGGGACGCCAGCCACCAACCATGTCAGGGAAGCGGGCGCCGTTGTGTGACGTCGGTCACACAACGCCTTGGCAACTCGGCGCGCCGGTGTCTAGACGCCGGCGCCCTCGAGCGAGCGGGCGGCCTCGCCGATCAGGGCCACGCCGTCCTCGATCTGGGCCGAGCCGACCGCGGAGTAGGCCAGGCGCACGGCGTCCGACCCGCCGTCGGTCATGAAGTCACTGCCGGGGAGGATGGCCACGCCCCGCTCGGCCGAGGCGGCCACCAGGGCCGCCGCGTCGAGGCCGGACGGGAGGGTCACCCACATGAAGTACCCGCCCTCCGGGGCGGTGAAGGTGGCCCCGGGGAGCGCGCGCTCGATGGCGGCGGCCAGGGTCCGGGCTCGGTCCTCGAGGGCGGCCTTGACCGTCTCGATCGAGCGCTCGAGGTCGCCGGCCAGGCAGAACTCGTAGACGATGGCCTGGGCGCACATGTTCGGGGAGATGTAGGTGCTGGTCGCCCGCTTGGCGATCTTGGCGATCATCGCCGCGTCGCCGACCAGGTAGCCGACCCGGACACCGGGGCAGACGGTCTTGGTGAACGAGCAGGCGTAGACGACGTGGCCGCCGTCGTCGAGGGAGAGCATGGAGGGCACGGTCTCGCCGGTGAAGCGCAGGGAGACGTAGGGGTCGTCCTCGAAGATGATGAACTCGTACTCGCCGGCCAGCTCGAGCAGCGCCCGGCGCTTGGCCAGGGACAGGGTGCAGCCGGCGGGGTTGTGGAAGGTGGGGATGATGTGGGCGAAGTTGGGCCGGGCGCCGCCCCGGAGCAGGTCGGCCAGGGCGGCGGTGTCGATCCCGTCGGCTTCGAGGCCCACGGCGTGGACGGTGGCTCCCCGCTGCCCGAGGGCCAGGAGGGTGCGGTCGTAGGTGGGGCGCTCGACCACCACCTCGCTGCCCGGCTGGGCGAGCTCGTCGAAGAAGAAGGCATCGGCCTGCATCGAGCCGTTGGTCACCAGCACCTGGGCCTCCTCGACCCCGTGGCGCTCGGCGATCCACCGGCGCAGCGGCAGGTAGCCGACCGAGGTGCCGTAGGCGGTGGCCCCGGCCGGGTCGTTGGCGAAGGCGCGGGCGGCGGCGGCGGCGAGCCCGTCGACGTCGATGATGTCGAGCGACGGGGCGCCCCGGGCGAAGGAGATGGAAGGCGGGGTCATGGCCGGAAGCTTACGCGAGGATCTCCTGGGCGATGTCGGCGACCTCGGTGGGCGTGCGCCCGACCCGCACCCCGACCGCCTCGAGCGCCGCCGCCTTGGCCGCCGCCGTGCCGTGGGTCCCGGAGACGATCGCCCCGGCGTGGCCCATGGTCTTGCCGGGCGGGGCGGCGAAGCCGGCGATGTAGGCGACCACCGGCTTGGTCACCTGGGCGGCGATGTACTGCGCGGCCTGCTCCTCGGCGTCGCCGCCGATCTCCCCCGACATGACGATGAGCTCGGTCTCGGGGTCGGCCTCGAAGAGCTCGAGGACGTCGACGAAGCTCGAGCCGGGGACGGGGTCTCCGCCGATGCCGACGATGGTCGAGTTGCCGAGGCCGCGCTGGGCCAGCTCGTTGCCCACCTGGTAGGTCAGGGTGCCCGAGCGGGAGACCACGCCGACGTTCCCGGGCCGGAAGAAGGCGGCGGGGATGATCCCCACGTTGGCCTTGCCCGGGGAGAGGACGCCGGGGCAGTTGGGCCCGATCAGCCGGATCCCCGTCGTCCGGTGCAGCTGGGCGTAGATCCGGAGCTCGTCGTGGGCGGGGATGCCCTCGGTGATGGCGATGATGGTGGCGATCCCGGCGTCGGCCGCCTCGAGGATCGAATCGCAGGCGAAGCGGGCGGGCACGAAGATCATCGCCGTGTTGGCCTGGGTCTCGGCGACCGCCCGGTCGAAGGTGTCGAACACCGGGATCCCCTCGAGGTCCTGGCCGCCCTTGCCGGGGGTCACGCCGCTGACCACCGCGGTGCCGTAGCGGCGGTTGGCCAGGGTGTGAAAGCTCCCCTCGCCGCCGGTGATGCCCGAGACGCAGAGCCGCGTCTCGGCGTCGACGAGGATGCTCACGGCGCTCCTTCCGGCCCGGCGTCGCCGCGGGCCAGGCCGACGACGAGCGCGGCCGCCGCGTCCATCGAGGCCGCGGTGTGGACGTTGGGCAGGGCGGCCTGGCGCAGGAGCTCGCGGCCCTCGGCCCCGTTGGTCCCGTCGAGGCGCACCACGAAGGGCACGGTGGGTCGGACCTGGGCGAAGGCGTCGATCAGCCCGCGGGCCACCTCGTCGCAGCGGGTGATGCCGCCGAAGATGTTGAACAGGACGGCCCGGACCCGGGGGTTGGAGAGGATCACCTCGACGGCGGCGGTGATCGCCTCGGCCTTGGAGCCGCCGCCGGCGTCGAGGAAGTTGGCGGGGGCGCCGCCGTTGATGACGACGACGTCGAGGGTGGACATGACCAGACCGGCGCCGTTGCCGAGGATGCCGATGTCGCCGTCGAGCTTGACGTAGGTCAGGCCCCGGTCGCGGGCCATCCGCTCCTGCGGGTCCTCGTTGGCCACGTCGCGGAGGCTGGCGTTCTCCGGGTGGCGGTAGAGGGCGTTGTCGTCGAGGGTGACCTTGGCGTCGAGGGCGTGGAGGTCGCGCTGCCCGGTGACGATCATCGGGTTGACCTCGACGAGCATCGCCTCCTCGGCCACGAAGGTGAGGTAGAGGCAGCCGATGAAGTCGACGACCTTGGCCACCAGGTCGGGGGCGACGCCGGCGGCGAAGGCGAGCCGGCGCCCGTGGAAGGGCTGGTAGCCGATCAGGGGGTCGACGTGGACGGTGGCCAGGGCCTCTGGCTCCTCGGCGGCCACCGTCTCGATGTCGACCCCGCCGCGGGTCGAGAACATGATCAGCGGGGCCTTGGCGCTGCGGTCGAAGACCACCGAGGCGTAGTACTCCTCGGCGATCTGCATGGCCGCCCCGACCCAGACCTCGTGGACGGTGAAGCCGCGGATGTCCATGCCGAGGATGGCCGTGGCGTGCTCGCGGGCCGCGGCCTCGTCGGCGGCCACCTTGATTCCCCCGGCCTTGCCCCGGCCGCCGGCCAGGACCTGGGCCTTGATCACGCTGGGATAGCCGAACTCGCTGGCCGCGGCCACCGTCTCGTCGACGGTCCGGGCCGCGCGGCCGGGCTGGGTGGGAATGCCGTGGCGGGCCAGGAGCTGCTTGCCCTGGTACTCGAGGAGATCCATCGGCCGGGCGCGGACTCTAAAGGAGGTTCATAATCGATGCGTCCCGCGCAACGCCGACCAAGGATTGATTCCGCCCATATGCCCCTTCCCGCCAAGCCGACGTTTGTCACCTTCGATGTGTACGGAACCCTGATCGACTGGGAGACGGGGATCTGGGACGCCTTCGCCGCCGAGGCCCTGCGCGACGGGTTCACCATCACCCGGGACGAGCTCATCCCCATGTTCCACGAGATCGAGCGGGAGATCCAGTCTGGCTCCTACGAGCTCTACGCCGAGGTCCTCCGCCGCACGGCGGTGGAGATCTCCAAGCGCCTGGGCTGGCCGCTCGAGCCCTCGCGCTCGGGCTTCCTGCCGGAATCGGTCCAGCGCTGGGCTCCGTTCAAGGAGACGAGGGTCCAGCTCGAGAAGCTCGGCAAGAAGTACAGCCTGGGGCTGATCGCCAACATCGACGACAAGCTTCTCGGCCAGACCCGGCGCCACATCCAGTCGGACTTCGACCTGGTGGTCACCGCCCAGCAGGTCCGCGCCTACAAGCCGGAGCCCGCCCACTTCACCGAGTGCGCCCGCCGGGTGGGGGGCAAGAAGGGCTGGGTCCACATCGCCTCGAGCTACTACCACGACGTCGAGCCGTGCATCAAGGCCAAGGTCCCGGTGATCTGGGTCAACCGCAAGCGCGAGACCCTCGAGCCGGGCCAGAAGAAGCCGACGGCCGAGGTGCCGACCCTGCGCGAGGCGGCCAAGCTCCTCGGCATCGCTTGATCGGGGCCGCGGGTCCGCGGCCGGGGGCGGGCGCCTGAGGTGCGGGCGCTCGGCGTCCACCCCGACGTGTTCGTCCTCCAGAGCCGGGTGTGGCAGACCAGCGCCGTGGTGGTGCGCCGGGGGAAGGAGGCCTTCGTCATCGACTCGCCGGTCTACCCCGACGAGCTCGACGCCGTGCCGGTGCTCGTCGAGCAGGCCGGCTTCAACTTCAGCGGGCTCCTGGCCACCCACGGCGACTGGGACCACCTGCTCGGGCGCCTGGCCTTCCCGGGTGCCTCGCTGGGGGTGGCCGAGACCACGGCCGCCCGCCTGCGCTCCGACCCGGCCGCCACCCAGCGGGAGCTGCGCGACTTCGACGAGCGCCACTACGTGGTGCGCCCGGCCCCGCTCTCCCTCGGCCAGGTCGAGCCCCTGCCCGTCCCCGGCTACTGCGGCCTGGGCGACGCCGAGCTCGAGCTCCACCCGGCCGACGGCCACACCGTGGACGGGATGGCGGTGTGGATACCGTGGGCGTCGGTTCTCGTCTGCGGCGACTACCTCTCGCCGGTCGAGATCCCGGTGGTCGGCGGCTCGATCGACGGCTACCTGGCCAGCCTGTCCCGGCTGGAGGCGCTGATCGAGCCGGCCGAGTGGGTGGTGCCCGGCCACGGGGAGGTGCTCGACGCCCGGCGGGCGGCGGCCATCCTGCGCGAGGACCGCACCTACGTGGAGGGGCTGCGCGACCACCCGGGGGAGCTGGCGCTGCCGCTGGCGCGGCGCGGGGGCGAGCAGCGCCGGATCCATGCCGAGAACCTGGCCCGCGTCATCAGGCCGGATAGCCTGCGACCCTGACCGACTCTGGTCAAGTAGGTCATCGGACCAATGGATCCCCTCGCCGGCATAGGAGAGAAGGCGCGTGGCGCCCTCGGGGAGGTAACCGAGAGCGAGCGCGAGCTACTCGAGCTGCGGCTCACCTGGCCGGAGCTCGGGGAGCGCGAGGCTCGGGTCGCCGGGCGGCTGCGCGTCTTCCTGCTGACGTGGGACCCGTTCGCGTCGCTGCGTAAGCGCGGCGGCGCCTGGGCCACCGCCACCGGCGACGGCGACGCCTACGAGGTGGTGCTCTACGTGCTGCTCGAGGATGCGATGCGCGAAGCCCGGGAGGGCGGGAGCACCCTCGCCGAGGTGATCGGTGGGCTCGCGGGTTCGGTGCTCGCCGTCGGCACCGAGCACGAGGAGCTGCTGGTCTCGGGTGCCTACCCGCAGCTGGCGTTCGCGGGCGCCGTTCCCGGGCTCTCGCCGCAACCCGGCCTGGCGCTGTGGCCGGCGGCCGCGGGCGTCGAGCTCGCTGGGTCGGGGTGGGAGCCGATCGGCCTGGGGGCGATCCAGGACCTGGCGGCGGAGCGGTTCGGACCGGTCGATCTCGATCGCTCACCGGTGCGTCTCGAGCCGGCCGCGGAACCGGCGCCGGATTGCCCGGCGTGCCTCGGTGGGCGCTTCGGCTTCCCGGCGGAGCTCGACGAGCAGCGCGAGGCGATGTGCCCGGAGCACGACGGGCAGGCCGGGACGCTCATCGCCGAGCGCCTGGGGCGGGCGGCCGCCAGCAACCGAGAGGGCTGGGAGGCGATCGTCGGCGGCTCGGCGCTGCTCTCAGAGCCGACGTTCGGGCTGCCGCTCTGGTTGCTGGGCGGGCTTCAGCGGGCGGCGGACCGCGACTTCCTCACCGCGCCCACCGAGGCCGAGCTGCGCGGAGACGCCGAGCTCGCGCTCGCGCTGGCCGAGCGCCTGACCGGGAGGCCGGGGGTCTTCGCCGAGCTGATGGATGGGGACGCGCTGAGCGACGACTGGCTGATCGAGCTGCCGGCGGTGCTCGCCGGGGGCGGGCTCGTGGATGAGGCGGTGAGGGTGGGCGACGCCCTAGCCGAGCTCGGCGAGGACCACCGGGCGCTGTTCGCCAACGACGTGGCGGTCATCCTCGCCGAGGCCGGTCGCGGCGAGGAGGCGCTCCAGCGCGTCGAGCAGAACCTGCGCTCCTTCCCCGACGACGTGTGGACGGCGATCAAGAGCGGCGACGCGCATCTGGCTCTGTCCGATGCCTCGGGGGCCGAGCGGGCGTTCCGCGCCGCGCTGGCGATGGCGCGCGCCCGTGGGGAGGCATCAGAGATCGCCGACGCCAACGGCCGGCTCGTAGGTCTCCTCGCCAACCAGCCCGGGCGCGAGCGGGAAGCCGACGCCGCCGGCCAGGAGTTCGAGCGGGCGAATCGCGCCGCGCACGGCGGGTCGCGGCTGGCGATCAAGATCGGACGCAACGATCCGTGCCCGTGCGGGAGCGGGCGCAAGTACAAGCGCTGCTGCGGGGC
>JAXDHJ010000091.1:0-52997 GCA_034664565.1 Solirubrobacteraceae bacterium
CGGCTGTACGTCGAGAACCTCCAGCGCCAACTCGCTCTCGCCTCGTCGGCCGGCGACGACGAGGCTCGTGCCCTGGGCGAGCGGCTGATGGCGCCCCTGGACTCCGCGGTTCGCCTCATGCTCCTCGAGGTGCTGGCGGCGGCGGCCGAGGAGATCACCTGTGACCTGGCGCCGGGTTCGGTCGAGGTGCGCCTGCGGGGAGGCGACCCCGAGTTCGTGGTCAGGCCGCCGCCGGCGGATCGGTCGGTTGACGATCCGGCCTACGGCGACGACGACGTGGCGTCGAGCGCCGGACCGCAACGCGCAGAAGCGCCGCCCGCCTTCGTCGAAGGCGCGGAGGGCGCGATGGCGCGGATCAATCTTCGCATGCCCGATCAGCTCAAGGCGCGGATCGAATACGCCGCTGCCGGCGAGGGTCTCTCGGTCAACGCCTGGCTGGTGCGGGCCGCTGCCGCGGCGGTGGACCGAGGAGACCCCGACCGCCGAGGCGAGCCGCGCGCCCGCCATGGCGCCCAGCGCTACCGGGGCTGGGCGCGCTAGCTGAAGCGAAGCCGGCCCCGTGCACCAGTGGGACGCCGCCCCTGCCCGGGAGCGCCCACCCAACCGAGGAGAACGAGTGCCATGCCTACTTTCGATACACCCGAGCCGATCTCCGTGACCGTCGAGCTCGGCGTCGGTGACATCCGGATCGCGGCCAGTGACCGCGCCGACACCGTGGTCGAGGTCGCTCCGAGCGATCCTGCCAAGCGGTCCGACGTCAGCGCCGCCGAAGAGGCGCGGGTGGAGTACGCGGACGGCCGTCTGGTGATCAAGGCGCCGAAGGGGTGGCGGCAGTGGACGTTCTGGGGCGGCGGCGAGTCGATCGACGTGCGGGTCGCCCTGCCCGCGGGCTCGGACGTGCGCTGTGAGGCGGGGATCGCGTCGGTGCGCGCCACCGGGCGTCTCGGCGAATGTCGCCTGCGGACCGGCATCGGGGAGCTCAGGGTCGAACATGCCGGCCCGGCCCACCTCACCACCGGCATGGGCGACATCACCGTCGGCCGAGTCGTGGGCCACGCCGAGCTGACCGCCGGCTCTGGTGGCGTGCGCGTCGAGCGCGTCGACGGAACCGCGGTGATCAAGAACTCCAACGGCGACACCTGGATCGGCGAGGCGACGGGCGAGGTTCGGGTCAACGCGGCGAACGGGAGGATCGCCGTCGATCGGGCGGGGGCGGCGGTGGCGGCCAAGACCGCCAACGGAGACATCCGACTGAGTGAGGTGGCGCGGGGGGCCGTCCTGGCCCAGACCGCCTGCGGGAAGCTCGAGGTCGGAGTCCGCGAAGGCGTCGCCGCCTGGCTCGACCTCGACACCGACTACGGCAGCGTGGAGAACCGGCTGGACGCCGCCGAGCGCCCCCAACCGGGCGAGGATGCCGTCGAGGTGCGGGCTCGCAGCTCGTTCGGTGACATCACCATCCGCCGCGTCCGGCCGGCTGCGGCCATGCCCGCTGAGGACCGATCGTGACCGCGACGACCGCCATCCTCGTCGAGGACCTGAGGCGGACCTTTGGTGACGTGGTCGCCCTCGACGGCGTCGACCTCGAGGTCGAGGCCGGAATCGTGTTCGGGCTGCTCGGCCCCAACGGCGCCGGCAAGACCACGCTCGTGCGCATCCTGGCCACGCTCTTGACCCCGACGGCCGGGCGGGCCTGCGTGCTCGGCCACGACGTGGTCGCCGATCCCCTCGGCGTCCGCCGCCGGATCGGGCTGGCCGGTCAGTTCGCGGCCGTCGACGAGCAGCTCACCGGCCGGGAGAATGTCGAGATGGTCGGGCGTCTCTACCGTCTGGCCGGCGCAGAGGCCCGGGCCGGTGCCCGGGAGGTCCTCGACCGCTTCGGGCTCGGCGCCGCCGCTGACCGGCGGGTCTCGACGTACTCCGGCGGAATGCGTCGCCGCCTCGACCTGTGCGCGAGCCTCGTCGGCCATCCGCCGGTGCTCCTCCTCGACGAGCCCACCACCGGCCTCGACCCGCGGGCACGCCAGGAGCTGTGGGACACCATCGATGAGCTGCGCAGCGACGGCACGACGATCCTCCTCACCACGCAGTACCTCGAGGAGGCCGACCGCCTGGCCCAGCGGATCGCCGTGGTCGACCGCGGACGCATCGCGGCGCAGGGAACGCCGTCGGAGCTCAAGGCGACGATCGGCACCGAGGTGCTCGCCGTGCGACTCGCCGAGCCGGCGAGCTCCACCGCTGCCGCCGCCGCCCTGGCCGGCCTCACCGCCGGCGGCGAGCCGACGGTGGACGCCGCCGCCGGGGAGATCCGCCTCGCGGTGCTCGACTCCGGCGCCTCGGCCGAGGCGGTTCGGCGGCTCGACGCCCTGGGCTTGGCCATCGCCGCCATCTCGCTGGCGCAGCCGAGCCTCGACGACGTGTTCCTCGCCCTCACCGGACGTCGCCCCGAGGATCACCCGGCCGACCAGCGCCATCAGGCGGCGGCGGCATGAGCACCTTCGCCCCGGCCGCACCCGGGCCGCGCCGCCTGACCGTCGCCGAGACCGTGGCCGACAGCCGCGTCATGGCCACCCGCCAGCTGCGCAAGACGCTGCGCAGGCCGATGTTGATCGTCTTCGCCTTCGTTCAGCCGGTGATATTCGTGCTCCTCTTCCGCTACGTGTTCGGCGGCGCCATCCACACCGGCGGTGTCCAGTACGTCGACTACCTGATGCCCGGGATCATCGTCCAGACGGCGATCTTCGGAGCGCTCATCACCGGCATCGGACTGACCGAGGACCTCAGCACCGGCATCGTCGACCGTTTCCGCTCGCTGCCCATCGCCCGTTCGGCGGTGCTCATCGGGCGCACCACCGCCGACCTCGTCATCAACGTGCTCACCCTGATCGTCATGCTCCTCGTCGGCGTCGCCGTCGGGTTCCGTCCCGACCAGCCGGTGTACGACCTCGGCCTGGCATTCGTCACCGTGCTCGGCTTCTCCTATGTCTTCTCCTGGATCAGTGCCTTCATCGGCCTGTCCATCCGCGACCCCGAGACCGCCCAGTCCGCCGGCTTCCTCTGGGTCTTCCCCCTCACCTTCGCCTCCTCGGCGTTCGTCCCCGTCTCCTCGATGCCGGGGCTGGTGGGCGCCTTCGCGCAGGCCAACCCGGTGACCCTGGTCGTCGATACCGTCCGCGCCCTCACCATCGGCCACGGCGACGCCCTGCCCCCGGCCCTGGGAACCGCCGCCTGGCTCGCCGGGCTGCTCCTCGTCTTCGTGCCCCTGGCGGTACGCGCCTTCCGACGCGCCTGAGCGCGCCGGCGCGGACGAGCACCGGCCCGTGCGAGCATCGCCGGCGGGCCACGAGGTACCCGGCGATCACTTCACCGGGATGGCGAGGTCTACACGGCAAACATCGACCGGGAGGGGTGACGTGGGAGCGATACACGTACACGAGTTCATGAGCCTCGACGCGGATCGCGCAGGACGATCCCGGGGCTCCGTTCTTCAACGACACCACCAAGTACGTGGTCTCGGCGACGCTCGACACGGCGACCTGGAGGAACTCGGAGATCCTCGGGCCCTACGACGCGGACGCGATCCAGGGCCTGAAGGACGCGGGCGACGGCGACCTCTACGTCAGCGGGAGCGGCAGGCTGGTCCGAGCGATGCTCGCCGACGGCCTGGTCGACGAACTGCATCTCTTCGTCTATCCGCTCACCCGTGGGTCCGGCCCCCGGCTCTTCCCCGAGGACGCCGCGCCCGCCAGGCTCTCGCTCGCGGCCTGTGAGTCCTACGAGAACGGCGTGGTCCACCTGGCCTACCGACCGCAGGCTTGAGGCGAGGAGCGCTTCCCGAGGTGGCCTGGGCGGAGGCGTCCCGGTGAGGTCGCGGACCGCTCGTCTAGGGCGTCAGCTGGAACGGCGTGGAGTCGTTGGGCACCGGCGCCGAGCGGCTCATCACCACGTAGGGCGGGGTGTGGGCGCGCCAGGTGGCCCGGATCAGCCCGGGCCCGGGGTTGGGGAGAGTGCCGAGGAAGAAGTGATGACCGTTGCTGACCATCACCGGCCCGCCGAGGCCGCGCCAGCCGGTGGTCCCCGGGGCCTGGTACTCGATCTGGACCTGATCGGGGGCGTTGAGGTCGGCGAAGCTCTGGGGGCGGAAGCGCAGCTGGCCCCAGAATCCGGTGAGCGGGACCCCGGTGTCCGGGTCCTTGCCGGCCGGGTAGAGGACGAGCGGGAGCATGTAGGCGTTGTAGGCCGGCTTGCGGTGGCCGGCGCCGTTGAGCAGCCCCGACTGGTAGGTCTGGTAGTAGGCCTTGGAGCCCTTGGGGTGGCGGCGGTCGGGCGCGGCGTCGCGCAGGAGGAACTGGGTCATCCCGACCACCCGCGGGTTGGCGTAGGTGAAGAAGTCGCCCTGGTTGATCCAGGTGGCCTGCTGGGTGAAGGTGACGCCGGCGAAGCGGTCGGGGGGGTTGGTCTCGTAGCCGAACTCCGAGGCGAGGACGGAGAGGCCGCCGGGCGAGGAGGAGCGGATGTGCCCGGTGGTGACCGAGAGCTGGTCGAGGAGGGCGGTGAGGTCGGGTAGGTTGGCGATGGTGATGGCGTCGGGCGCCGGCGGGGGGGCGGTGGGCGGAGAGCGCCGGGTGTAGGGGTGGTGGGCCCAGGCCGCGGCCTTGAGCGGCCCGTAGCGGGCGAAGTCGCCGCAGTTGCGGGCGCTGGCCTGGACGCCGGTGTAGGGGACGCCGCGGGGGTCGGCGCAGAGCAGCTCGCGGATGAACAGCTTGGGGGCGAGGGGGTTGCGGGCGCTGGGGGCGCCGCGGCCGGTGGGCGAGGTCTCGCCGATGGCGATGAAGTCCTTGTCGTGGCCGGTGGCGGTCAGGGCGGTGCGGCCCATGAGGTAGAGGCGGCGGTAGAGGATCGGCGCGTAGGGGATGACCCGCCCGAGGGTGGGGCTCATGTAGGACTGGGGGGTGAGCCAGCCGCCCTGGTTGGGCTCGTTCCAGATCGACCAGAAGCTGACCCGGGGAAGCAGCCCGTGGTCCTTGGGGAGCTCCTTGTGGTAGGTGCCGGAGTAGCGCTTGCCGACGGCGTGGACGAAGCGATAGAACTGGACCGGGTTGGGCATCCACGTGGCCTGGCTCTTGCGCTGGCTGGGCGGCGCCTTGCCCATCGCCCAGCGGGGGCCGGGCCCGGTTACGTCGAAGTAGACGCCGATGCCGTCGGCGGTGGCCGAGCGGACGAGGTTGTCGAAGCGGTCCCAGTTGTGGTGGGGGTAGGCCCCGGGATCACCGGCGTTGAAGTGACCGGGCTTGGTGGCGGCGGCCACCACGCTCCAGAGGACGGTGGCCCGGACGTACTCGACGCCGAGGGACTTCATCTGGAGGAGGGCCTTGTCGCGGCGCTTGTCGGTCCCGTTGACGAGGAGGTCGTCGTCCATCATCACCGAGACCTGCTGGGGGCTGGCCAGGGCCGGCGCCGCCCGGAGGACGGCGAGGGGGGCGGTCGCCAAGAGCACGAGCAGGAGTGACAGGAGCTTTGCGCGGTTCATTGGCCTCGGGTCTCGCTCGCGGGACGAAAAGAGAGGACGCCCGTGAGCCTCGTGCTCGTGGACGTCCTCCCGTGGAAACGGGGTGGCGGTGCGAAAGTCGCGCCGGCGCTAGCCCAGGGTACTCAGGCGCTGGGCCACCACGGTCCAGTTGACCGTGTTCCACCAGGCGTCGAGATAGTCGGGGCGGCGATTCTGGTAGCTGAGGTAGTAGGCGTGCTCCCAGACGTCGACCCCGAGCAGGGGGGCCTTGCCGGTGGAGATGGGGTTGTCCTGGTTGGGGGTGGAGACGATGGCCAGGCCCGAGCCGTCGTGGATCAGCCAGGCCCAGCCCGACCCGAACTGGGCGATGCCGGCCGCCTTGAGCTTGGCCTGAAAGTCGCCGAAGGAGCCGAAGGCGGCGTCGATCGCCGCCTTGAGGTCGCCGTCGGGCTCGCCGCCGCCGTCGGGGCTCATGCTCTCCCAGAACAGGCCGTGGTTGTAGTGGCCGCCGCCGTTGTTGCGCACCGCGGTGCGCTTGTCCTCGGGCACCTGGTCGAGGGCGCCGAGGATCTCCTCGATCGGCTTGTCCTCGAGACCGGTGCCGGCCAGGGCGTCGTTGACCTTGTCGACGTAGGCCTGGTGGTGCTTGTCGTGGTGGATCTCCATCGTCTTGGCGTCGATGTGCGGCTCGAGCGCGTCAAAGGCGTAGGGCAGCGGCGGCACGGTGTAGGGCATCTGGTTCTCCTCGACGGAAGTTCGCGATACGGGCGCAGGGGCACAGTATCCCCCGAGCGGGGTGGGCGGTCGCCTCGGCGGGGGCGGGCGTCCGGGGCGGTCGGCGTCTCGATTAGGCTTGGCGGCGATGACACGCCTAGGCGGCTACCTCCTGCCCACCGAGAAGGAGGCCCCGACCGACGCCGAGGCGCTCTCCCACAAGCTGATGGTCCGAGCCGGGCTGATCCGTCAGGTCGGGGCCGGGCTGTGGTCGTGGCTGCCGGCCGGCTGGCGGGTCCACCAGAAGGTGGTCGAGCTGATCCGGGAGGAGCTCGACGGGATCGGGGCCCAGGAGATGCTGATGCCGGTGCTTCAACCGGCGGAGCTGTGGAGGCGGACGGGACGGGCGGGGATCGACGAGCTGTTCAAGCTCAAGGACCGGCGGGGGGCCGAGCTCGTCCTGGCCATGACCCACGAGGAGGTGGTCACCTCGCACGTGGCTCAGCTCGTGCGCAGCTACCGCGACCTGCCGCTCATCCTCTACCACTTCCAGGTCAAGGAGCGCGACGAGCCCCGGCCGCGGGCCGGGGTGCTGCGGACGCGGGAGTTCATCATGAAGGACTCCTACAGCTTCGACCGCGACGCCGAGGGCCTGGCCGCGAGCTACGAGAAGCACGTCGGGGCCTACGACCGGATCTTCGAGCGCAGTGGCCTGCGCTGGTACCGGGTCGAGGCCGACGTGGGGATGATGGGCGGGAGCGGGGCCCACGAGTACATGGCGCCGTGCCCGGCCGGCGAGAACGAGGTCGCCGTGGCGCCGGGCTACGCAGCCAACGTCGAGGTGGCGCGGGCCGAGCCGCAGCCGGTCGAGCTCCCGCCGCCGCTCGATGCGCCGGAGCCGGTGTCGACCCCGGGCCAGCGGACGGTGGCCGAGGTCTCGGCGGCGCTCGGCGTTCCGCCCGGGGGCCTGCTCAAGGCGTTCCCGGTGATCGTCGAGGGTCGCGGGCTCGTACTCGTGGTGGTGCGGGGGGATCACCGGGTCAACGAGCTCAAGCTGACCAACGCCGTCGGCGGGGACTGGCGGGCGGCCCGCGAGGAGGAGATCGTCGCCCTGCTCGGCCCGCCGGGGTTCATCGGCCCGGTCGGCACCGGGGCCGAGGTGGCGATCGTCCTCGACGAGGCCGTGGGGCCGGGGGGCTACGTCACCGGGGCCAACACCGAGGACACCCACCTGCGCGGCGTCGAGCCGGGCCGGGACTTCGCCTTCGAGCGGGCCGACGTGCGGTTGGTGGAGGCCGGCGACCTGGTCGACGGCAGGCCGATCGAGATCGAGCCGGCGATCGAGGTGGGGAACATCTTCAAGCTGGGGACGCGCTACTCGGAGCCGCTGGGGGCGGCCTACCTCGACGAGCACGGGAGGGAGCAGCTGGTGTGGATGGGCTGCTACGGCCTGGGGCCGGCGCGGATCGCGGCGGCGGCGGTCGAGCAGTTCGCCGACGAGCACGGGATCTCCTGGCCGCGGGCCATCGCCCCGTTCGACGTCCACCTGGTGGCGGTGGGCAGGCGGGGGACGCCGGAGCGGGAGCTGGCGGAGGCGCTCTACGCCGGCTTGAGCGCGTCGGGCCTGGAGGTCGTCTACGACGACCGGGAGCTCGGGCCGGGCCAGAAGTTCGCCGACGCCGAGCTGCTGGGGGTGCCGCTGCGCCTGACGGTGGGCCGGCGGACCCTGGAGAGCGGGGAGATCGAGGTGCAGCGCCGGCGCGGGCGGGAATCGCTGCCGGGGGTGCGGAGCGATCCGATCGAGGCGGCGGTGACGGCGGTGGAGGAGCTGTGGCGGACCGCTCCCTGAGCAAGCGGCGGCTGTTCGGCATCGACCGGTCGGGGCCGGCGCCGGAGGCCACCCGGCCGGGGGCGCCGTGGCGGCCGTGGACCATCCCCAACGCGATCGGCTACGTCCGGGCGGCGCTGATACCGGTGTTTCTCGTCCTCGAGTACCAGTCCTCGGACGGGATCGTGCCCCTGGCGGCGACGCTGTACTTCATCGCCGGGATCAGCGACTACGCCGACGGGATCGCCGCCCGGATCACCGGCCAGTACAGCCGCCTGGGCGCCCTGCTCGACCCGCTGATCGACCGGACGCTGGTCGTCTCGGGGGTGGTGGTGTGCTGGTCGTTCTCGCTGCTGCCGCGGTGGGCGATCGCCGTCCTGCTCGCCCGGGAGGTCCTGATGCTGGCCGTCGGTCCGGTGTGGGTGAAGAAGGGGCTCGAGCTGCGGATCAACTGGCCGGGGCGGATCGCCGTGGGTCCGACCATGCTCGGCGTGTTCCTGGCCATGGCGGGGGCCCGGGCGGTGGGGGAGGGGTTCCTCTACGCCGGGCTGAGCCTCGGCTGGGTGGCGACGGCGCTCTACTTCCGCGACGGGATGCGCCAGGTGGCGGCCCGCCGGGCGGGCCCCGACGCGGCGGCCGGCGAGGTGCGCTAGCCTCAAGCTCAACTTGACCCTACGGCGGGCGGGGGTATACTGCCGCAGCCCCGCATCCCCTGGAGGAACCTGACCATGGACACCTTTCCCGACCTCGGCGCGCTGACCGACGGCGAGTTGAAGGACCTGATTCACCAGCTGAGCGAAGAAGAGGTGGAGATCTCCTACCGCAGGCGCATCCTGCACGGGAAGATCGACATCCTTCGGGCCGAGCTGGTCAACCGGTTGCGCAAGAAGCACGAGGGCGGGGAGGAGATCATCAGCGGCGCCGACGTCGAGCGCCTGACCGACATCCTCGCCGGTCGCAGCGGCGGTTCCCCGCCCGAAGGCGCCTAGGCCCGGAAGCGGGGCGGGTCGTGGCTCTGCACTGCGGTGAATGCGGCTTCGTCAATGCCGAGGGCGCCAACTTCTGCCAGAAGTGCGGGGCGCACCTGGGTGGCGTCACCGAGGCCGGAGGCGACCCGTCGACGGCGACCTACCGGGTGGGCGAGACGGGGGAGTTCATCCCGGTCGACATCGAAGAGGTGGTGGCCCACGGGGCGGCCCTGGTCATCCGCTCGGGTGGCGGCCGGGCGGGGGAGAGCTTCCCGCTGGAGGGTGAGCGGATGACCATCGGACGCCGGCCGGACGCCGATGTCTTCCTCGACGACGTCACCGTGTCCCGGGACCACGCGCTCCTGATCAGGCGGGCGAATGAGTGGTTCCTCGATGACTGCGGATCCCTGAATGGGACCTACGTGAACCGCACGAGGATCGACTCGCAGCGGCTGGCCGACGGGGACGAGCTCCAGGTCGGCAAGTACAAGCTCACCTACCGGTCGCGATGACCTCGGTTCCCGACATCGAGCTGCCCGAGCCGTCGCGGCCGGGGCACAAGTCGATCACCATCGGGGCGGTGTGCAAGGGCCTCTCGCAGGAGTTCCCGGACATCTCGATCTCGAAGATCCGCTACCTCGAGGATCAGAAGCTCCTGACCCCGCGGCGCACCCCGGGCGGCTATCGCCTCTACAGCCCGGGCGACGTGGCTCGGCTGCGGACGATCCTGCGCCTCCAGCGCGACGAGTTCCTCCCCCTGCGGGTCATTCGCCAGGAGCTGGCGGCCGGACGGGGGGAGCCGGAGGTGGTGGCGGTGACGGCGGGGGCCTCGCCGTCGGTCGAGCAGCGCCGGCGGTGGCGACCGACGGTGAGCGTGACCGAGACGGCGGCGTTCTACACCTTGGAGGACGTGCTCGAGGAGACCCAGGCCGACCCGAAGCTGGTCCGCGAGCTCGAGGAGTACGGGGTGATCAAGGGCGTCCAGCGCGACGGGGTGAAGTGCTTCGACGACACCGAGCGGGAGATCATCCGGGCGGTGACCGAGCTGGCGCGCTACGGGGTGGGCGGGCGCAACCTGCGGGTCTTCCGGTCCTCGGCCGACCGGGAGGCGAGCCTGCTCCAGCAGATCCTCGAGCCGGCCCTGCGCTCGCGCAACCCCCAGCGGCGCAAGGAGGCGGTGGAGGCGCTGGAGAACCTGGCGGTGGTGGCCACCCACCTCAAGCACCTCCTGTTGATCCGCGACCTGCGGAAGATCGCGAACTAGGTGGCCGGGCCGGAGGCGGCCGCCGGTGCGGGCGCCGAGCCCGCCCGGGGACCGGCCGGCGGGCTGATGGGGGTGGCGGTGGACCTGGGGTCGTTCATCCGCGACATCCCCGACTTCCCGAAGCCGGGGATCGTCTTCAAGGACATCACGCCGCTCCTGGCCGACGCCGGAGCCCTGGCGGCGGCGGTCGACGGCCTGGCCCGGGCGGGGGCGCCCCTGGGGGCCGACCTGGTGGTGGGGCCCGAGGCGCGGGGCTTCCTCCTCGGCCCGGCGGTCGCGGCGCGGATCGGGGCGGGCTTCCTCCCGGCCCGCAAGGCGGGGCGGCTGCCCCACGCGACGGAGAGCGCGAGCTTCGAGCTCGAGTACGCGAGCGCCACCCTCGAGCTCCACCTCGACCCGCCGGTGGTCGGGCGGCGGGTGCTCGTCCACGATGACCTGCTGGCCACCGGGGGGACGGCCCTGGCCCTGTGCGAGCTGGTCGAGCGGCTGGGGGGGACGGTGGTGGGGACGAGCTTCCTCATCGACCTGGCCTTCCTCGGGGGGAGCCGGCGCCTGGCCCCGCGGCCGGTCTCGGCCCTCATCACCTACGGCGCCGGGGACTGAGGAGGGGTGGCGAGAACGCGGCTCGAGCCGAGGGTCCGGGCGAGGGGGCGGGCCGAGCTCGACGGGGCGCTGGCCGAGCTGGGCCGGATCGATGGCTAGCGGCGACATGCGCTGGTGGGGGTGGGGGGACCCCGACCGGGCGCCGTCGCTGTCGGGGGCGGCCCTCGAGCTCCTGGGTGAGGAGGTCGGGCTGGCGGCGGGGCCGCGGGCGCCGGTGGAGCTCGCGGCGGTGCGGATCGCCGCGCCGGCGCTGCGCCCGGCGGCGGCCCGGGTCCTGGCCGCGGCGGCCGGGCCGGAGGGGATCGTCGGTGACCATCCGGCGCGGGTGCTCCACGCTGGCGGCAAGGGGTACCCCGACCTGGTGCGGATGCGGGCGGGGACGCCGGAGGGGGCGCCGGACGCGGTGGTGCTGGCCCAGAGCGACGAGCAGGTGGGGGCGGTGCTGAGCGCGTGCGCCCGGGCCGGGGTGGCGGTGGTGCCGTTCGGCGGGGGGACGAGCGTGGTCGGGGGGGTGGCGCCGGTGCGGGGCCGCCACCACGCGGTGATCGCCCTCGACCTGCGCGGGCTCCACGGGGTGCGGGCGGTCGACCGGGAGTCGCTGACCGTACGGGTGGGGGCGGGGACGCGGGGGCCGGCGCTCGAGGCCGAGCTGGCCGCGCACGGCCTGACCCTCGGCCACTTCCCCCAGAGCTTCGAGTACGTGACCGTGGGGGGCTGCGCGGCGACCCGGTCGGCCGGGCAGGCGTCGACCGGCTACGGGCGGATGGACGAGCTGGTGCGGGGGCTGCGCCTGCGGGCCCCGGCCGGCGAGCTGGCGGTGGCGGCGCTGCCGGCGAGCGCGGCGGGTCCGTCGCTGCGGGAGCTGGTGGTGGGATCGGAGGGGATCCTCGGAGTGATCACCGAGCTGGCGCTGCGGGTGCGCCCGCGCCCGGAGGCGACCCACTACGAGGGGATGTTCTTCGAGGGCTTCGAGCAGGGCGCCCAGGGCCTGCGGCTGGTGGCCCAGGAGCGGCGGGCACCGGACATCGCCCGGCTCTCCGACGAGGAGGAGACGCGCCTGTCTTTGGCCCTGGCCGGCGAGGGGGGGATCAAGGGCCTGGCCGGACGCGGCTACATCAGGGCGCGGGGCTACGGCGGCGGATGCCTGGCCATCCTCGGCTGGGAGGGGGAGGTCGAGGACGTCGGGCGCCGGCGGACCGACAGCCTGACCCTGCTGCGCCGGGCCGGCGGGCTGCCCCTGGGCGGCGGTCCGGGAAGCGCATGGGCGGCGGGGCGGTTCGCGGCACCCTACCTGCGGGACGAGCTCCTCGGGCACGGGGTGATGGTGGAGACGCTGGAGACGGCGGCGCAGTGGTCGGACCTCCACCGGCTGCGGGCGGCGGTGACCGAGGCCCTGCGGGCGAGCCTGATCGAGCGGGGGACCCCGCCGCTCGTCCTCTGCCACGTCTCCCACCTCTACGAGACGGGAGCCTCGCTCTACTTCACCTTCCTCGCCCGCCAGGAGGAGGGAAGCGAGATCGACCAGTGGCGGGCGGCCAAGACGGCGGCTGGGGAGGCGATCATGGCCAACGCCGGGACCATCACCCACCACCACGCGGTCGGCCGCGACCACGCGCCGTGGCTCGCGCAGGAGATCGGAGTCCTGGGGGTCGACCTGCTGGCGGCTGTGAAGCACCGGCTCGACCCGACGGGGATCATGAACCCGGGGAAGCTCCTCTGATCAGCCGAGGGCGCCGGCGGGGAAGGTGCCGCGGAGGAGGACGGGGCCAGGCCGGGTGGCGTGGCGGCCGGCCTCCCTGGTGACGACCAGGCCGTGGAAGCGGGCGGCGGCGGCGGGGAGGGGGGCGGCGACGCTGACCCGCCCGTCGGCCTTGACCTGGGGAATGAAGCCGACGAGCTGGAAGTCGCTGGCGGCGTTCAGGAGCCAGACCCCGTAGGCCAGGCGGGCGGAGGTGGGGGCGAGGCGGGCGGCGGCGATGGCGATGACCCGCTGGGTGCCGCGCTGGATGACGGCGCCGAGGCCGGTGGCGCGGACCCCGGCCGACGCCTTGAGGGTGATCTGGGCCACGATCCTGGCGGTGGGGGTGGCGGCGGGCTTGACGGGTGCCGGCCGATGGGTCGGTCCGCCGCGGAGGAGGAGGACGGCGGCGACCACGGCGGCGACGGCGACCAGGGCGCCGAGGATCAACAGGGCGCCGCCGCGGCGCGAGACGGCGCCCGACGCCGGGGCGGGCTCGAAGTCGGGAACGTAGAGGGGGGAGGACTCATCGTTCGGACCGGCCTCGGGGGGGAGGGGGTCCGGGGTCGTCGTCGGGGCGGCGGACTCGGGCGGGCTCCCGCCGCCGGCCTCTTCGTCGCTCTCGGGCTCGGGGGGCTCGGGCGGGATCTCGGGTACTACGGCGGCCAGGCCGCCGAGCTCGGCGGCCACGGCCCGGGCCCATTCGCGCCCGGCGACCGAGCCCTCGAGATAGGCCAGGGTGGCGGGGGTCCGGTCGGGCTCCTGGCCGAGGAGGTAGTCGCCGATGGCGGCGCGGTGGCGGGCGGCGGGCTTGGCGCCGGCGGTCGGCCCGAGGGCGTCGAGCGCCTGGTGGGCGCGCTTGCGCACGGCGGCGGCATCGAGGTGGAGGAGGCCGGCGATCTCCTCGTAGGCCTTGCCCTTCTCGAGGACGAGGGCGAGGACGGCGCGCTGGGGCGGATCGAGCGAGGAGAGCGGTGGCACCCCGGGGAGGTTAGGCGGTCCTCCGGAGGTTCACGGGCGGCCCGATCCCGGCGGGAGGCCGGGGCGCCCGGACGCGGCGGTCGCGGCGTGCGTCGGTGCGGCCCGCCGGGGGCAGACCGAGGGCGCGCCGGCGTGGCGCTCCCTCGGGGCGGCGGGCGGGCGGGCGACGCGGGGCGCCCGGACGCGGCCGGAGGGCGCGCCGGTGGGGCGCGCCCTCGAGGCGGCGTGCGGCCGGGTCAGGCCCGGGAGGGCTGGGGCCGCCGGGCGTCGTCTCGGCGGTGTCCGCCGTCGTCGTCGCGGGGATCGGCGCTGCGGGGCGGGCGCTGGATCTCGCCGAGGTCGTGGAGGGCCTGCTGGTAGTCGTCGTAGGAGCGCAACGGACGCAGCCAGGCCCAGCCGGTGGCGGCCTGGAGCTCGGCGGTGCGGTCGCGGTCGCCGAGCTGCGGGGTGGGGTGGGCGAGGGGAGCGGGGACGGCGGCGGGGGACGGCGCTGGGGCGGCCTCGACGCGGGGCTCCGGGGGAGCGGCGTCGGCGGGACGGGGCCAGGCCCGGCTGCGCAGGGTGGAGGCCTGGTTGGCGATGATCGCCCGGGCGCGCTCGCGCTCGAGCTCGGTCGGGCCCTTGGTGGCCGGCGGCCGGCCGGCGTGCCCGGGGCGGACGGCGGGAGGCGCCGCCGAGCGGGCCACCGCCGGGGCCGGGGCCGCCACCACGGCGGGGGCGGGCCGGGGGGCCTCGAGGCGCGGGGCGGGGCGGGCCGGGCGGCCCAGGGCGGGCGGGGCCTCGACCCGGGGGGCGGGCGCCGGCGCCGGGGTCTCGACCTGGGCGGCGGGTACGGCCGGCTGGGCGCGGAGGACCGGCTGGCGGACGGTGTGGCCGGTGGCCTCGAGGGCGCGCATGACCTCGAGCTTGGCGGCGGCGGTGAGGACCCGGCTGGTCTCGGCGAGGTCGGGGCCTGCGGCGGCCGGGCTCGCGGGGGCGGCCTCGGCCCGGATCTCGCCGGCGGCGGCGCAGATCTCGGTGGCGGCGCCGGAGCTGAGGGCGAGGCTGGTCTCGAGCATGCTGCGCAGGACCTTGAGGTCGCGGTCGCTGGCCGTGCGGCGGGTGACGTTGACGAACGAGGTGCCGGTGTACTGGTCCCAGGCGGTGGCGAAGATGCCGGCCAGGGGGGTGACGGCGAAGGCGTTGCGATCGGCGGCGAGCATGGGACAGACGCCGCCGCGGCGGTCGGTGTTGGCGCCGGTGACGATCCGGTTCTGTTCGATGCCCTGGAGCATCGCCCGCTGGGTCTCCGGCGGGAGGGTGCTGACGGCATACCTGAGGCGCTCGGCACGCTGCTTTCTCATCGGGTCTCCACGTCGTCGCTTTGCACGGCCCGGCTAATCGGGCAAGAGCGTATGGCGGCCCATCGGGGAGCGCAAGCGCAGTCCTCCTGGTGCATGCAGACTTGCAGCGGCTGGCGGCGGGGCGGTGCGGGGCCGGGGATCGCCTATCTTTGAGCGGTGGAGGCGCTCCCCACGCTACCGGGCCTCGACCGCCTCCTCGGACTCGAGCTGCTCGCCGTGGGGCCGGCGGAGGTTCGGGCCCGAGTGGCGGTCCGCGAGGAGATCCTCCAGCCGTTCGGCCTGGTCCATGGGGGCGTCTACGCGGCGATGGCCGAGACCATGGCCTCGGTGGGCACCGCCTCGGACGTGCTCGAGCAGGGGATGGCGGCGATGGGCATGTCCAACAACACCACCTTCCTGCGGTCGATCACCGCCGGGGCCGTCCACGCGGTGGCCCGGCCGTGCCACCGGGGTCGGACGACCTGGGTGTGGGACGTGGAGATCACCGACGACGACGGCCGCCGGTGCGCGGTCTCGCGGGTGACCATCGCCGTGCGTCAGCCGCGGTAGCCGTTGGTGATCGGCATCCGCCGGTCGCGCCCGAAGGCGCGCTCGGTGATCTTGATCCCGGGCGGACCCTGGCGGCGCTTGTACTCGGCGAGGTCGACGAGCCTGACCACGCGGTCGACGTCGTCGGGGGGCAGCCCGGCGGCGATGAGCTCGTCGCGGCCGCGGACCTCCTCGACGTAGCCGCGGAGGATGGCGTCGAGGATCTCGTAGGCCGGCAGGGACTCGTCGTCGCGCTGGTCAGGGCGCAGCTCGGCCGAGGGCGGGCGATCGAGGATCGCCGCGGGGATGCCGCCGCGGTGGTGGGCGAGGCGGAAGACGAGGGTCTTCTCGCAGTCCTTGATCACGGCGAAGCCGCCGGCCGAGTCGCCGTAGAGGGTGGAGTAGCCGACCGACATCTCCGACTTGTTGCCGGTGGTGAGGACGAGCCAGCCGAACTTGTTGGAGAGGGCCATGAGCAGGTTGCCACGGATCCGAGCCTGGATGTTCTCCTCGGTCAGGTCCTCCGGCCGTCCGGCGAAGACGCCGGCGAGCATCCCCCGGTAGGCGCGCATCCCCGGCTCGATCGGGAGCTCGAGGCACTCGACGCCGAGGTCGGCGGCCAGCGTCCGGGCGTCGCCCTGGGTCTCGGGCGAGGAGTAGGGCGAGGGCATGATCACCGCGCTGACCCGCTCGGGGCCGAGGGCGTCGACGGCGATGGCGGCCACGAGCGCCGAGTCGACGCCGCCCGAGAGGCCGAGGACGGTGTGGCGAAAGCCGTTCTTCTCGACATAGTCGCGCAGACCGCAGGTCAGGGCGGCGTAGATCTCGGCCTCGATGCTCTCAGGCAGGGGGGCGACCCGGGGCGGCGGTGAGCCTCCGCCGGCCGGGGGCAGTTCGAGGACGGCGAGGACCTCGGCGGGGACGGCCTCGCCCCGGAGCGGGCGGTAGCGCTCCACCGGGTGGGTCCCGACCGAGGGGTCGGCGTCGACCGGGGGGTCGGCGTCGACCGGGGGATCGGTCCGGACCGGCGGGGGGAGCTCGAGGTCGCAGACGAGCACCTCCTCGGCGAAGGCGGCGGCCCGAGCGAGGAGGGCGCCGGTCCTGTCGAGAACGAAGGAGTGGCCGTCGAAGACGAGCTCGTCCTGGCCGCCGACGAGGCCGCAGAAGGCGATCGCCGCCCGGTCCTCGCGGGCCCGTCGGCCGAACAGCACCTCCCGCTCGACCCCCTTGCCGCGGTGGTAGGGCGAGGCCGAGAGGTTGAGGATCAGGGTGGCCCCGGCCAGTGCCTGGGCGCTGGCCGGGGGACCGGGCTCCCAGACGTCCTCGCAGACGGTGAGGCCGACGCGGTGGGGGCCGACGTCGATGAGGCTGGCGGTGGCACCGGAGCGGAAGTAGCGCTGCTCGTCGAAGACGCCGTAGTTCGGGAGGTGGACCTTGCGGTGGATGGCGGCGACGGCGCCGTCGGCGAGAACGGCCGCGGAGTTGTAGAGGCCGCCGTCGCGCTCGGGGAAGCCGACCACGGCGAGGATGCCCCGGGTCGCCGCGGCCAGCCGGTCGAGGGCGGCGCGGGCGTCGCTCAGGAAGTGGCGCTTGAGGAGGAGGTCCTCGGGCGGATAGCCGGTGATGGCCAGCTCGGGAAAGACGGCGATCTGGGCTCCGGCGGCAGACGCGCGGTCGAGCGCGGCGAGGATCCGGCCCTCGTTGGCGGCGATGTCCCCGACCGTGGTGTTGATCTGGCAGAGGGCAAGCCGGATTCGCGACGTGGCGGGCGACGCCGCTGGTTCGTCGCCGCCGACGACCGCCGGGGCGAGCTCGGGGCCGCGGTCGTCCATCGGCGGACTAGACGCGGTCGCCTCCGGCGGCGGTCCGCGGGCGCCGGGCCCCCCGCGGGCGGGGCGGGGCGGCGGCCGGCGCCGCGCGCCCGTCGGCCCGGCGGCCCCGGCCGGGGCGGCGGGCGCTCCCGGCGAGGGCGGACAGCTCATCGATGGCGGCCTCGAGCTCGACGGCGATGGCCTCGACGTCGGGCACGGCGTCGTAGTCGGCGAGCAGCCCGAAGCCGAGCCGGCCGCAGTAGCTCATCACCGCCACGCCGAGGGCCTGGTGGTCGGCGAGGGGGAACACCGGGTAGATCGCCTCGAGGCGTCGGCCGAGGAGGAACAGGGCCCCCTGGGGGCCGGGGACGTTGGTCACCGTCAGGTTGGCGAAGCGGGAACGGGCCTGGACCCGCGCGGCCTCGCTGATGATCGTCGACGGAGCGAACCCGGCCAGCTCGGTCAGGATGCGGGCATCCACCGCCCGGCCGGACTCCTTGAGGCCGTCCATGGCCTGGCTGACCTCGGCGAAGCGCTCGCGGGGGTCGACGATGCCCACGGGCAGGGGGGCCCAGACCGTCTCCACCCGGCTGCGCGACCGGCCGACGTCGGCCGGCGCCCAGACGGGGACTATGGCCCGCAGGACGAGCCCCTCGGTCTCGTGTCCCGCGCCCCGCAGATAGCGCCCGAGGGCGCCGGCCACGGCGGTGAGCACCACGTCGTTGACGCTGCCTCCGAGCGCCGTCTTGATCTGGCGGAAGCGCTCGAGGTCGCCGTCGATCCACGTGTAGCGGCGATGCGGGCCGATGGCCACGTTCAGCGGCGTCCGGGGGGCGGGATCTCCGGCCAGCCAGGAGAGGGGGCCGATCGCGGCCAGCCGGTGGCGGAGCTCATCGGCCAGGGCCCGGGGGCGGCGCAGGAGCTCCTGGACGCCGGTGGCGGCCTCGCCCGGGTCGCTCGCCCGCTCGAGGAGGGCTCCGGCGAGGAGCTCGGCCCGCGAGGGGGCGGGTCGGGCCGACCAGATCGGCGGCGGGCCGGTGGGGGCCGCGGCCGCGCTCTCGCGGTCGAAGAGGACGGTGGTGAGGTCGAGGTCCGCGATCCCGTCCACCAGGACGTGATGGGTCTTGCCGATGAGGGCGAAGCGATCGCCCTGCACCCCCTCGACGAGCCACATCTCCCAGAGCGGCTTGGTGCGGTCCAGGCGCTGGGAGAAGAGTCGGCCGGCCAGCCGGGCGAGCGCCGGCTCGTCTCCGGGCCGGGGGAGGGCGGCGTGGCGGATGTGGTAGCCGGGGTTGAAGAACGGGTCGTCGATCCACACCGGCCGTCCCTGGCGGTAGGGGACCTCGGCCAGCTTCTGGCGGTAGCGGGGCACTTCGTCGAGGTGGCTGACGATCTCCTCGGTGAGCTCGTCGAGCGTCGGGGCCGGGCCGGCGAAGATGAGCACCGAGGCGACGTGGGCGTGGAGGTGGGACTTGTCCTCGAGCTCGAGCAGCTCGGTGTCGAGAAGGCTGAGGCGGTCGGGATTGGTCACGTTGAGTGATTGTGGCATTCGCCGTCGACGGCAGGCCGATGGCACCGCCCCGATCGGACCGGCGGTCCCCCCGGGGCGGCGGTCGATCCGGCGGGTGCGCTAGCCTACGGCGAACTTTTGTTCGTCTGCCGAGTCGTGGCCGCACCGTGCGGGCGCGAGCGGGGGAACCATCGCCGGAGCCGGAGCACATGGTGCCCCGGCTGCGGCAGGGGCGAATCGACCGCGCGTTGCGGCCGTAGCGACTGACTCCGGAGCACGCTCACCGCGAGCCCGGGCCGGCCGCGAGCCCGTCAGCTAACCCCGTAGGCAAGGAAAAGCAAGGAGGCCCGATGAGGCCGCAGCTGGATCTATGCCCCGGTCGTGTCATCCTCGCCATCGGTGCCGCCGGACTTGGAAGCGCGGGGACCGGCGTGGCCGAAGCCGACATCGCCGGGGCCGCGGCGGTGCCCGACGCCGTCCAGGCGTCGACCCTGACCCTGAGCTCCCTGCCCGGGGTGGATGATGCCCTGGGGATCGTCCCCGGCGGCGCGCTCGCGCCGCTCGCCGCGCCCGCGCCCGCGCCGGCGCCGGCGGCGGCCCGCGAGCCGGGTGCCGCGATCTCGGCCTGGACGTTGCGGAGGAACCTCCTGGTCGGCGGGACGGTTTCGGTGGCGGGGACGCTGCGCCCGGCGGCACCGGGTCGCCAGGTCGGGCTCCAGGAGCGCCGCGGATCGGGATGGATGACCGTGACCAGCGCCTCGACGAGCCGCTTCGGCCAGTACCGGCTCGGCTTCCGCCCGCCGGCCCCGGGCTCCCTGGCCCTGCGGGTGCGCTTCGCCGGTGACCGCATCAGCGGCCCGGCGACCACTCCGCTCGGGGTGATCAACGTCTACCGGCGGGCCGGCGCCTCGTGGTACCGGGGGGGCGGACCGCTGGCCTGCGGGGGGACGCTCACCGACTCGCGGCTCGGGGTGGCCCACAAGACCCTTCCGTGCGGGACGATGGTGGCCCTGCACCTCGGCAACCGGACGGTGCGGGTGCCGGTCATCGACCGCGGCCCCTACGTCTCCGGCCGCGACTACGACCTGACGCCGGCCACCAAGCGGGCCCTCGGCTTCGGCGACACCGGTGAGGTGTGGGCCACCCGCTGAGGGCGAGGCCGGCGAGGCGCAGGGGTGGCGGGTAGCATCCAGCGGTGGTGCGGCTAGGCATCATCACCGGCTCGGGGACCTACGCCCTCGAGGCGTTCGAGTCGCCCCAGGCCCGGGAGGTGGACACGCGCTTCGGCGCCGTGGTGGTCACCGAGGGCGCCTTCTCCGGGGCCGAGGTGGTCCACGTCTCGCGCCACGGCGTAGGCCATGTGCGCCTCTCGAGCCACGTCAACCACCGGGCGAACATCCTTGCCCTGGAGGCGGCCGGGGTGGAGGCGATCCTGGCGGTGACCGTGTGCGGAGCGGTCGACCCGACGGTCAGCCTCGGCGGCCTCATCGTCTTCGACGACCTCCACTTCCTGGCCAACCGCCTGCCCGACGGATCGCTGTGCACCCTCCACGGAGAGGGCCAGCCCGGCCGGGGCCACTGGATCTTCGATCGGCCCTTCAGCTCGCCGCTGCGCACGGCTCTGCTCGCGGGCGCCGCCCAGGCCGGTCACCAGGTGACCGACGGCGGGTGCTACGGCCATGTCGATGGTCCCCGCTTCAACTCGCGCAGCGAGATCCGCATGCTCGCCGGGTGCGGGGTCACCGCGGTGAGCCAGACCGCCGGCCCGGAGACGGTGCTGGCCGGAGAGGCCGATCTGCCCTACGGGCTGATCGGCTACGCCACCGACTACGCCAACGGCGTCATGGAGGAGGCGACCCCGGTGAGCGAGTTGATCCGGCTGATCGGAGCCAGCAGCGAGACCTTCGCCCGGACGCTGGCCGCGGCGGTGGCGGCGCTGTCCGGCGGATCGGAGCCGATCCCGCCCACGGGGACTCATTTCCGCTTCGATTGACCTCGACGGCCCCCCGCCGACACTCGTCCAGTAGGACTTGCTTTTCCCGACGGAGGTATAGACTCGTCATTATCGATTTCGCGTTTGCGTGAATCGAGTTCGTCCAGAGCACCGTCGGCTGACCTTCCGAACGCCGATCCCACGGACCGTCCGTCCCGGTGAGGAAAGTTTTTTCCATAGAGCGGCTCGACGCCGACCTTTCGGCATCGACGCTCGGGAAGGTCGGCGACATGCAGACCACCCGCCGAGTCGAGCCGAACCAACCACAGCAGTCGCCGGGCTCCGAGCGGGGGCCGGCCGCCCGCGGGCCGGGTGGCCGCGACCGGCGCACCAGCGAGCGGCGGCGGATCCCGCACCTGCGCGACGAGACGGCGAGCCGGCGCGACCAGGCGGCGCAGGAGCGCGACGCGTTCGCGGTACGTGCCGACCGCGACGCGGACATCGCCGATCGGCGGGTGCTCGAGCTCGAGGACGGCGACGCCTCGGCGCAGAAGCGCATCCCCCGGGCCGAGCTGCGGGCTCGCGGCCTCGCCGGCCGCGAGCGCGCGGCGCGGGATCGGGCCCGGGCGAGGACCGACCGGAGGCTGGCCGGGGCCGACCGCGAGTTCGGCGAGTGGGAGCGCGGGGAGTCGCGGGCGCGCGGGCATCTCGCCGCCCTCGTCGACTCGAGCGAGGACGCGATCATCGCCAAGACCCTCGGCGGGGTGATCGAGACCTGGAACCGCGGTGCCCAGGAGCTGTTCGGCTACACCGCCGCCGAGGCGGTCGGCCGGTCGATCGCCATGCTCGTCCCACCCGAGCGCGCCGAGGAGCTCGAGCAGATCATGGCCAAGATCGGTCGCGGCGAGCGGGTCGAGCCCCTGGAGACGGTGCGGGTGGCCAAGGACGGCCGGCGGATCGACGTGTCACTGCGCAGCTCCCTGGTCTACAGCGCTGAAAACGAGCTCATCGGCACGTCGTCGATCTCGCGCAACATCACCGGCCAGAAGCTCCTCGAGGCCGAGCTGCGACGCAGCGGCCGGTGCTTCGAGCTCTCGCGCGACCTCACGCTGGCCTGCGGCTTCGACGGCACCGTCAAGCGCGTCAACCCGGCGGTGGAGCAGATCCTCGGCTGGGGGGTCGCGGAGTTCCTGGCCCGGCCGTTCATGGAGATGATCCACCCCGAGGATCGGGCTGCCACCCAGGGCCAGATCAACCGCCTGGCCGCCGGCGAATCGTCGCTCGGCTTCGTCAACCGCTACCTGACCAAGGGCGGCGGCTACCGATGGCTTGACTGGAACGCCATGGTCCCGGTCGACGAGGCCCTGATCTACGCCTCGGCCCGCGACATCACCGACCGCATGCGCATGGAGACCGCCCTGCGCGAGGCCGAGGAGCGATTCCGCACCGCGTTCGACTGCGCTCCCATCGGCGTCTGCCTGGTCGCGCTCGATCCCGGGCGCGCCGGCCGGCTGCTCCAGGTCAATCCGGCGTTGGCCGACATGCTCGGACGCAGCGTGGCCGAGCTCACCGGCGCCGCCGCGAGCACGTTGACCCATCCCGAGGACGTCGCCGGCCTCTACGGCAAGCTCGCCGAGCTCACCGACGGGCGCGCCGGGCATGTCGAGTTCGAGAAGCGCTTCCTGCATCGCGACGGACGCGCCGTCTGGGCCCTGGTCAGCGCCGCGCCCGTGTCCGACGCCCACGGAGAGCGGACGCTGGCCGTGGCCCACCTGATGGACATCTCCGATCGCAAGCGGTCCGAGGGCCAGCTCCAGCACCTGGCCGATCACGACGCACTGACCGGGCTCTACAACCGGCGGCGCTTCACCGAGGAGCTCGACCGGACGCTCGCCGAGGCGAAGCGGTTCGGCGAGGCCGGGGCCGTCCTCTTCCTCGACCTCGACGGCTTCAAGTTCGTCAACGACACCCTCGGGCACGCCGCCGGCGACGACCTCATCGCCCGGGTGGCTCGGCTGCTGGACGGCGCCGTGCGCAAGACCGACATCCTCGCCCGGATGGGCGGCGACGAGTTCGCCGTCATCCTGGCGCGCTGCGACGAGGCGGCGGCCGAGCGCGTGGCCGAGAAGCTGCTCGCCACCCTCCGCGGCAGCGGCCTGCCCGGAGAGGACCCTCGCTGCCAAGTCTCGAGCTCGATCGGGATTGCCCTGTTTCGGGGCGAGGAGATGCTCACCCCCGACGAGCTGGTGGTCGAGGCCGACATCGCCATGTACGACGCCAAGGACGCGGGCAAGGACCGCCACGCCGTCTACGACCGCACCGAGGGCCGGCGCAACCTGCTGAGCATCCGCGAAGGCTGGAACGGCCGGCTGCGCCGAGCGATCCGCGACGACAGCTTCGTCCTGCACGCCCAGCCGATCATCGCCATGGACGCCGATGCGCCCCCCGGGTTCGAGCTCCTCCTGCGCCTGCCCGACGACGACGGCGGTCTGATCGCGCCGAGCACCTTCCTGGTCAGCGCCGAGCGCTTCGGGCTGATGGTGCAGATCGACCGGTGGGTGCTCGGACGGGCGGTCCGCCACCTCCACGACAGCCATGCCCGCGGCCGGGACCTGATGCTGAGCGTCAACGTCTCGGGCACGACCATGGGGGATCCCCGCTTCGGCGCCGACGTGGCCGATCTCCTGCGGGCGCATCCCATCGCGCCCGGTCGCCTCGTGGTCGAGATCACCGAGACGGCGGCGATCAAGAACATCGAGTGCGCCCGCGCCCTGGCCGGAAAGCTCCGCTCCCTGGGCTGCAAGCTGGCCATCGACGACTTCGGCGCCGGGTTCTCGTCGTTCGCCTACCTCAAGCTTCTCCACTTCGACTACCTGAAGATCGACGGCGAGTACATCCGCAACCTGTGCGCCACCCCGACCGACCAGCTCCTGGTCAGGGCCATGGTCGGCATCGCCCGCGGCCTGGGGACGAGCACGATCGCCGAGTTCGTCGGCGACGACGCCACCCTCGAGCTCCTCGAGCGACTCGGAGTCGACTTCACCCAGGGCTACCACCTCGGGAGCCCGCGGCCGCTCGACCAGAGCCTGCCCTACCTGCTCGAGGGGTAGGTGGCCGGCCCACGCGCCGGCCGGTAGCCTAAGGGGCCCATGGCAGCCGACGACGGGGACGCGGCGGCGTCGCGGAGCCGATGAACACCGAGCTCTCGGCGCGGGCGGCCGAGCTCCGGGTGGCGCTGCTCGCCTTCATGGACGAGCACGTGATGGCGGCCGAGCCGGTGTGGCTCGCCGAGGTGCGGGCGGCGGCGGCGGCGGGGCGTCCGCACTGCCACCCGGCGGTGATCGAGGAGCTCAAGGACGAGGCCCGGCGCCGGGGCTTGTGGAACCTCTTCCTCCCCGACCCGAAGCAGGGCGCCGGCCTGCGCAACGTGGAGTACGCGCCGCTGGCCGAGATCCTCGGGCGCAGCCGGATCGCCTCCGAGGCATGCAACTGCTCGGCGCCCGACACCGGCAACATGGAGCTCCTGCGGGAATTCGGCTCCGAGGCGCAGAAGGAGCGCTGGCTCGCGCCCCTGCTCGCCGGGGAGATCCGCTCGGCCTTCGCCATGACCGAGCCCGACGTGGCCAGCTCGGACGCCACCAACATCGCCATGCGCATCGAGCGGGCGGGTGATGACTACGTGCTCAACGGCCGCAAGTGGTGGATCACGGGGGCGCTCCATCCCAACGCCCGCATCCTCATCGTCATGGGCAGGACGAGTCCCCAGGCCCCGGCCCACCAACAGCAGTCGATGGTGCTCGTCCCCCTCGACACCCCGGGCCTCTCGGTCGTCCGCAGCCTGCCCGTGTTCGGCTACCACGACCCGGACGGCCACGGCGAGCTCCACTTCGAGGACGTGCGCGTCCCGCGGGCCAACGTCATCGCCGGGGAGGGGATGGGGTTCATGATCGCCCAGGCCCGCCTCGGGCCGGGGAGGATCCATCACTGCATGCGGGCGATCGGAGTCGCCGAGCGGGCGCTCGAGCTGCTCTGCGCCCGGGCCGACTCCCGCGAGACATTCGGCCGGCCGATCTCCGAGAACGCCAACATCCGCGACTGGATCGCCGAGAGCCGGATCGAGCTCGAGATGGCGCGCCTCCTGGTCATGCGAACGGCGTGGCTGATGGACACCGCCGGGAACGCGCGGGCGCGCACCGAGATCGCCGCCATCAAGGCGGTGGTGCCGAGCGTCGCCCTGAAGGTCGTCGACCGGGCGATTCAGGTCCACGGCGCCGCCGGGGTGAGCGACGACTTTCCCCTGGCTCAGATGTACGCCGGCCTGCGGACCCTGCGCCTGGCCGACGGACCCGACGAGGTGCACCGCCTCTACGTCGCCCGCCAGGAGCTTCGCCGCCAGCGCGAGCGCCGCCAGACCCAGGCGCGGGGATGAGCGCCGGCGGGTGAGCGGCCTGCGGCCCGAGGAGCCGCCAGGGGCGGTGCGGGCCGCCGACGCCTTCGACACCGCCGCGGCCGCCCGGTGGCTGGCCGAGGCCGCCCCCGGCCTCGGGGTCCTCGGCAGCCCCGAGGTCCGCCAGTTCGGCGGCGGCTCCTCGAACCTCACCTACCTGCTGCGCTTCCCCGGGCGCGAGCTCGTCCTGCGCCGCCCGCCGGCGGGGACGCGGACGGGCACGGCGCACGACATGGCGCGCGAGTACCACCTCCAGCGCCGGCTGCGTCCCCACTTCCCCTACGTGCCCGAGGTGCACGCCCTCTGCGAGGACGAGGCAGTGATCGGCAGCCCGTTCTACGTGATGGAACGGGTCGACGGCGTCATCCCCCGGGCGCGGATGCCGGCCGAGATCGGCAGCGCGCCGGAGCGCATGGCCGCCCTCGGCGAGCGCTTCGTGGCGCTGTTCGCCGAGCTCCACGCCATCGAGGTGACCGCCACCGGCCTCGCTGACCTCGGCCGCGGCCCGGGCTACGTGGAGCGTCAGGTGACCCAGTGGAGCCAACGCCTGCGGCGGGCGCAGACCGCCGACCTCCCGGGCTTCGAGGAGGTCATCGGCTGGCTCGAGTCCCGCCGCCCCCCGGACTCGGCGCCGTGCGTGATTCACAACGACCTGCGCCTCGACAACATCGTGCTCGACCGCGCCGACCCCCTGGTGGTCAACGGCGTGCTCGACTGGGAGCTGGCGACCGTCGGCGACCCCCTGATGGACCTGGGGAGCTCGCTCGCCTACTGGATCGAGCGGGACGACGGCCCGCTCAGCCGGCGCTTCAAGCTCCAGCCCACCGACCTGCCCGGCTTCCCCACCCGGGCGCAGGTCGTCCGCCGCTACGGCGAGCTCACCGGGCGCGACGTCGACGGCTGGACGTTCTACGAGGTTTTCGGCCTGTTCCGAGTGGCGGTGATCGCCCAGCAGATCTACCGCCGCTTCCGCGACGGGAAGAGCGCCAACCCGGCTTTCGGGGACTTCGGCGTCTGGGTGGACGCCGCCCACCAGCGCTGCCTGGCCCTGATCGCCGATGCCGGGTGAGCGCGGGTCGCCGTCGCGGTCAGACCCAACGCCGGTCGGCGCCGTCGCCCTACCGTAGGCCACCGGGCCGGCCTGGCTCGAGCCGGAGGCACGGGCGGCCCGGGCCCGGCATTGCCCGCGCCCGGGTCGAGGCGGTAAGCTCGCCCGCGGTTGGCGGGAGAGTTGGGGGCACGGGCGAGGCGGCCCGCTGCGGGAACCGCCCGCGGGCGCCCTCGGTCCGAGAGGAGATGGGCGCATGAAGCTCGTGATTGGCATCGTTCGGCCGGAGAAGACCAACGACGTGCTCGAGGCGCTCTACCGGGCCGACGTCCGGGGCGTCTCCATGAGCCGGGTCCAGGGCCACGGCGGGGAGCTCGAGCGGGTCGAGACCTACCGGGGCACCACGGTGAAGATGGCCCTGGCCGAGAAGATCCGCTTCGAGGTGGCTGTGTCCGACGAGTATGTCGACCCGACCATCGAGGCCCTCTGCGCCGGGGCGCGGACCGGGGAGGTCGGCGACGGCAAGGTCTTCGTCGTCGACCTCGAGCGGGCGGTGCGCATCCGCACGGGTGAGACCGACGGCCTGGCCGTCACCCCGGTGGACAAATGACCGCCGTGGCCCTCGATCCCTCGATCAGCGCCGGCGACACCGCGTGGATGCTCGTGGCCACCGCCCTCGTCCTGATGATGACCCCGGCCCTCGGCCTCTTCTACGCCGGTCTCGTGCGTTCCAAGAACGCGCTCAACACGTTCATGATGACCCTGGCCGCCCTCGGCGTGGTCACCGTGACCTGGGCGGTGATCGGCTACTCGCTCGCCTTCGACAGGGGCAACGGCCTGGTCGGGGGGCTGCGTTTCGCCTTCCTGCACGACGTGACCTTCTCCGCCCGCCAGGGGACGGCGATCCCCCACCTGCTGTTCATGGCCTTCGAGGCCAGCTTCGCCATCATCACCGCCGCGCTGCTCGCCGGCGCCGTGGTCGAGCGCATGCGCTTCGAGGCCTTCATCGTCTTCATCGCCCTGTGGTCGATACTCGTCTACCCGGTGCTCGCCCACCAGGTCTGGGGCGGCGGCTGGCTGGCCCAGCACGGGACCCTCGACTTCGCCGGGGGGGTCCCGGTCGAGATGTGCTCGGGCTTCTCGGCGCTGGCCGCGGCCCTGGTGGTGGGGACGCGCCGCGACTACGGCCGCCAGGCGCTCCTGCCCCACAACGCCATCCTCGTGCTCCTCGGGGCCGGCCTGCTCTGGTTCGGCTGGTTCGGCTTCAACGGCGGCAGCGGCTACTCGACCGGCAGGCCGGGTGTGCTCGCCTTCACCAACACCCTGCTCGCCCCGGCCTGCACGCTGGTGGTCTGGTTCGGCCTCGACCTCCTCCGGGGCCGGCGGGTGACGGCGATCGGGGCGGCGACGGCGATCGTCGTCGGCTGCGTCGGCATCACCCCGGCCGGCGGCTTCATCAGCCCGACGTGGGCCATGCTCCTCGGGGCGCTGGCGGCGCTGCCCAGCTACGCCCTGATCGTCTGGCGTCCCCGGACCCGCCTGGATGAGACCCTCGACGTCCTCGCCGCCCACGGCCTGGCCGGCCTCACCGGCATCCTCTTCATCGGCTTCTTCGCCCAGCACGCGTGGAACGGGGTCTCCAACGGCCTGCTCTACGGCCACCCCGGACAGCTCGGCTGGCAGGCGGTGGCCGGCCTGGTCGCCCCGGTCTACTCCTTCGGAGCCACCTTCATCATCCTGCGCCTCCTCGGCCTGGTGATGCCCCTGCGCGCCTCCGATCGCGACCAGGCGCTGGGGATGGACATCGTCCAGCACGGGGAGGAGGCCTACACCACCGGCGACGGCGCCATCCTCGTGGTGCCGCTCACCGACCGCGAGCTCGAGGTGGCGGTCCCCGAGGTGGGCTGAAGCGGTGCGCAGACGACGGCGCGGGCGCCCGCGCGGGCACCGCCGGACCCGAGCCGAGCCGCGCCGCCGCCGGCGGCGCCAGAATGGAGCGGTGCGGGTCATCGCCCACCTCGACATGGACGCCTTCTACGCGTCGGTCGAGCTCCGCCGCCGGCCCGAGCTCCGGGGCAAGCCGATGGTGGTCGCCGGCTCGGGACCCCGGGCCGTGGTCACCACCGCCTCCTACGAGGCGCGGGCGGCATACGGCATCGGCTCGGCCATGCCCCTCTCCCGGGCTCGCCGCCTGTGTCCCGACATCGCCGTCGTCCCGCCCGACTTCGAGACCTACCGGGCGGTCTCGCGCCAGGTGATGGACGTCGTGCGCAGCCAGATCGACCGGGTCGAGGTGGTCGGCCTCGACGAGGTCTACCTCGAGCTCACCGGTCTGCTCGCCCCCAACGCCTCGATGGCCCGGGTCCGGGCCCGGATCGCCGCCGAGACCGGGTTGACCTGCTCGATCGGACGCGGCCCGAACAAGCTCCTGGCCAAGATCGCCAGCGGCCTGCGCAAGCCCGGCGGAACGGTGGCCCTGACCCGGGAGGAGGCCGCCCGCCGCTTCGCCGACTCCTCGCCCCGGCTGATCCCCGGCATCGGGCCCAAGACCGCCGAGCGCCTCCAGGCGATGGGGGTGACCACCATCGCCGACCTCTGCCGCCAGCCGGCCGCCCGGCTCCAGGCCGCCTTCGGCGAGCGCCACGGCGCCGACCTCCTGCGCCGCGCCAACTTCGAGGACGAGAGCCCGGTCGAGCCGGTCCGCGACACCAAGTCGCAGTCGAGCGAGACCACGTTCGACTATGACCTGAGCGACCGCTCCCGCCAGCTCGCCGTCCTCGCCGCCCTGGCCGGCGACCTGTGCCGACGCCTCGAGGGCAAGGGCCTGCGGGGGAGGAACGTCGCCATCAAGGTCCGCCTCGACGACTGGACCACGGTGACCCGGGCCCGGACCATAGAGCGGCCCACCGCCGACCCAGCGGTGGTCGGCCGGGTCGCCGCCGAGCTCTTCGAGCACTACGACCCGCAGCGTCCGATCCGCCTCCTCGGGGTCCGGGTGGCCGCCTTCGAAGCCGCCGCCTCCCCCCCGGAGCCCTCCGCCACCCAGACCCAGCTGGCCTTCTGACCGGGACGCCGGCCTGATGGCGTCGCCGGGCGGCGACCAGCGGGTCTGCCACCGCGGGCGCCACCGGCCGCCGCGATCACGACCCGGCGGTCGGCGGGTCCGCCGGGCTCAGCCCGGGGTCGGCGCCGAGATAGGCGAGCCTCACGTCGGGGTTGGCCCGCAGCTCGGCCGCCGGTCCGGCGAAGGCGATGCGGCCGGTCTCGATCACGTAACCCCGCGTCGCCAGGCCGAGCGCCCGGTGGGCGTTCTGCTCGACGACGAGGATGGTCATCCCGCCGCGGTGGAGCTCGGCGATCATCCCGAACACCTCCGCAGCGAGCAACGGCGCCAGCCCGAGGGACGGCTCGTCGAGGAGCAGCAGGCGCGGCCGCGCCATCAGCGCCCGCGCGATGGCGAGCACCTGCTGCTCGCCGCCCGAGAGGGCCCCGGCCGGCGTCGAGCGCCGCTCTGCGAGGATGGGAAACCGCGCTTCCATGGCGGCCATGTCGGCGGCGAGGCGGCCGCCCCGCCCGCGCGAGAACCCGCCGAGCTCGAGATTCTCCCGGACGGTGAGGCGGGCGAGGATCTGGCGACCCTCCGGGACATGGGCGAGACCGTGAGCCACGATCCGCGCCGGCGCCGCCCGGTTCAGATCGAGGCCGTCAAAGGCCGCCCGGCCGGCGCTCGGACGCACCAGCCCCGAGAGGGCGGCGAGGATCGTCGACTTGCCGGCGCCGTTGGCCCCGATGACGGCGACGATCTCTCCCACCGCGACCTCGATCGACACCCCGCGCACGGCGTGGACGGCGCCGTAGCGAACCTCGAGGTCGCGGATTTCGAGCAGAGCCGGCCCGCGGCCCGACGCCACGCCGCGGGCGAGGTCCGCCTGCCGCGGCGCCGCGGCAGGCCGGCGCGGGGAGCGGACCGGCGGGGGCGGGGCCGACGTCGGCTCGCTCCCCAGGTAGGCCTCGAGCACAGCGGCATCGCGAGCCACCGCGCCCGGCTTGCCGTCGGCGATCTTGCGGCCGAAGTCGAGTACGGCGACGCGGGAGCACACCGTCATCACCAGCGGCATGTCGTGCTCGATGAGCAGGACGGTCAGCCCGCCGGCGCACAGGTCGCCGAGGAGGGATCCGATCTCGCGCTTCTCGGTGGGGACCATTCCGGCCACGGGCTCGTCGAGGATCAGCAGCTTCGGGTCCAGGGCCAGCGCCCGGGCGATCTCCACGCGGCGCTGGCGGCCGTAGGCCAGTGCGCTCGCTGGCACCCCCGAGCGCTCGGCGCAGGAGAGCCCGACGAGGTCGAGCAGGCGCTCAGCAGCGGCCCGCCGCGCCGCCCGCTGCCCCCGGACCCGGCCGAGGGGAGCGACGAGCTCGCGCAGGGTGTCCGGGGGGCGGCGGCGGTGCATGCCGCACACGACGTTCTCCACCGCGCTGAGCCCGTGGTAGAGCCGCACGCCCTGGAAGGTGCGCGCCACGCCGGCCCCGGCGACCGCGTGGGCCGGGCGGCCCATGACCTCGACCCCGGCGACCCGGACCGACCCCGAACCACCGGGGGCGAGCCCGGTGACCATGTTGATGAGGGTGGTCTTGCCCGCCCCGTTCGGGCCGATGAGCCCGAACACCTCTCCCTCGGGGACAGCCAGGGACACCCCGTCGAGGGCGCGCACTCCCCCGAAATGCAGGCGCAGGTCAGTCAGTTCGAGCAGCGGCCGGACCACCACGGCTCCTCGGTCGCGGCCGGCGTCCGGCGCGGCCGCGGGGGCGGGTGCCTCGGCGCCGGGCGACCAGGCCCTGGGGGCGGAAGACGACGACGAGCATGAGGATCACCCCGTAGAGCACCTCGCGGTAGTCGCTCGCCCAGCGCGCCGCCTCGGGCAGCGCGGTCAATCCGACGGCGCCGACGATGGGACCGGCCACCGACCCGATGCCCCCGAGGACGGCGAACACCAGCACCTGCACAGCGCGGTCGAACCCGTACTCGGTCGGGTCGACGAAGAAGTTCAGATGGGCGTCGAGGGCGCCGGCGTAGGCGGCGATCACCGCGCCGATGACGAAGGCGGCGAGCTTGTGGGCCCGGACGTGGATCGCCGCCGCCGCGGCGGCGAGCTCGTCCTCGCGTATCGCCGCCCACGCGTGGCCCAACCGCGTGCGGGTGATGCTCCAACCGAGGTAGCCGAGCACCGAGACCGAGATCCACACCGGCAGGATCCCGCCCGTCGGGTCGGCGTCGAGGTTGGTCAGGCCCTGTCCCCGCCCGGTGAGGGGCAGGTTGAGGATGAGGCCGAAGCGCAGCGCCTCCCCGAAGGCGATGGTGGCGATGGCCAGGAAGACGCCGCGCAGGCGCAGGACCGGTAGTCCGATGGCCACGCCGGCGAGGGCGGCCAGCACGCACCCGGCGAGGGTGCCCACGGGCAGGGGGACGTGCCCGTGGATGGCCAGGACGACCGACGTGTAGCCGCCGATGGCCATGAACCCGGCCGTCGCCAGGGCGAGCTGGCCCGAATACAGCGTGAACCAGATGGACACGGCGAGCATGGCATTGATCCCGCACTGGGCCACCAGCAGCTCGTGACCCCGGTAGAAGCCCCCCGGATCGGTGACGAGTTGAGTGAAGAACCCCATCAGACGCGCTCGGTCAGGCGCGAGCCCAGCAGCCCCTGGGGGCGCAGGACGAGCATGAGGAACAGCGCGGCGAAGGCGATTCCCACCCGGGCGTTCGACCCGAAGGCGAGCAGGGCGAGCGCCTCGATCAGGCCGAGGGCGTAGCCGCCGAGGATGGTGCCCGGGATGCTGCCCATCCCGCCGAGGACGATCACCGCCAGGCCGCGGAGCTCGACCTCGTCACGGCCGATGTAGGGGCTGACGTCGGAGATGGCCACCGCGAAGAGGATCCCCGCCAGGCCGGCCAGGGCGCTGGCGCCCATGACGGTGACGAGGATCACCCGGTTCACGTCGACTCCGAGCAGGGCGGCGGCACCCGGGTTCTCCGCCACCGCGCGCATGGCCCGGCCCGACTGGGTGCGGCGGACGATGTAGGCGAGGGCGAACATGAGCCCGACCGAGACCAGGAGGGTTATGACCTTGGGGAGGGGCAGGATCAGACCCGCCAGGTGGTAGGTCGTCTGGGGCACCGTCCCGGCTGGAAAGGACACCGAGTTCGCCCCGTCGCGCCACAGCCAGGAGAGGGGTCCGGTGCCCCGCGCCTGCTCGATCAGGGCGACGGCGATGAGGGCGAGCCCGATGGTCGAGACCAGCGGCGCGATGGGGGGCGCGCCGCGGCGGCGCAGCGGGCGCAGCGCTGCGAACTCGATGACCGCTCCGAGCAGGGCCGCCGCCACCACGCCCACGGGCGCCGCCAGGCCGAACGGAACCCCGTGGAGCGCCACCAGGGAGTAGGCGAACACCGCCCCGAGCATGAACACCGCGCTGTGGGCGAGGTTGACGATGTCGAGGACGCCGAAGACGAGGGTGTAGCCGAGCGCGAACAGCGCGTAGATGGAGCCGATGAAGACCCCGTCGAGCAGCTGCTGCCCGATGACCATCCCGTTCCGCCGGCTCGCCGATCAGTGCTTGACCGACGACACCAACCGGAATCCGCCGTGGCCGTCCATGGCGATGATCCAGATCGTCTGGCTCACGTCATGGGTCGGGGTGAACCGAAACGGGCCGAGGGGCGTGTCGATCGACGCCGCCTCGAGCGCCGAGCGAACCCTGCCGCGCTCCGCGGCCAGCCCGCCGGTCACCCCGGCTCGGCGCAGGGCGTCGGCCAGGACGAGCACTCCGGTGTAGGCCTGGGCGGCGAACTGGTCAGGCGGCGCCCCGTAGCGCTGCTGGTAGGCGGCGACGAACTCGGTGTTGGTGGGAAATTGGTTGCCCCGGTAGTACCCGCTGGCGCTCTGCGCCCCGGCACCGGCCGCCCCCGCCGCCTTGGACACCGCGGCGGTGTTGAAGCCGTTCCCGCCGAGGAACTTGCCCTTGAAGCCCTGCTGGCGCGCCTCGATCATGATCTTCGACGGGATCGCCCCGAGCGAGGTGATGAAGATGACGTCTGGATGCTTCTGCACCGCCTGGGTGACGTAGGGGCTGAGGTCGGCCTCGGCCTTGGTGAACTGGATCACCCCGAGCAGCCGGATCCCGGACGCCGCCACGCTCTGCTGTACCACCGCGGCGCCGTCGGCTGAGAACTTGTCGTCGTTGGGATAGAGCAGCACCGCCGTCCTGGGGTGCGCCGCCGCCACGTAGGTCTTGATGTTGGCGGGGATGGCCGTCGCCTCGCCCAGGCTGTCGCGGAAGATGTAGGTGCACGGATACGGGCAGTCGCCGACGATGTGCAGCCCGGTGGTGCTCACCGCGAGCATCGGCGTGCGCAGCCTGTCGGCGATGGGGTGAGCCGCCACCGCCGAGTTCGACAGCGTCGGCCCGAGCAGGGCCACCACATTGTTCTGCTGGATCAGGCGCTGCGTGGCCTGGGCCGACTGCTGCTTGTCGGAGCCGTCGTCGAGGATGGTGACCGCGAGCTTCTTCCCGGCGATCCCGCCCTTGGCGTTGACCTGATCGACGGCGAGCCCCACCGCGTTCTTCTGCTGGGGCCCGTAGACCCCACCCGGACCGGTCAGGGAGAACACCGCGCCGATGGGGATGGTGTTACCCGAGGTGGCCGAGCCTGAGGAGCTGCCGCCGCAGCCGGCGAGGAGCGCGGCGGCCACCAAAGGGACCCCGGCCGCGTAAACGGTGCATCGCCGGGTACGGGCAGAGCTTGATCGGAACACGTTGACCCCCGTCTCGGTTCGTGGTGCTGGCCTGCCGATCCTCGCCTCGTCGACGCTCCCAGTCAAGGGGAGCGCCGGAACCACTCACGCCCCGACCGAGCGCTGGATACGAGTCCGCGTTCTCGTCGGTTGGCTGACCGAGGAAGGCGGCGCCGCTCGCGGACCGGCCTCACCTGCCGACCCCGATCGGCTCAGTGGAGGGCGGCGCCGCTCGCCGACCGGCCTGGCCTGCCGACCCCGATCGGCTCAGTACAGGGCGGCGGCCAGCTGGCGGCGCATGTCCCGGGCCAGGGGATCGTCGGGCCCGATCCGATCGAGCTCGCCGACGATGACCCGGCGGATGTCGTCCTGGGCCTCCCCGGCGCCGGGGAGGGCATCGAGGAGCATGCGCAGGGCCCGCACCACCTGGTTCTCGTCGAGGGCGGCCAGGGCCGGCGCCAGCCGCTCGTCGTCCGCCAGGCGCAGGCGCGCCGCCAGTCCGTCCGCCTGGAAGCTGCCGACCACCGGGTCGAGCAGAGCCAGCGCCTCCCCACCCTCTCCCCGGGCGACGAGCAGCCGGGCCAGGGCCAGGGCCGCGTCGGCCCGGTTGGGCTCGAGCGCCAGCGCCGCCCGCAGCGACTCCTCGTCCCCGGCGGCGACCAGCCCGTCCGCCTCGTTGGGGATCAGCTGGTCGAAGAAACCCTCGACCATGGCCCGGGCCTGGACGCCGACGAACTCGTCGACCACCTTGCCGCCCGAGAAGGCCTTGACCGCCGGGATGCCCTGGATGCCGTACTGCTGGGAGATGGTCGGATTGGCGTCGGTATCGACCTTGGCCAGCACCACCTGCCCCACGCGCTTGGCGGCCGCGTCCTCGAGCACCGGCCCGAGCGCCCGGCACGGACCGCACCACGAGGCCCAGAAGTCGACGACCACCGGCACCGTCCGCGAGCGCTCGATCACCTCGCGCCCGAAGTCGGCCTCGCTCACGTCGATCACCGTCATCGTCATAGCCTACGAGACTGCTAGACATCGCCCCTGTGCCCGAGCTTCCCGCCGTCGCCGGCCTCGTCCACGAGGAGGCCGGCGCCGGCCTCCCGGTGGTCGGGCTCCACGGCCTGACCGCGACCCGCCGCCACGTCCTCATGGGCTCGCGCTCGCTCTCGCGCTCCGGCCATCGCGTCGTCCTCTACGACGCCCGTGCCCACGGCGAGTCGCCGCCCGCCCCCGATGCCGGGGCCTACGCCTACGCCGACCTGGCCGCCGACCTCGGCGCCCTCCTCGACCGTCTGGAGATCGAGCGTGCCGTCCTCGCCGGCGTCTCCATGGGGGCGCACACGGCGCTCGCCTTCGCCCTCGAGCACCCGGCCCGGGTGGCCGCCCTGGCCCTGATCACCCCGGCCTACCGGCCCGACCGATTCCCGTCCGGGCTCGACGGCTGGGACGCCCTGGCCCGGGGCCTGGTCGAGGGCGGTGTCGAGGGCTTCATCTCCGCCTACGACCTCGAGGCCGTCGACCCGCGCTGGCGCGAGACCCTGGTCACCGCCCTGCGCCAGCGCATGGCCGCCCACCGCCATCCGCGCGCCCTCGCCGACGCCCTCCGCGCCGTCCCCCGATCGCGCCCGTTCGCCGCCATGGAGGATCTCCACCGGATCGCCGTCCCCACCCTCGTGGTGGGCAGCCGCGACGCCGCCGATCCCGGTCATCCCCTGGCCACCGCCGAGGCCTACGCCCTGGCCATCCCCGGCGCTCGCCTCGCCGTCGAGGAACCCGGCCGGGCGCCCCTGGCCTGGCAGGGCGGCCAGCTCTCGCGGCTCATCGCCGCCCTCGCCGCCGGGCCGAGCGCCACCGGTGGCTGAGTACGAAGCCTCCGCCTACCCGGCCATGGGCAGGAGCCGGGTGAGCGCCTCGTTCTCCACCGGGTCATACACCGCGTGCTGGGCGCACGCCGGCACCAGCTCGCCGCTCTCCGGGTGGGCCATGGCGTAGGAGCACGCCTCCAGGCGCTCCTGGGCGGCCCGGACCGCCGGATCCTCGGCCACCACGCCGGCGCGCAGGAGGCGCCACGCCGGGCGCACCACCGCCGCGTCCATGAAGCTGTGCATGACCATGGTCACCGGGCGCACGCCGTGCCGGCGCACGGCGCCCAGGCCTCCGGCCCGGGCCACGAAGCGCGCCGCCCAGCGCCCGGCCACGGCCAGGACGCCCGGTCGCGGCGCCAGGGCCCGGGTGAGCTTGGCGGCGAGGATCGCCCCCGGGACGTCGAAGTCCATGGGGCCGAAGGTCGCGTAGAAGGCATCGCGCGCGGCCAGGTCCTCCGCCACCCGGTCGTCGAGGAGGGGCACCCAGCGATCGCCGACGTAGCCCCCGTAGGCCGTCCGGTTGCACCGCAGGTCCCCGGTCTGGAACACCCCGTAGGGCAGCCGCGCCCCCGCCCCGCGCTCCATCAATCCCCACACCGCGTCCCCGGTCAGCTCCCGGTAGGTGTCCTTCCACCGAGCCTCGTTGCCGATGAAGGCGGCCGGCTGGAAGGAGAACATGCGAAAGCCCATCGCCCGGCAGTCGGCGATCACGGCTGGGATCTCCTCGGCGTTGGCCGGGGTCACGGTGAAGTTGTGGGCCAGGTAATGGGTGATGCCGTGCTCGCGCTCGAGGCGGGCGAACATCTCGCAGAAGCGCGCCCGGTAGGGGTTCAGGTCGGCCTCCCGGGCCACCCGCCGCATCCCCCGGCGGCCGAACATCATCGAGTCGAAGTGGCCGGCGAAGGACAGGTGGGAGAAGCGCGGGCGCCCGTCCGGGCCGAGGGCCAGACGCTCCAGGTAGTCGTAGTCGAAGTCGCCGTGGGTCATGCTCATCGGCTTGCGCCCGTGGCCCGCCATGGCCAGGAGCGCCGCCGCGTGGTCGTCGGGCCCCAGCAGGGTGACCTCGCCGCCGATGAGCTGCGCGTTCTGGCCCGGGCCGCGGATGCTCTCCAGCAGCGCCATCTGGGCCGCGACCTCGGCCGTGGTGTGGGGCCCGTCGACCCGCACCCGGTTGGCCTCCCTCGAGTGGTAGCACGGCGTGCACGCCAGGTTGCACCGGGGAAACACCCCGTGGGTCCCCTCGCATCCCGACGACCGGCGCCCGAGGGCCTGGGCCGGCGTCTTGACCCGGTCGGGCAGCTCGGCCCACCGGCGGGCCACCCCCCGGGCCAGCTCCGGGCTCACCGGCCGGGTGGCCAGCTCGAGGGCGCGCAGGCGCCGGGCGATCTCAGCCATGCCAGTCGGCCTCGACCAGCTCGAACACGTCGGCCACCTGCTGCCAGCCCACGCTCAGCAGGAAGCGATTGTCGCGCCCGTAGGACTTCGCCCCCAGGATGAAGAAGCCCGGCTCGGGGTTGCGCAAGGTCTGCGCCCCGTGGCCGCCCTGGGACAGGCAGTCGCCCCCCGACTCGCCGAGGAGGGCGGCCGCCAGGTTGATCGGCCCGCAGGTCGCGTAGCACTCCTGCACCTGGAGCTGGCGATAGATCGCGAAGTCGCCCACCCCGCCGTTGAGGGCGAGGATCCGATCGAACTCGAGCTCCGCGGCCTGTCCGTTGCGCAGGGTCACCGCCACCCGCCCGCCGACCCCGTGACGCAGCGCCTCGGTGACCCAGCCGGTGCGCACCTCGACCGCCGGGCTGGCACCTGCCGCCAGCTCCCGCGTCGTCGCGCACAACCCCGCCCGCTCAGGCAGGGGATCCCCCGCCACCGCCCCCCAGCTCGGCGCCGTGCTCCGTACCGCCCAGTCGATCCGCGTCCCCGGCGCCCGCGCCGCCAGCCGGGCCAGGGCCCGGGCCGCGGTCTGCGCCGAGTGGCCGGCCCCGGTGAGGAGGATCCGCCGCCCCGCCCAGGCCCCGGCCTCCCGCTCGAAGTCGGGCAGATCGCGCCGGATCCGCGGCGCCTGGGCGGCCTCGCCCGGCGCCGGGATGCCGCCGTCGCCCAGGGCGTTGGGATTTCCGTAGGTCCCGGTGCAGTCGAGCACCACGTCGGCCCGCTCGATCCGCTCGGCCCCGTCGGTGCCGTCGCGCAGGAGGAGGCGAAACGGACGCGCCGCCCGCCGCGGCGAGCCGATGCCCTCGTGCTTGAGCAGCCCCTCGCGCCCGACGGCGACCACCGTCGTCGAGGTGCGGAGCATCGGCGCCACCGCCGGCAGGCGCCGCAGCGGCTCGAGCAGGTCCCTCGCCAGCTCGGCTCCGTCGGGGAGGCCGGCGCCGTCCGGGGCGCCGTCGCCCAGGGCGGCCCGGGCCGCCGGGGAGACGTTCATCGACCACGGGGTGAACAGCCGCACGTGGCCCCAGGCCCGGACGTGGCCGCCCACGGCGGCGGCCCGCTCGTACACCGTGCACGGCCATCCCCGCCGGCTCGCCGCCAGCGCGGCCTCGAGTCCGACGGGTCCGGCCCCGAGGATGGCTAGGCGTGGGGGAGATGGCATGGCGTGATCGGACGAGGCGCGTAGAACGTTATGTTCGAGCGTATGCGGATCGCGGTCTGTGGCGGCGTCTACGCCAATCCCTACGCATTGCGCGCCTTCCTGGATGACGCCCGCGCCCGCGGCGCCGAGCGCCTCTACTGCCTGGGCGACCTCGGCGGCTTCGGCGCCGAGCCCGACGCGGTCTGGCCGCTGCTCGACGGGGTGGCCACCATCGCCGGCAACTACGACCTTGCCATCGGCCGGGGTGACGAGGACTGCGGCTGCGGCTACAGCGATCCCCGAGACAACCATTACGCCCAGGTCCTCTACGACTACACCCGGGCCCACACCGCCCCCGCCTTCGCCGCCTGGATGCGCGCGCTCCCGGCCGAGCGGCGCTTCGACTGCCACGGAGTCGACGTGCACATGGTGCACGGCTCGCCGCTCGCCGTCAACGACTTCCTCTGGGCCTCGCTCCCCACCGAGGAGCTCGAGCTGCGGGTGGCGGCGAGCGGGGCCGACCTCCTCCTCTTCACCCACACCGGCATCCCCTGGCAGCGACAGGTGGCCGGCACGCTGATGGTCAACGTCGGCACCATCGGGCGCCCGGCCAACGACGGCCGCCCCGACGGCTGGTACGCCCTCGTCGACCTCGCCCCCGGCAGCCCCCGCGCCGAGCTCGTCCCCCTGGCCTACGACTGGCGGGCCCACGCCGCCGCCATGCGCGCCGCCGGCCTGCCCGAGGCGTTCGTGGAGACGGTGGAGAGCGGCTGGTGGACGACGTGCCTGGAGGTGGTGCCCCCCGCCGAGCGCAGCCGCGGGCGCTACCAGGTCTACCGCGACGCCCTGCCCATCGGGTCGGCGGCCGACGGCCTCGGCTGGGCCGGCGGCGAGCGCCCGCCCCCCGGCGACGAGCTCCCGGTGGCGCCGCTCTTCGGCTCCGCCGTCTTCCCGCCCCGGCTGTGGATCTACACCAACTTCCACTGCAACCTCGCCTGCGACTACTGCGCCGTGGCCTCCTCACCCCGCGCCCGCCACCGCTCCCTCGGCCTCGCCCGGGTCCGCCAACTGGTCGACGAGGCGGTGGCCGAGGGCTTCGAGGAGCTCTACCTGACCGGCGGGGAGCCCTTCGTCCTGCCGGACATCGCCGCCATGCTCGAGTACGCCTCCGAGCGCCTGCCCACCGTGTGTCTGACCAACGCCATGCTCTTCACCGGCCGCCGCGCCGCCTCCCTGCGCCGCCTGCGCGACCGCCCCAACCTCACCCTCCAGACATCGATCGACGGCGCTCGGGCCGAGACCCACGACCACTGGCGGGGCGCCGGCTCCTGGGCGCGGGCCATGGACGGGCTGGAGCTCGCCCGGGCCGAGGGCATCCACGTCCGGGTGGCCATGACCGAGACCGACCGGAACGCCGGCGAGGCGGGCGCCCTGGCGGCGCTCCTGGCCGAGCGGGGGATCACCGGCCCCGACTTCGCCGTCCGTCCGCTCGTGGCCCGCGGCAACGCCCACCTCGGGGCCGAGGTCAGCGACGCGGTGATGGTCCCCGAGCTCACCGTCACCGCCGACGGCGTCCACTGGCACCCGGTCGGCGGCGACCTCGACTCGAGCCCCGACCTCCTCGTCGCCGCCGGCGAGGTGCCCCTGGCCGAGGCCAAGCGCCTGATCGTCGAGCGCTTCCTCGAGCTCCGCCTGGCCGACGGCAGCATCCCCTCGGCCTACCACTGCGCCGTCTGATGGCCTGCGCCCTCGTCCTCGCCCGGGCACCGGTGGCCGGCGCCTGCAAGACGCGCCTCGAGCCGCTGCTCGGCCCCGACGGCTGCGCCCGCCTCCAGCGCGCCCTCGTCCTCCGCGCCGCCCGCTGGGCCGCCGCCGCCGCCCCCGGCGCCGCCTTCCTCGCCTACACCCCGGCCGCCGCCGGCGATCTCATGCGCGCCCTGGTCCCCGCCGGCGTCCACCTCCTCCCCCAGAGCGACGGCGACCTCGGCCGGCGCATCGCCGCCGCCGCCGCCCACGTCCTCGCCGCCGCCGGCGGTCCCCTGCTCCTCGTCGGCGCCGACGTCGTCGGCCTCTCTCCCGGGCACGCCCGCGCCGCCTACGACGACCTGGCCGACGGCTGCGACGTGACCATCGGGCCGGCCACCGACGGCGGCTACTACCTCCTCGGCATGCACCGGGCCCAGCCCGGCCTCCTCGCCCTGCCCGCACCGGCGTGGGGCGGCCCCGACGTGCTCCGCCTCACCCTGGCCGCCGCCGACGCCGCCGGGCTGCATCTCGGCCTGCTGCGCGCCGAGCGCGATCTCGACGAGCCGGCCGACGTCCACGCCCTCCTCGCCGACCCGCTCACCCCCGCCGAGGTCAGGGAGGCGCTGCTCGGGGCGGCGGCGGGGACGGGAGGCGCCGGCGGCGAGCGGCCCGGCGCACCGGCCCCACCGCGGCGGTGAGCGGCCCCCTCCTCTCCCTGATCGTCCCCGTCCTCGACGAGGCCCGGGCCCTGCCCGGGCTGCTCGACCACCTCGACTCCCTCGCCGGCGACTGGGAGGTCATCCTCGCCGACGGCGGCTCGCAGGACGAGACCGTCGCCCTCGCCGCCCCCCGGACCCGGGTCATCGCCGCCCCCCGCGGCCGGGCGGCCCAGATGAACGCCGCCGCGGCCCACGCCACCGGTCGCGGCCTCGTCTTCCTCCACGCCGACTCGCGCCTGCCGCCCGGCGCCCACGCCGCCATCGCCCACGCCCTCGAGGACCCCGCCACCGTCGGCGGCAACTTCGCCCTGCGCTTCGAGGGCGAGGACCGCTTCGCCCGGGTGCTCGGCGCCTGGTACCGCGCCCAGCGCCGGCTCGGGGTGTACTACGGCGACTCCACCCTCTGGGTCCGGCGCGAGGTCTTCGACGCCCTCGGCGGCTTTCGGCCCCTCGAGATCATGGAGGACTACGACTTCGTCCGCCGGCTCGAGCGCCACGGCGCCACCGCCTGCCTCCCCGGCCCCGCCCTCACCTCCGCCCGGCGCTGGCGCGCCCTCGGCATCCCCCGCACGGTGGCCACCTGGGTCCTGATCCGCTGGGCCTGGCTCGCCGGCGTCCCGGCCGAGCGCCTCGCCCGCCTCTACCGTGCCGTGCGCTGAAGGACGCCCGGAACCGCTCCGCGAGAGCACCATGGCGGCACGCCGGCCGGCCCGGCCCCCGCCGGGCGGGAACTACCATCCGGGGATGGCCGACCCCGCCTCCGGCGTCACCATCCTCTACGCCCTGCTCGCCGGGGTGGTCTCCTTTCTCTCCCCCTGCGTGCTCCCGCTCGTCCCCGGCTACCTCTCGGCGGTGGTCGGCGTCTCCCCGGCCGACCTCGAGGACGCCGGCGCGCGGCGCGTCCTCGGCCCCAGCCTCCTCTTCGTGGCCAGCTTCTCGGCGATCTTCATCTGCCTCGGGCTCGGCGCCACCGCGCTCGGCTCGAGCCTCCAGGATCATCGCGCCACCCTCGAGCACGTCGCCGCCGTGATCATCATCGCCTTCGGCGTCGTCTTCATCGCCTCCCCCCTGATCCCCCGCCTCAACCGGGAGTGGCACGTCGAGGGGCTGCTCGCCCGCGCCGGCAAGGGCGGCCCCCTCGTCGCCGGCGCCGCCTTCGCCATCGCCTGGACGCCGTGCGTCGGACCGACCCTGGTCGGGATCCTCAACGCCGCCGCCCTCTCGCGCACGGAGGCCCACGGCGCGCTCCTCCTCGCCGTCTACTCAGCCGGGCTGGCCATCCCCTTCCTGGCCACCGCGCTGGCCTTCGAGCGGATGACCGCCGCCTTCGCCATCGTCAAGCGCCACTACCAGGCGATCATCGTCTTCGGCGGGGTGATCCTCATCATCATGGGGGTCCTGATCTGGACCGGCCAGCTCACCGTCCTCAACGGCCACGCCCAGACCGCCCTCCACAGCATCGGCCTCGACTACTTCAACATCTAGTAAGGGTCTCCCGCCCCCGGTGGTGTGAGCAGTGTCACAGTAAACCCTCCGTTCCCGGGCTACCCTCGCTGACAGTCGGTGAGGACACGGTCCTCTCCGAGTAAATCACCAGCGAGAGGAACCAGACATGTCCGAAAATCAGCGCGCCGTCCGGGTCGACGAGGAGATCAGGGCGACACTGCACGACAGCGGAGCGGTCAACTTCGAGGCCATCGGCGCCACCCTGGCCAAGTTCGGCCCCGTCCTCGCCCAGGGCGCGACGCTCGAGGGCGAGGACGGCTTCTGCGGCGTCTTTCGCTACTACACCCGCGTCTTCCACCTCACCGGACCGCTCGGGAACCCCGGGGGACCGGTGGAGTCGCTGGCCGAAGTCGCCACCGAGCTCCGCGGGGCGTGAACCACCCGGCAAGCAGGCGGGGCGCCGGCCCTCATCCGCCGGCGTCCCCGACTTCCCGCCCCGAGCCGATGCCCGACACCCCCGATCTCTGGCCCGCCGCCGACCTCACCCGCCGCGTCGGCGGCGCCCTCGACACCGCTGCCCGCGCCGTCGCCGCGCTCGCCGACCACGGCTACGTCGACCGCGACCATCCCCACGAGCCGCTGCGCCCCGAGAAGGTGGTCGCCGAGACCGGGCTCCTGCTCCTCGCCGCCGCCGGCGCCCGCGGTCGCTCGGGCGCCGTGCGCGAGCGCTTCGACGCCGTCGTCGCCCAGCTCCTGCCCCACGCCCGCGGGGAGCGGGTCGCCGCCGCCCTGTGCCTTGCCCCGACCCGGGCCCGCGACCACGCCCTGGCCCACTGCTGCCTCTCGCGCCTCGGATACCCGGACCCCGCCTTCGACCGGCTGTTCGCCGCCAGCCTCGACGCCTGCCACCCCGGCGGCCCCGAACGGCTGCCCCACCGCCAGCTCGAGCAGGACTGGCTGGCCCGGCTCTGGGATCCCCGCCACCGGCCATCCGCCGCCGGCGGCGCGGCCGCCGGGCTCTCGGTGCTGAACGCCCCCCTCGACATCCTCGGCCTCGACCGCGACGCGGTCTACGCCCTCACCCACGCCGTCATGTACATCACCGACCTCGGGGCCCGCCGGCCCGCCCTCCCCCGTCCCGCCGCCCTGATCGAAGCCGACGCCGACGCCGCCCTCGCCTTCTGCCTCGACACCGAGGACTACGACCTCGCCGGGGAGGTCCTTCTCACCTGGCCGCTCCTGCGCCGCCGGTGGAGCCCCCTCGCCGTGTTCACCTTTGGCGTGCTCGCCAGCCTCGAGGACCGCGCCGGGTTCCTCCCCGGCCTCTCCCTCGACATCGACCGCTTCCACCAGCTCGAGGGAGCCGAGCGGACCACCTACGCCCTGGCCAGCAGCTATCACACCGCCTTCGTCATGGGCCTCCTCTGCGCCTGCTGCCTGCGCCCAGGCGCCCGACCGCCCGTCGCCGTCCCCGCTCTCGCGACCGGCGACGGCGGCCCGGCGCCCACCCTTCTCGCCGGCGCGGTCGCCGGCTCGGAGGACCGCCACTGGGTCGCCTACTACCGCCGCCTCTCACCGGCCCAGCGGGCGAGCATCGCCTCGCTCCCCCTGACCATCGCCATCCGCCGCGCCGCCGCCGTTCCCGACCTCGGCGCCACCCGCGATGCCCTGATCGCCGCCACCCGCCTCGGCCTCACCGACGCGCCGGCGGCGCGCCAGGCCGGCGATCTGCTCCAGCGGGCGATGCTCCTCGAGGACGCTCGCGCCGGCGTCGTCGGATACGCGGCTCAGGCCAGCGTCGCGTCGTAGCGCCACTCGGCCAGGCGCAGCAGGGTCGACACCGGCACCCCGGTGGCCGAGATCACACAGGTGTGGCCGGCCCGCCGCCAGCTGACGATCGACCGCCCGGCCCGGGTCAGCGCCAGGTAGCGGGTGCCGGCGCTCGACGCGGTCGAGGCCGCCCGCGGCTCGGGCAGCGGCGAGCCCCCGACGATCGAGTAGGCCACCGTCGCCCGCCCCGGGCCGGCGTAGTAGACGGTCATCGCCGGGCGGCGGTCCAGGCGATCGGTGCGGGCGCCGCTCTCCCGCCAGCCGAAGGCGGCCCGCCAGTCCGGGTAGCGCACGCCGTCGATCTCGCTGGCCAACGCCCCGTGGTGGGCCGCGTCGGGCGCCGGCGGCCCGGCGGTCGGGCCGCGGGCGGCAAGGGTGGAGACCTCGCCCACCGTCGGCGCCCCCCCGCTCGGCAGGACGGCGACCACGGCGAGGGCGAGGACCCCGGCGGTGGCCAGGACCAGGCCCAGGGCAGGACGCCGCCGCCGGCCCTCGTCCCGGCGCCGGCGCCGGGCGGCCGGGACGGCGTCCCCGGCGACGGGTGCGCCGGCCGCCCGCTCGGCCACGGCCGCCCGGAGCGCCGCCGGCGCCGGCGGACGCGCGGCCCGGGTCGCCTCCACCGCCCGCCGCTGCTCCTCGAAGAGGACGGTCAGCTCCGGCGACCCGGCGATCCGCTCGCGCAGCCCCGGGGCCTCGTAGGAGCCGTCGGCGAGCGCGGCGATATCACGATGTAGTCGGCCCATCGACCTAGAGGACTCCGTCCGCCGTCGATCCATCCAGGATGCGCACCACCGCGCGGCGGGCGCGGAACAACCGGCTGGTGATCGTCGCCTCCCGCGTCCCCAGGACCCGGGCCGCCTCCCGGTATGAGAGCCCGACCACGTCGACGGCGACCAGCGCCTCGCGGAACTTCCTCGGCAGCACGGCGATGGCGGCGAAGGTCTCCCGCGCCTCGAGCGCCGCCTCGGCGCTCAGCCCGCCCCGCCGGTCTGGAAACTCGACCTCCGCCGGCACGGCCACCGTCTGCGGCCGGCGGCCCGCCGTGCGCCGGCCGGTGAGGAAGGTGTTGCGCAGGACCCGCAGCAGATACCCGAGGTCGTCCTCGCTGTGCACCACCCTCGGCTTGGCCAGCACCCGGGCGAAGGTCTCCTGGACCAGGTCCTCCGCCTCCTCCCGCGAGCCCGACAGCGCCCAGGCCGCCCGGTAGAGGCGATCGACGTGGTCGGCCAGCCTCGCCGGGTCGAGGGTCCGCCCCCCGGCCTCGGCGTCGGTCCTCGCCTCGGGTGCGCTCTGCGCCGGTCGGCGGCCCGCCCCCGGAGCCGTCGCCACCCGCCGGGCGCCGCTCATCGCACTGCCGCCGATCGGGCCACCGGCCAAGCCTACCGCCACCACACCACCCCCTCCCCGCCTTCCCGCCCGGCGGGACGCGCAGAACTAGGATGGCCGGCATGCAGGCCCGCCCCGTGTCCGAGTCCCGCTCGACGCTCGTTCGCTGGATGGGCATCGTCGACGCCAACAGCGCCGGCCTCGTTCACGGCGGGACGGTGATGAAGCTCGTCGACGAGGCCGCCGGGCTGGCCGCCGTCCGTCACTCCCGCCGCCGGGTGGTCACCGCCGCAGCCGACCGGATGACCTTCCTGGTGGCCATCAACATCGGTGAGCTCGTCACCTTGGTGGCCAGCCTCAACGCCGTCTGGCGCACCTCGATGGAGGTCGGCGTCCGCGTCACCGCCGAGAACCCCCTCACCGGTCAGGTCCGCCACACCAACTCGGCCTACCTGACCATGGTCGCCCTCGGCGACGACGGCCGACCCGTCCCGACCCCCGGCCTCCTCACCGAGACCGCAGAGGAGGCCCGCCGCGGACGAGACGCCCAGCTGCGCCGGGCCAATCGCCTGGCCGAGCGCGACCAGATCCTCCGCCACCGCGCCGAGGAGTGATCTCCCTGGACTTCCTCAGGCCGACCGGCGAGCGCTGGCCCCTCCTCCTCTGCCCGTTCATTCCCCTCGCCGTCGTCCTCGCCGTGGTCGGTGCCCCCGACGGCGCCGTCTTCGCCTGCTCGGCCATCGGCGTCATCCCCCCCGCCGCCCTCATGGGCCGCTCGACCGAGGAGCTGGCCGCCCGCTCTGGCCCCGGCATCGGCGGCCTCCTCAACGTCACCTTCGGCAACGCCCCCGAGCTCATCATCGCCGTCTTCGCCCTCGCCGGCGGCCTCCACGAGGTGGTCAAGGCGTCGTTGGTCGGGTCCATCCTCGGCAACATCCTCCTCGTCCTCGGCGCCTCCCTCCTGGCCGGCGGCCTGCGCCGCGAGCGCCAGGTGTTCAGCGATGCCGCCGCCACCGCCCAGTCCTCGGCCCTGATGCTGGCGGTGGCCGCCGTCGTCCTCCCCGCCGTCTTCGTCCTCGCCCAAGGCTCGAGCCTCCCGCCCGCCGGCGCCGAGCTCGTCCGCTACGGCAGCCGGGTGGAGAACCTCTCGCTGGTCATCGCCGCCGTCATGGTCCTCGCCTACGCCGCCCTCCTCCTCTTCTCGCTGAAGACCCACCGCGAGCTGTTCAATCCCCCCGACGACGAGCCGGAGGCGGGGTGGAGCACCCGCCGCGCCGTGTCCATGCTCGGGCTCGCCGGCCTGGTGGTGGCCGGGATGTCCGAGGTCCTCGTCCACTCGATCACCGGCGCCGCCCGCGCCGCCGGGCTCAGCCAGTTCTTCATCGGGGCGATCATCGTCGCCGTGGTCGGCAATGCCGCCGAGCACTGGGTGGCGGTTGCCGTGGCCATCAAGGGCCGCACCGACCTCGCGGTGAACATCGCCATCGGCTCGAGCTCGCAGATCGCCCTCTTCGCCATCCCCGTCCTCGTCCTCCTCTCCGCCGTCGTCGGGCCCCATCCCATGGCCCTCGTCCTCAACGGCTACGAGATCGCCGCCCTCGTCCTCGCCATCCTCATCTCCGTCCAGATCACCAGTCGCGGCGAGGCGACCTGGCTCGACGGGGTCCAGCTCCTCGCCGTCTACGTAGTCACCACCCTCACCTTCCTCTTCGCCTGAGTCATCGTCGGACATTCGTCCATCGCGGGATTTGGTGGCCAGCGGTCGGGGTGTTCTCCGAGCATGTCTACGATGCCAACATCCCCAAGTCCCACCGAACCATTCCGGCCGGCGCCGCCGGCGCCACCGCTCGTCCGCGAGCAAGTCGTCGCGCCGGTCGCCGAGCCTGCTGCCCTGCGCGCGATCGACTCGCTACGGACGTGGCTGGCGATCGTCGGCGTGATCGCCCTCGCGGCGGTCGCCGTGGCGATCTACGCGGTGGTCCGAGCCGATGACCTCCGCTCCGGCGGCGGCGCGCCCAGTGGGTTGGCGAGCAACGCTCGCGTCGATCGGATCAGCACCGAGCTGAAGGCGCTGCGGGCGGGGGCCGGCGCCGGCGGCGCTGGCAGCGCGGCCCTGGTCGCCCGGGTCGATCAGCTGAGCTCCCAGGTACAGGGCCTGCGAGGCGCGGGCGCGGGGGCGGGCGTCGGCGCCGGTGCCGTCTCGAGCCTCGGCTCGCGGGTCGCGGCGCTCGAGAGCTCGGTCAAGACCCTGGCGAGCCGGCCGGCGACGGGCGACCAGACCCAGTCGATCGCGCAGCTTTCGAGCCGGGTCGACACGCTGGCCAGCCAGGTCGCCCAGCTCAAGGCGTCCCCGTCCACCCCGTAGCTCCTCGGGCCTACGGGGCGCGACCCGAAGGACGACCACCGGCGGTCATCGCCGCCGGTGGTCGAGGACCCTGATCGCCTCAGACCTCGGCCACCGGCTCGATCCCCCGCTCGATCATGCCCGCCTCGATCGGTCCAGCTCCTCGCCGTCTACGCAGTGACCACCCTCACCTTCCTCTTCGCCTGAGCGGCCCCGTCGGGCCGTGGCACGCCGGTCGACCCGGCCCCGGCCGCCGTCTGTCGCCGGCCCTTCTCAGCAGTAGTAGCCGAAGGGAACCGGCTCCTCGCGGGTGGTGAACACACCCTCGAAGAAGCCCGCCTTGTCGAGCCCGAGGTTGTCACTCGCGGCGTCGCGATCGAGCGGTTTGAACAGCGGGTCCATCAGACTCGCCGGCGGCGGCTTGGCCGCGTTCGGCTGGGAGGCGAACCTGCCGCTGACGTCTGACTGTCCGAGCGCGCGCGCCGAGGTGTCGGCCCGGAACGGGCCGTCGCGGTAGCGGTCGATCGCCACGTATTGACCGCTGTCGGGCTCGTCTCGGAAGACCGGCGCGTGGTAGCCGGTCGAGGATCGCATGCAGTACCACTCGTTTGCTCTGATCGGCCCCGTCAGGTGATATTGAACGTAGACGAGGGGCAAGAGCTGCGAGTAGAAGTAGCGCTTGGCGCCCTTGCGCATCGCGGTCCGGATCAGCGTGTCGTCCGCCGGCCAGGTCCAAGCCGGGTTCCCGGTCGACTCCCTGGCGACGGTGGTCAGCTTTCCGTAGTCACTGACGATGATCTGCCCGAGCATGCTCAGGCCGCTTCGCGCGGCGGCGTAGCGCGCCAGGAGGTCGTTCCCGAGCTGAGTCGTCGTGGTCTGGATGCGACCGAGGGTCTCTGAACCGTCGGACCCCTGCAGGCCCGCCACGTATTGGAAGGCCGACGAGAAGAGCGCCGCCGCCTTCCCAGGGTCGCCCGGCACGAGCTTCGAGATCGCCAGGAAGCCGTACTGGATGATCTTCGCCGCCGTCGTGCGCTGGGAGACGTCCGGGGCCTTGACCGCCTCCTGGATCTTCTTGCTGATCGCCTGCAGGTCGAGGTAGGAGGCGAACTGGGAGTCGTTCGGCGACTGCAGGTTGGCGATGAACGTCTTCACCTGGACGACGGCGGAGATCTCCTCGGCCAACTGCGTCTTGACCGAGGCGAAGTCCGCCACCGAGAAGCTCGGGCCGTCGGTCGGGTAGGAGAGCTCGAGCATCCGTGCTCGAATGTCGCCCCAGGCGAGCGTGTAGCTGTGCCAGTAGTTCTCGCGCACGTCAGTCCTGTTCACCAGCCCGAGCCGACGCGCGATGTTCGCGTTGGCGGCCTGTTGGGCCGCAGTGAAGGCCGGGAACGACTTGCTCGGCTGATACGCCGCTTCCAGGAGCCCGGTGTTGAGCGTCCCGTTGGGGTCGGCGAGGGTCGCCGAGAAGCCACCGTCGTTGCCGCGCGAGAGGACGCCCGAGAGCTGGGCCGGGGCATCTGGTGAGGTCTGAGTACTCGTCTGCGCGGCTTCGACCACCGGTTCGGCCGTCCGGTTGACGCGCCCCCGGCCGACCAGCGAATACCCGCCGGAGCCGTCGAGGATGTCGAAGGTGTGCGCCGTCCCGCCCAGGCTCGACATGCGGTCGGCGATCGAACCCCACCACGAGGTCTCGGCCTTCGGCCTGCCGATCGTCTGGACGATGACCAGGTTGCTGCCCTCCGCCGCCAGGTTCGCGTACACGTTCAGCCAGTTCAGCATCGCCCCAAGGCTCTCGGCGTCGGTCGCGGCGTTGCCGGTGTTCGTTTCGTAGACCTGCTCGGGCGCGTAGATGCCCCGGCCGAACAGCGGCGCGAGCGTCCGGCTGTCCAGGGCGAGCACGTGGAAGCCGCTCTTCCCCGCCCCGAGGCCGCTGCTGTAGGTGGCGCCGGCGACCTTGATGGTGGCGCTGGTCTGGTCGGTCGAGAACGGCACGTAGTCCTTGAACACGAATCCGTACTCGGCGACGCCGGTGTTGAGTTGCAGGAGACCCGAGAGGTCGCCGGCGGGCTTGCCCTGAGCGGGCCCGACGGAGGTCGCGCTGAAGAACGTCGACTGCAGGGAGCCGGCCGGGGCGCTCGGTACGCCGATCACCGAGAACGGCCTGCCGTACGGGTAGGCCAATGCCAGTGCCTCCTTCTCATCGTCCTGCAGTGGGCCACCGCCGATCGACTTGAGCAGCGTCTCGAACTGGCCGAGCTGGGCCTGGTCGATCCCCGCCGTGCCGTTGATGATCACCAGCCAGGTGTCGCTCGCGTAGTCGTTGAGCACCGCTTTGATCAGGGCGAGACCGCCCCCGTCCTTCGTCACGTGTCCTGAGGCCTGCACGGCGCGGGTCGATCGGTTGAGCACGGCGTAGGAGACGGGCGCCGCCGCGCCGCCGCCCGTTCCCGGCACCCGACTGCCGTCGATCACGATGTCGCCGTTCGCGTCGGCCAGCGTGTCGATCGGGACGCCGATCGGCGGATCGTCGGGCCCCACGTTCACCGTGACCGTGTCGTGGTTGGGCGTCGCCGTAGCCGATACTCGACGGCCCGCCGCAGAATGCTCAACGACGGTGAGGCGCACGCGGTAGGTGCCGTATACGGATGGATCCAGGCGCGGGTCAGCGGTGTTCGCGCCCTGCAAAATCGGGCCTGCTCCACGCGGGCCGTGGATCACGCGCCAGCGATAGGAGAGTCGCGCCCCGCCGGCGGCGCGTGACGAGCGCGCACTGAGCGCAATCGCCGCCAGGCCTTCGACACGGCGGTCGCTGCCCGCGCCGGCGACCGGCGCACCGCGCGAGAGCTCGATGACATGACGTTCGGCGACGACGCGGCCGTCGGCTCGGCGGACGCTGACGCGCAGTACGTTCATGCCCGCCCGCGCCCGGTCGTTCGCCCCGAGCAGGCCGATCCGTCGGCTCGGGCTGGCCTGCACGAAGAGACCGCTGACCCCGTGACCGTTCAGCGACGCCCGCAGGGTGTCCTGCGAGCTCGCCTGCACCACGGCGCGGATCGGCGCCTGCCTGCCGGCGCGCGAGAGCCGCACGAGCGTTCCCGCCGTCGCTCGGCCCGCCGGCGCCCCGGACTCGGCGGTTGGCGTTGCCGCGAGCGCGCTGGCCGGTAGGGTCATGAGCAGCCCCGCGACGGTGGCCGCGAGGCACACCGAGGGCAACCCGGCCGCCCCTCGGTGGCGGCCGAGCCAAGAACTCGGCCTCGCGGCTTCCCATGGACGCACGCCGGCCTCCCACTGTCGCTTGAGCATTGGGGCCTCCTCGCCGTTGCCTCGGAAGGGCGCCCGCTCCAAGGCGGCGTGTCCCCCTGTACCTGCCTGTCGGAGAGCGAGAGTCCGCGGCGGGCAAGGTCTCTCGTCGAGCATACGCGCCCGCCGGTGGGAGTCGTGGACAACATTCGTCGAGCCGTGCTTCGCCGCGTGCGGCGCGATGTCGTGTTCGGGTCGGGTGAGGTTCCAGGCGACCGACCTGAAGGGACCGGCCGGTATTAGTACATACGTCGGCGCGTGTACCGCGCCGGCCGCCTCGCTGCCGGAGCCGGGTATTCCCTGATCACAACCATTCAAGGAGGCTCACGTGCTCTTCGCCATCGCCCTCATCCTGCTCGTCATCGCCGTCCTCGGCGGAATCGTCGTCCACCCGCTGCTCTTCCTCATCGCCATCCTCGCGGTCGCCGCTCTCCTCAGCGGCCGCGGCGAGACCGCGGTCGGCGGACGCCGCGGATTTCGCCGCCGGCCCCTCGTCTGACCCGGCCCGCCGCAAGGCCCAGACACCGCCGTGCCAGACCGGCCCGCCACCCGCGGGCCGGTCTCGGCCGCGGCATGTGCCGCCCGAGCTTGCCGGAGTCCGGCGGTCGGCGGGCTCGATGACGGTCACCGCAACCGCCCCGATCGGGCCGCCGCGGGTCGCCGGCGCTACTGGACATCAGCCACTGGCTCGATGCCCCGCTCGATCATGGCGGCCTCGATGGCGGCGATCGTCTCCCTGAGCACCGCGACCCGGGCGTAGCGCTTGGACTCGCCGGCGATCAGCCGCCACGGCGCCCAGGGCCGGTCGGTCCGCTCGAGCATGTCCTCCACCGCCTGCTCGTAGTCCGCCCGCCGCTCCCGGTTGCGCCAGTCCTCCTCGGTCAGCTTCCACCGCTTGAGCGGGTCGGCGGCCCGGCGCTCGAAGCGGCGCAGCTGCTCGGCGGCGGAGACGTGGATCCAGAACTTGACCACCACCATGTCCTCCAGCACCAGCCCCCGTTCGAAGCCGACGATCTCCTCATAGGCGCGCGACCACTCGGCCGGGGTGGCCAGGCCCTCGACCCGCTCGACGAGCACCCGCCCGTACCACGTGCGGTCGAACACCGCCATGCCCCCCCGGCCCGGCAGTGGCCCGGCGAAGCGGTGGAGGAAGTGGCGCCGGTGCTCCTCGGGCCCCGGGGCGGCGAACTGCACCACCGAGATGTGGCGGGGATCGAGCGGGGCGACCAGGCGGCGGATGGCCCCGCCCTTCCCCGAGGCGTCCCAGCCCTCGAAGAGGACGCACACCGCCGGGCCGAGGACGGCCGGAGCCCCGAGCAGGCCGCCGAGCTGGAGGCGCAGGGTGAGCAGGCGGCGCTGGAGCTTGGACAACCGGCGGGTCTCCTCCTCGGCACTCAGCGACCGGGTCAGGTCGACGGCGTCCAGCCGCGACATCAGACCGCCTCCGGGGAGGGCGGCGGCGGGAGGCGATCGGCGGTCCGCGCCCACCGGTCACACGGCGGGGCAGCCCGGTTGCCGGCCGCGGTGGCCGGGTAGAGTCCTGGGAGCATGGCCAGCGACCATACCCCGCTCACCGAGCCCAAGCCGGCCAAGGCGCGGCGGGGCAGCCCGGGGGCGATCCTCGCCGCCCTGGGCGGGGCCCTGGTCGCCGTGTTCGCCGTGCTGAACGCCCAATCGGTCGAGGTCAACTGGCTGGCGGCGACGACGAGGACGCCGCTCATCGTCGTCATCGTCCTCTTCCTCCTCGTCGGCTTCGCCCTCGGCCGCCTGCTCGCCAGCCTCCCGGGCCGGGGACGACGCGGCAAGAGCTGACCTGCGGCGGGCCGCTGGCCTGGCC
>JAXDHJ010000092.1:0-5619 GCA_034664565.1 Solirubrobacteraceae bacterium
GAGGTCATGGCGAGACCGACCACTAGCCGCCGATCTGCGACATCGAGCGCGCCGGCTGGCGGTAGCCGGGATCGTTGACTCGGTGCTTGAGCTCCTTGCGCCACACCGCATCCCGGATGACCTGCACGATCTCCGTGTCGCTCGCGCCCTCGCGCATCGGCGTGCGCAGGTCGGTCTCGTGCATGGAGAACAGGCAGGTCCGCAGCTTGCCCTCCGAGGTCACCCGGATCCGGTTGCAGTCGCCGCAGAACGGGTCGGACACCGGGTTGATGAAGCCGATCTTCCCCTGGCCGTCGACGAAGCGGTACACCCGGGCGGTGGCACTCGGCTCCCGCGGCTCAGCCTCGAGCGGATACACGGCGTGGATCGCCGCCCGGATCTCCTCACCCGGCAGGACGAGGTCGGGATTCCAGGCATGGTCGGCGTCGAGGGGCATGAACTCGATGAAGCGCACCTCGTAGGGATGGGTGCGGGCGAAGCGCGCCAGCGGCAGCACCTCCTCCTCGGTGTAGCCCCGCAGCCCGACGGCGTTGATCTTGATCGGGTGGGCCGCCGGGAATCCGGCCAGGACCTCGAGGCCCCGCAGGACCCGGGGCAGCGCGTCGCGCCGGGTCATCTGGAAGAAGCGGTCGCGCTGGAGGGAGTCGATCGACACGTTGAACCGGTTGATCCCGGCGGCGACCAGGGCGGCGGCGTCGCGCTCGAGCAGGAAGCCGTTGGTGGTCACGCTCAGGTCCTCGACGCCCGCGATGCCCGCGAGCATGCCCGCCAGGCGGGGGAAGTCGCGGCGGACCAGCGGCTCGCCGCCGGTCAGGCGGATGTCGCCGACGCCGAGCCCGGCGAGGATCTCCACCAGACGGGCGACCTCCTCGAAGCTCAGCACCTGATCGTGCTCGAGCCAGGGCAGGCCCTCCGCCGGCATGCAGTACTGGCAGCGGAAGTTGCAGCGGTCGGTCACCGAGATCCGCACGTCGCCGATCCGGCGCCCGTGACCGTCCATCAGGGGTTCAAGCTGGTTCATCTCGCCTCCAGGTGCCCGACCGACCGCCGCGCTTCTCGAGCAGCTCGACCCGTTCGATGACGACTCCGCGCTCGAGGCCCTTGACCATGTCATAGACGCACAATGCGCCGGCGGCCGATCCGACCATAGCTTCCATCTCTACCCCCGTTCGGGCAAAAACATGCGCCGTGGTGGTGATCGTCACCGTCCCGGCCGGCGGGTCGACCTCGACGGCGACGTCGACCGAGTGGAGGGCCAGCGTGTGGGCCAGGGGGATCCACTCGTCGGTTCGCTTCGCCGCCTGGATCGCCGCCAGGCGGGCGGTCCCGACCACGTCGCCCTTGGGTGCGTCGCCGGCGGCGACCGCCGCCGCCGTCTCCGGTGCCATCCGCACCACCGCCCGGGCGGTGGCCACCCGATCGGTCTCGGGCTTGGCGCCCACGTCGACCATCCTCGCCCGGCCCTCGGCGTCGAGATGAGTCAGGCGCGGCTCCTCCAGCGGTCGTACCATATGCCCATGGATGTTACCGTCAGGCTATTCGCCGTCCTGCGCGAGCAGGCCGGCGCCGGGACCCTGAACCTGACGCTGGACGACGGCGCCACCGTCCACGACGCCATCGCCGAGCTGCGGCGCGGCCCCCTGCGCGGGCTGCCCGAGAACGCACCCTTCGTGGTCGCCGTCGGCCGGGAGTACGCCGAGCGGGAGCAGCGCCTCCAGCCCGGTGACGAGCTCGCCCTGGTGCCGCCGGTGAGCGGCGGGGCGCCGGGCCGCGTCCGCCTCGCCGAGGTCACCGGCGAGGACCTCGACGTCGACGCCGTCCGCCGCCTCGTGGCCGACCCGAGTACCGGGGCGGTCGTCGTCTTCGTCGGCACCACCCGCGAGGTGCCCAGCCTCGAGTACGAGGCCTACGTCGACATGGCCCGCGAGCAGATCGCCAAGCTCGCCGCCGCCGCCGCCGAGGAGCACGGGCTGGCCGCCGTCGCCGTCGCCCACCGGACCGGGACGGTGGCCCTCGGCGAGCCGAGCGTCGTCGTCGCCGTCTCCGCCGCCCACCGCTCCGAGGCCTTTGCCGGAGCCCGCGCCCTGCTCGACGCGGTCAAGAGCCAGGCCCCGATCTGGAAGCGCGAGCACCCCGAGGACGGCCCGCCGGCCTGGGTCGCCGGCACCCTCCCGGGCACCTGATCCTCCCGGCCGAGTCCCGTCTCCCGGGCCCGGCGCCGGACCCGGCCGGCCGCCGAACAGGGCTCCAGAATCGCGTCCGGGAGCTCGCCGGCAAGCTCGGGAGGCCCGCCGGAAGGGCTCCTTGACTTGGCCGATCGGTCCATGCGAACATGAAAATCAGGCTCTTTCGACAAAAGGAGTAGCACTTGCAGACCCCGGGACCATTCGAGTACGAGCGCGCCACGAGCGTCGAGGGCGCCATTGCGTCGCTCGAGCGGCTCGGCGACGACGCGCGAATCATCGCCGGCGGGCACAGCCTGCTGCCGATGATGAAGCTCCGCCTCGCCAACCCCGAGCACCTCATCGACATCAATGACCTGACCGAGCTCTCGTTCATCAAGCAGCAGGGGAACGAGATCTGCATCGGCGCCATGACGCGCCATGTCGAGCTCCTCAAGTCCGATGTGCTGCGCAAGCACTTCGCGGTGTTCTACGACGCCGAGATGGTCATCGCCGACCCCGTCGTGCGCAATCGCGGCACCATCGGCGGCTCGCTCTGCCAGGCCGATCCGGCCGAGGACCTCTCGGCGGTGTGCGCGGCCCTCAAGGCGACGGCGGTCATCCGCGGCTCGGGCGGCGAGCGCGTGGTCAGCATGGACGAGTTCCACGTCGGCCCCTACACCACCGCGGTCGGCGCCGGGGAGATCCTCACCGAGGTACGTATCCCGGTCCGCTCGGGCTGCGGCAGCGCTCACGAGAAGGTCGAGCGCCGGGCCGGAGACTGGGCGATCGCCGCGGTCTCGGCCGCGGTGTGGATGGACGGCGGCACCATCGCCGACTGCGGCATCGGCCTCAGCGCGGTCGGGCCCACCACGGTCCACGCCACCCGGTCGGAGGACCACTGCCGCGGCAAGTCGCCGTCGGAGGATCTCTTCGCCCAGGCCGGCAAGATGGCGTCCGAGGACTGCTCGCCGAGCGCCGACGGCCGGGGGCCGGTCGACTACAAGCGCCACCTCGCGGGCGTGCTCACCAAACGCGCTCTGCGCCGTGCCGCGGCCCGCGCCCTCCACCAGGAGATCTGAGAATGCCGAACGTCACCCTCAGCATCAACGGGACGCCGTACAGCGGGGACATCGAACCCCGGCTGCTGCTCCTCCACTTCATCCGCGACGTCGCCAACCTCACCGGAACCCACTGGGGCTGCGACACCTCCAACTGCGGCGCCTGCGTCGTGCAGATGGACGGCCAGCCGGTGAAGTCGTGCACCATCCTCGCCGTCATGTGCGAGGGGCACGAGATCCGCACCGTCGAATGTCTCGAGGTCGACGGCCAGCTCGACCCGATCCAGGCCGGCTTCCACGAGATGCACGCCCTGCACTGCGGGTTCTGCACCCCGGGCATGCTCATGACCACCCGGGCCCTGCTCGATGAGAATCCTGATCCAACCGAGCTCGAGATCCGTACGGCTATATCGGGTGCCATCTGTCGGTGCACCGGCTACACGAACATCATTCACGCAGTTCGATGGGCGGCCGAGTATGAGGGCGCCCCGAAACAGGGGAGTTGAGCATGGCAACAGTCGAAGAGAACCTGCCGAGCGCCAGCACCGAACGGCCGATCGGCTACGGGCGCCTCAAGCGCAAGGAAGACGCGCGGTTCATCCGCGGTCAGGGCAAGTACCTGGATGACCTCCGCCTGCCCGGAATGGTCTACGGCGCCATCCTCCACAGCCCCTACGCCCACGCCCGGATCAAGTCCATCGACACCTCGGCGGCGCTCGCGCACCCGAAGGTCGCCGCGGTCATCACCGCCAAGGACCTCGAGACCCTCGGCCTGGCCTGGATGCCGACCATCTCCTACGACACGCAGGCCGTGCTCGCCGGGGACAAGGTCCGCTTCCAGCACCAGGAGGTCGCCTTCGTCATCGCCCTCGACGAGTACTCGGCGCGCGACGCCGTGACCCTCATCGACGTCGACTACGAGCCGCTCCCCGTCGTCGTCAACGCCCGCAAGGCGCTCGACGCCGACGCTCCGCTGATTCGCGACGACAAGGTCGGTCAGCGCGACAACCTGGCCAGCCCTAACTGGGAGGCCGGCGATCGCGCCGCCACCGACCGCGTGTTCGCCGCGGCCGACACCGTCGCCGTCCGCGACATCATCTACCCGCGCTGCCACCCGGCTCCGCTGGAGACGTGCGGCATGGTCGCGGACTTCAACCCGAACACCGGCCAGCTGAACATCTACAACGGCAACCAGGCACCCCACGCCCACCGGACGGTCTACGCCCAGGTGGCGGGACTGGCCGAGCACATGATTCGCATCATGTGCCAGGACATCGGCGGCGGCTTCGGCGGCAAGGTGCCGGTCTATCCGGGCTACGTCTGCGCGATCGCCGGTTCGATCGTCGCCGGCGCGCCGGTGAAGTGGATCGAGGATCGCTCGGAGAACCTGATCTGCGACAGCTTCGCCCGTGACTACATCATGCACTCGGAGATGTGCTCCAAGGGCGGGAAGATCACCGGCCTGCGGGTCGACGTGATCGCCGACCACGGTGCCTTCGACTCGACCGCGCAGCCCACCAAGTTCCCGGCCGGCTTCTTCCACATCGTGTGCGGCTCGTACACGCTGGAGGCCTCGCACGTCAACGTGAAGGCGGTCTACACCAACAAGGCGGCCGGCGGGGTGGCCTACCGGTGCTCCTTCCGGATCACCGAGGCCGTCTACCTCGTCGAGCGGATGGTCGACGCCCTGGCCATCGAGATGGGGGTCGACCCGCTCGAACTGCGGATGCGCAGCTTCATCCGTCCCGAGCAGTTCCCCTACGAGACCACCACCGGCTGGACCTACGACTCCGGTGACTACGCGAAGACCATGCAGGTGGCCAAGGACATCTGCCGCTACGACGAGATGCGGGCTGAGCAGAAGGAGAAGCGCGCCAAGGGCGAGATGATGGGTATCGGCGTCTCCTTCTTCACCGAGGGCGTCGGCGCCGGTCCGCGCAAGCACATGGACATCCTCGGCCTGGCCATGAACGACGGCGCCGACCTCCGGGTCCATCCGTCGGGCAAGGCCGTGGTCAGCATCAGCGCCCAGACCCAGGGTCAGGGACACGAGACGACGTTCGCCCAGATCGTCGCCGAGGAGCTCGGCATCCCGCCGGAGGACATCACTGTCCGCCACGGGGACACCGACAAGTCGCCCTACGGCCTCGGGACCTACGGGAGCCGTTCGACCCCGGTCTCGGGCGCGGCGGTCGCCGTCGTCTCGCGCAAGGTGCGCGACAAGGCGCGTCTCATCGCCGCGACCATGCTCGAGACCAGGCCCGAGGACCTGGCCTGGGAGAAGGGTCGCTGGTACGTCAAGGGTGACCCGGAGAAGGGCGCCATGATCGAGGACATCGCGTCCCGTGCCTACAGCGGCGCGCCGATGCCGGCCGGCCTCGAAGGCGGCCTCGATG